>JAEYVE010000285.1 GCA_023432025.1 Pseudomonadota bacterium
CCGCGGCTCGACGAGTTCGAAGAAGTTCCTCACCTCTACCAACGCGAGCTCGTCTTGCTGGACGACGGAAGCCATGCGCACGCGTACGTCGTCGGCCCGGATGTGGCGGCGCGCTCCGTGCCGCTCGCCGACGGCACATGGCGTGAAACGGAATGAGGTAACGCGGGCTTCCGTCGCAGTGTCGGTCATGGCGCGCTCCGAGTGAGCGCGTGCTCCCGGGACGCCTAAGCTCGCCCGCGTCCGTGCACGAACACGAGACGCGGTGGAGTGACTTGGGGTTCAACGAGAAAACTCACGAATCGCTTGCGATTGAACGAGTTGCGCGCGACTGAATTCAGTTGTGCGAAAAGTCGCGCGCGACTGAACGAGTTCTGTGCGGACGAAAACGTGCGTTCTTTTTGCCGCGGGCGAAAGCGAAAGGAACCGTCCAAACCTGGCTCGCGCGCTCTTCCGGCGTTTTGCTGCGAATCGCCTTCGTTGTTATGCGGGTAGAGCGCTCGGACGAAAGTCGGAGTCGGCGAGCGGCGAGCGGCGAGCGGCGAGCGGCGCGCGAGTCATCGTTTGCGTGTGGGCCCAACGAGGAACCATGAAGAACCTGCTCCTGTCGAGTGTGCTGACATTGGTCGTGTTTGGTTGCTCCGCCGAAGGAGACACCGATGACTTCGACGGAAACGCCGGCGTTGGCGGCGCTTCAACCGGCGGCTTCGGCACGGGCGGCTTTGCAACCGGAGGCGCTTCGGGCGGGGGGGCTGCCACGGGCGGCTTCGCCACGGGTGGCTCGAGCACCGGTGGGAGCGGTGTGGGCGGTAGCGGCGGGGTCATCGCCGTGGGCGGCTTCGGTGCGGGAGGAGACGTTGGAGTCGGCGGTGCTGGTGGATCCGGCGGCGAGACGAGCGGCGGCAGTGGCGGAGAAGCAAGCGGCGGCAGTGGCGGCGCGAGTGGTGGTAGCGGCGGCGAGGCAAGTGGCGGCAGCGGCGGCGCGACGGGCGGCACCGGAGGTACGGGCGGCAGCGGCGGCGCAAGCGGAGGTACGGGTGGAGCCACGGGTGGCAGCGGAGGCAGCGGGGGCAGCAGCAGCGTCACCGGGGTGAACACGACCAACCTGTTCGTCACGCTCGCGGGGAAGACGCAGAACGAGGTCGACCAAAAGGTGACGACTGCCGTCAACCGCTTCTTCGGGATTGGCACCGGGGAGTCCAATACGCCGAACAAGGACAACGGCTATCGTTGCTACTACGAGCTGCCGAGCGATAGCTCGATGGCGTTCATTTGGGCCCCGGACTCGGACGACATCCGCAGCGAAGGCGTGTCCTACGGCATGATGATCGCCGTCCAAATGGGCATGAAGACGCAGTTCGACAAGCTGTGGAAGTTCGCCAAGACGTACTCACAGTACCCGTCGAACACGGCGACCACGCCATGGCGCTACTACTTCAAGTGGCAGAACAACGACGCCTCCTCGCCTGCGAGCTTCGACATTCAGTACGGCGCCACCGAGGTGCCTGCGCCGGACGGCGACGAATACTTCGCCGCAGCGCTCTACCTCGCGCACCAACGCTGGGGTAGCGCGGGCACCTTCAACTACAAAAAGGACGCGGACGACATCGCCGACGCGATGATTCACAATGCGCCGGCGAATAGCCGCTATCCCATCATTCATGCCACGCAGAACATGGTCGTGTTCGTGCCCTATGGAGACTCGAACAACTTCACCGATCCAAGCTACCACCTGCCGGCGTTCTACGAGCTCTTCGCGGAGATTGGGCCGAGCCAGGACAGCGCCAAGTGGCGGTCCATCGCGAGCACGAGCCGCTCGTTCTTGGTGACGTCCGCTCACCCCTCGACGGGGCTGCATCCGGACTACGCCACGTTCGCCGGGGCTCGGCACAGCACCGGCGGCGGGGGCTGCACCCACGACCGCTTCTGCTACGACGCGTGGCGCGTGGTCATGAACATGGCAATCGACTACGCGTGGTACAGCCAAAGCTCCACCATGCGCACCCAGGTGGAGAAGTATCACGCCTTTTTCGCGGACAAGCTCTCGAACAACAACGTGACGAACGCGCTGTTCTCCGTGGACGGCTCGGGCGCCGGGGGAGGCGGCTCGACCGCGCTCGTGGCGACGCTCGCGTCCGGCGCGCTGGCTTCGAACGCCGCGAACCGCGCAAGCTACGTGAACGCGCTCTGGAACGTGCCGCAGCAGCAAGGCCTGTATCGTTATTACCAGGAGAGCGTGTACCTCCTGGGGCTCCTGGCGACCGCGGGCAAGTTCAGCCCGACGTTTTGACGACGCCGGGAGGGGGGTGAAATGAGAGAAGCCGCCCCGGGGGGGCGGCTTCTCTTTTCGGGCTCGTGGCCGAAGGCTCACTGTGAGCCCTTGGTGAGCATTAGCGCTTGGGGAAAGGACGCTCGTCCTGGCCCGTGTAGATCTGGCGGGGCCGCGCGATCTTCTGCTCCTTGTCCAAGAGCATTTCCTCCCACTGCGCCAGCCAGCCGACGGTGCGCGGAATCGCGAACATGACCGTGTACATGTCGACGGGGATTTCGAGCGCCTCGTAGATGAGGCCGGAGTAGAAGTCGACGTTCGGGTAGAGCTTGCGCTTGACGAAGTACTCGTCGCTCAGGGCGATTTTTTCGAGCTCGAGGGCGACCTCGAGCAGCGGGTTACGCTTGCCGACGACGTCGAACACCTTGTCCGCCAGCGCCTTGATGACCTTGGCGCGCGGGTCGTAGTTCTTGTAGACGCGGTGGCCGAAGCCCATGAGGCGCTGGCCCGCCGAGCCGTCCTTCACCCCCTTGACGAAATCGGCCACGTTGCTGACGTTGCCGATTTGACGAAGCATGCGGAGCACGGCTTCGTTGGCTCCGCCGTGCAGCGGACCGTAGAGGGCGGCGGCGGCGCCGGCGACAGCGACGTACGGATCCGCCTCGGAGCTGCCGATACTGCGCATCACGTTCGTGGAGCAGTTTTGCTCGTGATCCGCGTGCAGGATGAAGAGCACGTCCAGCGCCTTCACCACGTCGGGGTGAGCGACGTAGCGCGGCTCCGCCACGCGCTTCAGCATGTGCAGGAAGTTGGCGCTGTAGCTGAGCTCGTTGTCCGGATAAACGAACGGCTTGCCCACGCTGTGGCGGTAGCTCCACGCCGCCAAGGTCGGCATTTTGGCGATGAGGCGCACCATCTGTGCGCGCCGCGTGGCAGGATCGTGGATCTTCTTGGCCTCGGGGTAGAACGTGCTCAGCGCGCCCACGGTGGCGACCAACATGCCCATGGGGTGGGCGTCGTAACGGAAGCCGTCGATGAACGTGCGAATGTTCTCATGCACGAAGGTGTGGTGCGTGATGTCGCGCTCCCACTCCTTGAGCTGCTCTTGGTTGGGCAACTCGCCGTTGATGAGGAGATACGCGACCTCCAAGAAGCTCGCGTTTTCCGCGAGCTGGTCCACCGGGTAACCGCGGTAGCGCAGGATGCCCTTGTCGCCGTCGATGTACGTGACGGACGAGCGGCACGAGGCGGTGTTCATGAACGCCGGGTCGTACCCCATGAGGCCGAAATCATCGTCGCTCACCCGGATCTGGCGGAGATCCATCGACTTGATGGTGCCGTCGGTGACGGGGACTTCGTAGGTCTTGCCCGTGCGGTTGTCGGTGATCGTCAGCGTATCTTTCGACATGAAGGATCTCGTTCTGGTTTTCGAGGCGGGTTCGCGGGGGGTGAGCGGGGTCCGAGTGCGGGGCCGCACGCGGGCCAAAAGACGGCCCCGGCGGTGGGGTACGGTGGGCAGTTGCCGTGCACTTTCCCCTGAAAGCGAGGCACCTGACTCGAAGGAGCTCTGCGATGAAAACCTTCGAGCACCGTCCCGATTGCCGCCGGGCTGCACGGGTTTTTGCGCGTCGTGCCCAGGAGCGCAAGAGACAGATCCGTGTCGCGCAGGGCGTTTTCTACGACGCCCCGGCCCCGCGCGGAGAGTTGCCGCTCCGTGCGAAAAAAGCCGGTCGCATCGTAGCGGTGGCGTCGGGCCGCCGTTTATTTGGCTGTGTCGCGCCACCTTTGGCAGGTTCGCGGGCGATGAGCTCGAGGTCTCGCGGCACCCTGCGCGCGCACGCGCGAAAGCTTGGTCCGCCGCGCTGGTGCGGCGTGGCGTCACTCGTGATGGTGGCGCTTCCATGGGGGTGCGGCCAGGCCAAGACGTCGTCCGGAAACACGGCGGCTCCGGCGGCGCTGCACGCCAAGGCCGCAGACGACGCGCTCGCGAAGGCTCGCGAGGACTGGGCTCACGTGCCGGTTCCGCCCGAAGACGGCCCACGGCTTGCCCCGGTGGCGCTCGTAACGCCCGTTCACGAGGCGCCGAGCAAAACGTCCAAGCCGATCGGCTACCTGCGCTTGGGGGCCCAAGTGGCGCGCTCCGAAGAGCCGGTGGGGCGCGAAGGCTGCGCAAAGGGGTGGTACGCGGTGCGTCCGGTCGGCTTCGTGTGCGCCGAGGGCGACGCCACGCTCAAGCTCGATCATCCGCTCGTGCGCGCGTTCGACAAGGAGCCCGATCGTAAGAAGGCGTTGCCGTACAAGTACGCCTTCTTGCGATCCATCGCGCCGAATTACCTGCGCGTGCCGACGAAGGCAGAGCAGGCCCAGTACGAAATGCGTCTCGATCGCCATCTGCGCAGCTACAAGAAGCTCGCCAAGGAGTGGGACGCGCTCGACGTAGGTTCGAACGACGTGCCGCTCACGGCGACCGGTGCCGCCGCAGCGGGGATTCCAGACCACGCTCTTCCGATGTCGCTCAGCGAACGCTACGGAGGCAACGGCGACGACGCCGTGCCCTGGTGGCTCGAGGGAGAGCGCCGCGTGCCGAACATCGCGTCGTTCAAGGCGCCGCCGTACGCCGTGATCGCCGGCCGCGTCAAGCGCCACGCTGGCGTCGCGCTCGTCGACACGTTCGTCGCGGGTCAGGGCGACCACCAACGCCGCTTCGCGGTGACGACGGACGGACGCCTGCTTCCCGCGGACAAGCTGAAAGCCGACTCGGGGTCCCCGTTCCACGGCGCGGAAATTTCCGACGTGGGGCTCCCGCTTGCCTTCACCAAGGACGACCGTGCGCGGTTCTGGTCGTACGAAAGCGGTAAGTTGACCGCCGGCGAAAAGTTGGGGCGCCGCCAGCTGATTCCACTTTCGGGCAAGGTCCGCCAGCTGCGTGGTACGCGCATGGTCGAGACGCGCGACGGAAAATGGCTGAAGAGCGACGACTTGCGCGTGGCGGCCAAGCCCAGCCAGCTACCGTGGTTCGCGAGCCGCGGCGCGCGGTGGATCGACGTATCCATCCTCAGCCAAACGCTGGTTTTGTACGAAGGCGACAAGCCCGTGTACGCGACCCTGACCTCGACGGGACGCGACGGGCTGGGGGATCCCCAGAAGACGCACAGCACGCCGGTGGGCACGTTTCGTGTCCTTCAGAAACACGTGACCACCACGATGGACTCGCAGGTGGCGGACAACGAGTTCGAGCTGCGAGACGTGCCGTGGGTAATGTACTTCAAGGGCGGCTACGCGATTCACGCAGCCTACTGGCACGACGACTTTGGGCGTCCGCGGTCGCACGGCTGCATCAACCTCGCGCCCATCGACGCGCGCTACGTCTTCGAGTGGTCCACGCCGGACGTGCCGGAGCACTGGCACGCGTCGTACGCCGGAGAGACCTTCGGCTCCGGAACTCTGGTCAACGTACACCCCTGAGAGAACGATGAGCGCGCGCTCTCCCTCAGCGGATGTCGAAGTTTTTGCCGACGATGAGCGGATCCCCGGCGAAAGCGGGGACGCGCGTGTTTCGGAACACTTCGACGAGACATTCTCCGACGTCCGTTCCGTCGTAAGGCAAAGAGACGCGCGCGGACTCTGCGCGTCCGCTCGGAGCGTACTTGACGTGGACACGGCCCGGCCCCGTCGGACCATCGGTTACTTTGCAGCGCGTCGCCGTGGCGGCCGCTTCCGCGAGCGCGACGCCCGCCGCGTTCGCGTCGAAGGGGGTGGAGACGGTGGGGGGCGCGGCGAGCGCGCTGGAACGCCGCGACTCCAAGTACGACCACGCCGCTAGTGCGGCAGCGGCGAGCACCAAGAGCAGCACGATCCAGAGGGGGCGGCGGCTGCGCGGCAAGGCGGGCTCCGACAGCCCTACGCTCGGGCGGTGACTCAGGCGCGTTGGATCCACGCTGGTGGCGGCGCCTCCGTGCAAAATAGGGGGCTGCTCTCTGATGACGACGCCCGCGGCGGGGCGCGGTGTGGGCAGCGCGGAAGGGGGGGGGGGCGAGGGAGTGAGCGCCGACGGGAGCGCTGCTGGAAACGGCGCGGGGGCAGTGGGCAGGCCGCCAGCTGAGAGGCCTGCTGCGGGAAGCGGCAACGGGGGTCGATGGGCCGCCTCGAGCGCGGCTGGCGGCGGGACCGGAGCGGGCAGTGGAGCCGGCGCCGGCCTCGGGGCGGCCTGCGTTACGGGCGTTGGATAGGCCAGAGCCGGGGCCGGCTGCGCCGAGAGGGGCGGCGTGGGGCGCCGACTCGGGGCGGGGCGGGGTGCGGGCGGAGGAGCCGGCGCAAGACGTCCAGCGCTTGCGTGGACGTCACTCGGCGTGAGCGCCTTGCTTTCGAAGATGCGCGTCCGGTCTTCTTCTTCCGCCGACGCGGCCTCGAGCGCGGCGCGCGCGTCGAAGACGCGCGTGCTTTCGTCATCACCGGTCTTGGTGGCGGCTTCGAGCGCGGCGCGCGCGTCGAAGGCGAGCGTTCGATCCTCGTCAGCGGCGGCCGCTTGGAGCGCGGCGCGCGCGTCGAAGACGCGTGTCGCGTCCTCGGGCCGCGACGAATCCCTCGAGGCCCTCGGCCAAGCGGGCAGTGCGTCCTGCGAGGTGAGGGAACCCTGTGAGGCGAGGGAACCCTGCGAGGCGAAACTGCCCTGTCGGGTGGGCGGAGCGGGAGCTGCAGGCGCGCGGATGGGCGCCTGGCGCTGACGCGCCGCCTCGAGATCGGCGATGCCCAGCGCGTCCAAAAACTGACGTGTATCGACGGCGCGCGTGACCTCGTCTCCCGAGCCGTCTTCCTCTCCGGAGATGGTGGGCATCGTTTGACGTTGCAGAGCGGCCACGTCCGCTTCGTCCAGCGCGCGAGTCGTGTCGTTCCAGCTGCTTTGACGGTCTCGCCCGGGCTCACGCCAGCCGGGTACACCGAGCGCGAGTGAAGCGACGCCCAGTGAACGGGCGTCGAACGTGCGGGTAGCGTCGTCGCTGCTGAAGAGGTCCGCTCCGGGCACCGCGAGCCCGTGTGTGGCGAGCGCCTCCGCAAGCTCGGGTACGTCGTAGGGCGGGAGCCAGTTCGTCATGCCTTCGCGCCACACGAGCGAGCCGGGCTCCAGCGCGTTCGCTGCGTAACGATCGAGCAAACTTGTGGTAGTCAACCGTTCGCGTTTGCCGGAGGGCTGCGCGACGTTCCACTCGCTCTGGGGCGGAGGCTCTCGGCCGGGCTCCGAAACGACGTGGTGCGACACGACAGGTGGCGCCCCCCTGACGGTGGCATCGATTTCGATCGTCTCGCCGCAGCGCTTGCACGTCATGCGTGCGCGTCTGCCGCCGACCTTGTCGTCGGGGATCGTGTAGCGCACGGAGCAGGCGGGGCAGATGACGTTCATCGCGGGCGTGACGCGTGTATCACGGGCAGATCACTCAGCCAACGACCCTCACTCGCGCGTTCCTCGGCGCGGGTCAACGGGTAATGCGACACCATACACGAACGAGGAGCGTCCCACGCGTCGTCCCTGGAGTCACGTCCACTCGGTCGACCTCCTCTGCGGAGCGCACGGGCAGGCGGCCCAGCAGACGTCGCTGGACCAGCTCGCGTCGTGCCTCGGCCGAGGCGAGCTGTTTAGCCTCTCCGCGCACGACGAAGGTGACCATTTCGTGGATCTCGAGGGCGTCCAGCGCCGTCCAGCTCGCACCACCCAGCTCCTGCTGGATAGCTACCAGCGTGTCCTTTTCGGCCACCTCTTCGGAGACGCTGATGTCCGGGGCCATCAGATGGGGCGCCAGCTCGTACTCGATGGCCGCCAACGTGTCGCGACCAGCGGCCGCCTCGGCGACTTGGAGCTTCGGTTGAACGTCCAACTGCTTTGCCGTGCGAGGGCTCGTCGAGCCAGGCGCGTTGGAGAGGCGGTCTCCGTAGATTCGCGTCGGCATGCGCTTTCGCGGCGCAGCGGGGCGCAGCTCCTCGGCGATGGCGACCAACGTTTCGTAGCTGGCGAGCTCCTCGTCGAACGTCACGTCCGGCGCGTCTACGGCGTTCTCGTCTGCGCTTCTGACGCTAAGTTCGCCGGTGCCCAACTTCGTCACGGAATCGAGTTTGGCATGGAAGCGAAGAGCCCACCAAAGCGATTCGGCGGGCTCTTCGGGCTCTCCCAGCGTACTACGAGCGGTGCGCGGGTGAGTCGAGGTAGTTCGTGCGCGCTGAGGCGCCGCACGGCGTCAACTCTTGAAGCGTGGATCGGCGTGGCTGCCGAGCGGCAACTCCGCGCGACCCGTGAGCGCGCGATCGATACCGCGTGCTGCTTTTCGTCCGTCTGCGATGCCCCACACGACCAGTGACTGACCGCGCTGACAGTCGCCCGCCGCGAACACCTTGGGGTCGCTTGTGCGGAAGGTGACCGGGTCCACCTTCACGTTCCCACGCGCGTCCAGCTCGAGGCCCAGCTGCTCCACCAGCCCGACCTTTTCGGGGTGGACGAAGCCCATCGCCAAGAGCACGAGATCTGCGGGCAGCTCGAACTCGGAGCCTGCGACTTTTTGCAAGCGGCCGTTTTCGAACCTCACTTCCACGCAGCTCAGGCTGGTGACCTTGCCGTCCTTGCCGTTGACGCGCTCGGTCGACACGCTGAAGCGACGCTCGCCGCCTTCTTCGTGGGAGCTCGACGTACGCATCATCAGCGGCCAGAGCGGCCAGGGCGTCGAGGGATCCCGCTCGTCGGGCGGCTGCGGCATGATCTCGAAGCTGGTGACGCTCGCCGCGCCTTGGCGGTGCGAGGTGCCGATGCAGTCGCTGCCGGTGTCGCCGCCGCCGATGACGATGACGTGCTTGCCGCCGGCCAAAATCGCTTCCGAGTCCGGGACGGTGTCACCGGCCACGCGACGATTTTGCTGCGTGAGGAAGTCCATCGCGTAGTGCACGCCGCTGAGCTCGCGGCCCGGGACCGGCAGATCCCGCGGCACACGCGAGCCAATGGCCAAACAGATGGCATCGAAGTCGTTCTTGAGCTGCTCTGCCGTGACGTCCTGGCCGATGTGAACGCTCGTCTTGAAGACGACGCCCTCGGCCTCCATTTGCTTGACGCGACGCTCGACCAGCGACTTTTCCATCTTGAAGTCGGGGATGCCGTAGGTGAGGAGCCCACCCAGGCGATCGTCCCTTTCGAAGACGGTCACTTCGTGGCCCGCGCGAGCCAGCTGCTGCGCCGCGGCGAGGCCCGCCGGTCCCGAACCGATCACGGCGACCTTCTTGCCGGTCTTGACCGCTGCGGGTCGCGGGGTAACCCAGCCTTCGTCGAACGCGCGATCTGCGGTGGAGCGCTCGATGAGCTTGATGGCTACCGGATCGCTGTTGATGCCGAGCACGCACGCCGCTTCACACGGAGCCGGGCACACGCGTCCCGTGATTTCCGGGAAGTTGTTCGTGGCGTGCAGCGAATCGATCGCCGCGCGCGGCTGCTTGCGGAAGTTGTGGTCGTTCCAGTCGGGGATGAGGTTCCCCAGCGGGCAGCCGGTGTTGCAGAAGGGCACGCCGCAGTCCATGCAGCGCGCGCCTTGACGCTCGACCTCGTCTTGCACCACCGGAAGCTCGAACTCGCGGTAGTCCTTGAGCCGCGCCTCGACGGGGCGCTTGTCGTGCTTGGCGCGACCGTACTCGAGAAAACCCGTCACTTTGCCCATGATTTCAGTCGTTTCTTCGAAAGGGACTTTTTGTCGAGATCGCGTCTTCGCGCTTCGGAGCACCGTTTCGGTGCCGGCACCTCCGTGAGTCGCCGAGCAGAGCTTTCGGCTTCTTGCCCGAGCTCGACGAACCGTTGCGAGGGGTGCCTTCGATCGTGTGAATTCTGCTGGTGCGCGCTTTCGTAGGCTTTGCTGGTCGGCAGCTCAACCCCGAGCTCTGGCCCGTTCGGGCTCGTCGCTCGGGGTTGGCACCGTGAGCGTCATCAACCCTGCGCCTCGCCGCTCAGCGGATCCTTGGGAGCGAGAACTCGCAAGCTGTCGCGCGAGGCGACCGCGGTCGAATTCTGGCCCTTCAGCTTCTCGAGCACCTTGCGGTACTCGACCGGCACCACCTTCACGAAGCGGCTCAGCGTCGACTCCCAGTTGGCGAGGAGCGCCTTGGCCTTTTCGCTGCCCGTGTGCTCCACGTGCTCTTCGAGCAATGCCGCAACGGTCACGGCGTCTTCCGTGTCGAGCGCCTCCAGCTCCACCATGCCGGTGTTGCAGTTGCGCTCGAAGCTGCCGTCCTCGTCCAGCACGTAGGCGAAGCCGCCGCTCATGCCTGCCGCGAAGTTACGTCCCGTCGGTCCCAGCACCACCAGGCGTCCGCCGGTCATGTATTCGCAGCCGTGGTCGCCCACGCCCTCGACGACCGCGGTGGCGCCGCTGTTGCGCACGCAGAAGCGTTCGCCCGCCTTGCCGTTGAAGAACGCCTTGCCGCTCGTAGCTCCGTAGAGCGCCGTGTTGCCGACGATGATGTTCTCGGAGGCGCGGAACGTGGCCAAGCGTGAGGGACGCACGGAAACGATGCCGCCCGACATGCCCTTGCCCACGTAGTCGTTCGCCACGCCCTCGAGGTGCAAGTGCATCCCGGGGGTGATGAAGGCGCCGAAGCTCTGTCCGGCAGTGCCGTTGAAGTTCAGCCGAATGGTGCCTTCCGGCAATCCAGCGGCGTCGTGGCGCCGCGCGACTTCGCCCGCCAGCATGGCGCCAACCGTGCGGTTGACGTTGCGGATGGTGAGCGTCTTTTCCACCGGAGTCTTGTGCTCCAGCGCCGGCTTGCAGAGCTCGATGAGCTCGTTGTCCAGGGCGACCTCCAGGCCGTGGTCCTGCTCTTGCGTCTTGAACACGTTCACGCCATCGCGGCCTTCCGCGGGCGCCAACAGATCCGAGAAGTCGAGGCGATCCGCCTTCCAATGCACGTTGTCTCGGACGCGGATGCGATCGACCTTGCCCACCATTTCGTTGATGGTTCGGAAGCCGAGTTGCGCCATGAGCTCTCGCGCCTCTTCGGCGACGTAGAACATGAAGCGCACCACGTGCTCGGGCTTGCCCTCGAACTTGGCGCGCAACACCGGATCCTGCGTCGCGATGCCGACGGGGCAGGTGTTCAAGTGACATTTCCGCATCATGATGCAGCCGGAGGCAACGAGCGGAGCCGTCGCGAAGCCGAACTCTTCCGCGCCCAAGAGCGCGGCGATGACGACGTCGCGCCCCGTGCGCATTTGACCGTCGGTCTGCAGAAATACGCGGCTGCGCAGGTCGTTCTTGACCAACACCTGATGCGTTTCCGCGAGGCCCATTTCCCAAGGAATGCCGGCGTGCTTGATGGACGTCTGCGGAGAGGCGCCCGTGCCACCGTCGTGTCCCGCGATGAGGATGACGTCCGCGTGGGCCTTGGCCACGCCCGCTGCGACGGTGC
This sequence comes from Pseudomonadota bacterium, assembly GCA_023432025.1. GTDB lineage: Bacteria > Myxococcota_A > Polyangia > Polyangiales > Polyangiaceae > NIC37A-2. The sequence continues at coordinate 11,693 of JAEYVE010000285.1, forward strand.
CGACGCCGGCCTCGGCCACCAGCTTCACCGAGATGCGCGCGCGCGGGTTCACCATCTTCAAGTCGAAGATGAGCTGGGCGAGGTCCTCGATGGAGTAGATGTCGTGGTGCGGCGGCGGTAAATCAGCGTTACGCCGGGCGTCGAGTGGCGGGTCTTGGCGATGATTGCGTCGACCTTGTGACCCGGCAGCTGTCCGCCCTCACCGGGCTTGGCGCCCTGCGCGACTTTGATCTGTAGCTCGTCGGCGTTGACCAAGTAGTGGGTCGTGACGCCGAAGCGTCCCGAGGCCACCTGCTTGATGGCGCTGCGCCTCAGGTTGCCGTTTGCGTCCGGCAGGAAGCGCCGCTCGTCTTCGCCGCCCTCGCCGGTGTTGCTGCGACCGCCGATGCGGTTCATGGCGATGGCGAGGTTCTCGTGGGCCTCCGCGCTGATGGAGCCGTAGCTCATCGCGCCGGTGGCGAAGCGCTTGACGATGTCCTTGGCCGGCTCGACCTCGTCGACCGGAATGGGAGACGCCGCTGGCACGAGCTGGAAGAGACCACGCAGCGTGATGGGGCCCCCCTGCTGCTCGTTGATGAGCTTGGCGTACTCCTTGTACGAGCCAACGTCCTCCTGGCGCACCGCGCGCTGCATGTTCGCGATGACGCTGGGGCTCCAGAGGTGACGCTCGCCCTGCGCGCGGAAGTGGTAGTCGCCGCCGACCTCCAGCGTGTCGGCGACCGCGGTCGTCGACGGGAAGGCGGTCAGGTGACGCATGCGCGCTTCCTCCGCGATCACGCTGAGATCGATGCCCTTGATGCGGCTCGCGGTGCCCGTGAAGTAGCGCTCGACCACCTCCGGCGACAAGCCGATGGCCTCGAAGATTTGGGCGCCATGGTAGCTCTGCAGCGTGCTGATGCCCATCTTGCTCATGACCTTGAGCAAGCCTTTGTTGATCGCCTTGACGTACTTCTTCTTGGCCACGTCGGCGTCGTACAGGCCGGGCACGGTGCCCGAGCGCACGAGGTCGTCGATGCTGTCGAACGCCAGGTAGGGGTTGACCGCGCCGGCGCCGTAGCCCGTGAGCAGCGAGAAGTGGTGCACTTCCCGCGCCTCGCCGGTTTCGACGATGATGCCCACCTTCATGCGCGTGCCCGTACGCATGAGGTGATGGTGAACGGCGCCCGTCGCCAAGAGCGCAGGCACCGGGGCGAGCTCTTCGTTCGCGCCACGGTCGCTCAAAATGAGCATGCTGTGCCCGTTGAGCACGGCGTGCGACGCCTGACGGCAGAGCTCGTCCAGTGCGGCCTTGAGGCCGTGCGTGCCGTCCTTCACCCGATAGAGCATGGGCAGCGTCGGGGGCATGCGCTGCTGTTCGAAGCGCCCGTAGCGGAGCTTCGCCATTTGCTCGTTGGTGAGCACGGGGTGCTCGAGCTCGAGCTGCTGCGCTTGGTCGGGCAGCTCGAACAACACGTTGCCTTCGCCGCCAACGTACGTCTTCAGGCTCATCACGAGCTCCTCACGGATCGGATCGATCGCGGGGTTCGTGACCTGGGCGAAGTGCTGCTTGAAGTAGCTGTAGAGGAGCTGCGGCTGATCGCTCAGCACCGCCAGCGGGGTGTCCGTGCCCATGGAGCCGACGGGCTCTTGCCCCTCGCTCGCCATGGGGCCGAGCAGCATGCGCACCGTCTCTTGCGTGTAACCGAACATCCGCTGCCGAGCGAGGAGCGGCGCGGTGTCGCGGTGCGAGGGAGCCGCGGGCTCTTCGACGTCGTCCAGGGAGATTTTGCTGTTGCGCACCCACTTGCCGTAAGGGCGCTGCTTGCAAATCTTCTCCTTGATTTCGGCGTCCTCGATGATGCGACCCTCTTCGAGGTCGACGAGGAACATTTTGCCCGGCTCGAGCCGGCCGTGGCGCTCGACGTTGTCCGGTTCGATGGGCAAAACGCCCGTTTCCGAGCCCAGCACGACCAGGCCGTCCTTGGTGATCGTGTAGCGCGCGGGACGCAGACCGTTGCGGTCCAAAATGCCGCCAATCTGCCGACCGTTGGTGAACGCGAGCGCAGCCGGGCCGTCCCACGGCTCCATCAAACACGCGTGGTACTCGTAGAACTCGCGCTTGTGCGCCGGCATGAGCGGGTCATTTTGCCACGCCTCCGGCACCAACATCATCATCACGTGCGGCAGCGAGCGGCCCGCCTGCACCAAGAGCTCCGCCACCATGTCGAGGTTGGCCGAGTCGCTCATGTTGGGCGCGATCGTGGGCAGGATGTGCTTCAGGTCTTCGCCGAAGACCTCTCCGCCGAACAGCTGCTCACGCGCGTGCATCCAAGCCTGGTTGCCGCGAACCGTGTTGATTTCTCCGTTGTGACAGAGAACACGGAAGGGCTGCGCCAGCTCCCACGTGGGGAACGTGTTGGTCGAAAAACGCTGATGGACCATCGCCATCGCGCTCACGAAATCCGGCGCGTCCAGGTCCTTGTAGAAGCGGGTCAGCTGCCCGGGCAGGAGCAACCCTTTGTAGACGATGGTGCTCGCCGAAAGGCTCGGGATGTAAAATTGGCCCTTCTGGCTCAGGTGGCTCTCGCGCACCGTGCGCTCGGCCCATTTGCGGATGACGAACAGCTTGCGCTCGAACGAGCGCTGGTCCTCGCACGTGGAACCAATGAAGACCTGCGAGATGTGGGGCGCCGACTCCCGCGCGATGGGACCCGGCGCGGTTTCGTCGACCGGGACTTCGCGCCAACCCAGCAAGCGCTGGCCAGTGCCGAAAATTTTGTCTTCGAGGATCTGTCGGCAGCGATCACGCTCGGCGGGGTTCTTGGGCAGGAATACGAGGCCCACGCCGTACTTGCCGGCCTCGGGCAGCGTGAAGCCGAGCGCCGCGCACTCCCGACGGAAAAACGCGTCCGGAACCTGAATCAGCAGGCCGGCGCCGTCGCCCGTCAGAGGATCACAGCCGCAGGCGCCGCGATGCTCGAGGTTGAGCAGAATGTCGACACCCTTGCGGACGATGTCATGCGAGGGGACGCCCTTGATATTGGCCACAAGACCGATACCGCAGGCGTCGTGCTCGAATTGGGGGTCGTACAGGCCGTTCTTCGCAGGTAGGCTCATCGGCGTTCGTCCTGGTAACTGAGGACTTCCGTAGTCGTGCCCAGCTCTCTGGGGAGTCTTGGGAAGGTTTCGGGGAGAGGTCTCGCGCGAGCACCCCATGGAAGCACTTCCAGAGGGGGCCCGGCGGAGCTCCAGATTTGGAGAGCGCGGCAGGTCGTCGAAACAACACTGGTTTTCGAGGGTTCGCGGAGGTGCAGGCTGAACCGGGGCGATGCCCGGAACGGGCAGGGCGGAAGGTGATGCGGGACGAACCTCTGTGCTCTCGAAAAGTCAGCGTTCTTCGTAGAGTGGGGGCGGGGTAACTTGGGCCCGCTGGGGCGGGCTAAAACTGCCCAAGCGGGCTGCAATTTGGGCACGGATCGGTCCACTTCGCAAGGCGGCAGGCCGCATCGGTTCAGTGGGGGGTCGGGCCTCTCCGGTGACCCGGTCTAACTATCTAAAATGACAGGGTCAATTCGCAATGTTTCGAGGTGGAAACGAAGCTCGCTGGCTTGCCTCGTGAGCGGCGTTGGAGCTCGCCTTGCCCCCCTGGCGGCGCCGTCCGAGCCCTCCGCATTTCGGCGAATGGGCCGGCGGGCTGATCGCTGCCTTTGTTTGGCCGGCCTGCTCTTGAGCGGAGCGGCGGCTCCGGGGTGTGACTCGAACGCACCATCGGTGCCGGTCGCGCCATCTGTGAGTGTTGCTCCTCCTCCGAGCACCCTCTGCGAGAGTGGTCACTCCGAGGATCCACCGCATCGCGAGCTCGTCCTCGCGACGCGTCTCTTTCGGGAACAGAAGTACCGCGAAACGCGTGAGCGGCTCGACGCGCTCGCCCAAAAGTACCCACGGAGCGCCACCGTGCTCGCGCTGCGTGGGGACGCGACGCTCTTCGACGAATCGCTCGCGTACGAGGAAGCGGCACGCGAAGCGCTGCGGTCGTACGAGCCCGCGGTGAAATTGGTCGAGGGCGGCTGCGAAGTACCGCGGCGCACCGAATACTACCTGTGGATGGGCGAGGCCTACGCTGCGCTGCGATTGCACGAGCCAGAGCGTGCATTTTCGGCCCTCACCAAGGCAGAGCGAAAGTGGCCGAACAGCGCGGAGGTTCACTACAACCTGGCGCGTGTTCGTTGCGGGCGCCTCGGAAAATTCGGAAAAAATCGCGCCGACGTAGCGCACGACTCGAACAAGCGGGAGCTGGACGAATGCGTGCGAGAGTTCGAGCTCGCGCTCGAGTTCGCCGAGAGCCCGACACGGCCGCTGTTCTTTCGAACCCACCGCTCGGCCGAGGACTGGATCGTCCGCTCGGAGACGCAGTCCGAATTGGGTCCCTTGCGGAGTGACCCGCGCTATGCGCGCATCATTGCAGCGGCGCGCGCGCGCGCCGCGCTACCTTCATCCGGGGGATGAGCTCCGCCGAGCTCACTCGACGGGGCTCATGTCGAGCTGCCCGGAGAACACGACGCCCTTGTCCAAAAAGATCTGAGGGCTGTGCAAGCTGCCGGAGACCTGCGCAGGGACGTAGAGCTCGATGGAACGGAGCGCCACGATGTCGGCATCCACGCGCCCACCTTGAATGATGATGGAGTCCACTCGCACTTGGCCGCGCACTTCTGCGCCTTCCCCGATGACCAAGAGTTCACCGCCGAGGATTTCGCCTTCGAACGAACCGTCGATGCGAACACGCCCGGCAAAAGAAATTTTGCCCTGAAAGGCCGTACCCGCTCCCAAGAGAGCGTGAAGCTCGGCAATCGCGGGGACGTCACCGCCGGGCGAACCGACGGACGAAGGGGGCCCGAAGGTTCCCGGCGCCCCGTACGAAGGATGCATGACTTCGATGCTACTCGCGCCACACGGTTCGTCGACCCCACTTCTACCCGGAAGTGTCCTCGGGTACCCTGGCGTCTGGTGGTCGAAGAACAGCCGTCGAAGTTGGCGCCTACCGCTGTCCCGGGTGGGAGCGAAGGGGATCCGGGGAGCATGGTGGGGAGCGAGGCCGGCTCGCTGATCGTCGTCGCCGACGACGACCGCTTCACGCGCGAAATGTTGGCGCACGTGCTGAGTCGGCACGGCTATCGCGTGGAGACCGTGGCGGACGGCCAAGCCGCGGTGGCGCGCGCAGCGCTCGGGGACGTGGACCTTCTCTTGCTGGATCACGTGATGCCGCGCATGAGCGGGCTGGAGGCGTGTCGTCTCATCAAGGCGACCGCGGGGGACTCTTTTCTTCCGGTGGTGCTCATCACCATCAAAACGGACGCTGCCAGCCGCGTGGAGGGCCTCAAAATCGGCGCGGACGACTACGTGTGCAAGCCGTTCGACGAGCGCGAGCTGCTCGCGCGAATCGAGGCGATGCTCCGCATCAAAAAGCTGCACGATCACGTGGCGAGCGCGCGCGCCCGCTTGGAGCGGCTCAGCGTTCACGACGAGCTCACCGGCCTCTACAATTTTCGCTACTTGAACAGCCGCTTGGCGGAAGAGTTCAAGCGCGCCGAGCGCTACGAGGAGCCGCTGGCGTGTCTGGTTTTCGACGTGGATCACCTGGCGCTCTTGAACGAACGCTGCGGTAGAGCGGTCGGGGACGAGGCGCTGCGCGGCGTGGCGAACGCGCTCCGCGCGTCCGTGCGCGAGGTGGACGTCGTGACGCGTTTCGGCGGGGACGAATTCCTCGTCATTCTGCCGAGCACCCATTTTGCGGGTTCGGTCACCGTCGCAGAACGTATTTGGCGCGACGTGGCGTCGCGTCCCGTCGAGGGACAACGCGTTCGGGTCTCCGCGGGCGTCGCACTTTTTCCGTCGCGTGACGTGCGCAGCAAGGATGCGCTGCTCCGCGCAGCGGACGAGGCGCTTCGGCGAGCGAAGCTTGACGGCGGCAACCGCGTGTGTGTTTTTCAGCAGCAGGGGTACTTGTACACGGCGGTCAGTGACGACTGGGCGCCGCCGGGCCTTTCGCAGTAGCATTTTCGACCGAGTGGTCCGACTCAGGGGGTCGGAGCGCTGGGTGCGAACGAACGAGTGAACGAAGCGCACGGAGTGCGCGCATGACGAGCGGCCTCTACTCGGAGGCCACGAAGACACGGAAGTCACCGCAGGGCGGGACGGCCGAAAAGGGGAGGGAAACTTGGAACCAACGCGTAGGGGGACCGTTGAGATTTCTTTCGAGCTCGAGCGCTTGCCGCCGCGAGTTCTCGTCGTCGACGACGAGCCGGAAATGAGGCGCACCGTCGCTCGTGTGCTCGCCAACCGCGGCATGGACGTGATGACCGCGAACGACGGGCGCATGGCGATGGACGTGCTCGCCAAGGAGGCCATCGACGTTGCGCTCATCGACTTGATGATGCCGCAGGTGGGTGGCTTCGAGCTCTTGGAGGAGCTGCGTGGCGGCTCACTGGACGTCGAGGTCATCATCATGACCGCGTACGCGGACGTGGAAACCGCGGTGCGGGCCATGCACGTGGGCGCGTATCACTTTTTGACCAAGCCCTTCCGCTCGAACGACGAGGTGATCCACACCGTGAGCAAGGCCGCCGAGCATCGCCGCTTGCGCGATCGGACGATGGCGCTCGAACGACGCCTTCAGCAGATGGAGAAGTTCGGCGAGCTCATCGGTAACTCCGCGCGCATGCGCGAGGTGTACCGCATGGCAACCGGGGTCGCGCCGACGGCGTCGACCGTGCTCATCCTGGGCGAAAGCGGCACGGGCAAGGAGCTGACTGCCCGTGCCATTCACCAACACTCGACGCGCGCAGAGCGTCCCTTCGTGGCGGTCAACTGTTCGGCCATTCCCGAGAACCTGGTCGAGAGCGAGCTCTTCGGTCACGTGCGGGGCGCCTTCACCGGCGCGACGAACACACGTGCTGGCCTGTTCGAGGCCGCGGACGGAGGCACGATTTTCCTGGACGAAGTCGGGGATCTGCCGCCGCTCGCGCAAGTTAAGGTGCTGCGCGCGCTTCAAGAAGGCGAAATCAAGCGGGTCGGCTCGGACGAGAGCCGAAACGTCGACGTGCGCGTGCTGGCGGCGACGAACGTGGATCTGAAGGAGCGCATCGCTCAAGGCAGGTTCCGCGAGGACCTCTACTATCGCTTGTGCGTCGTGCAGATCGGTTTGCCCTCGCTTCGGGAACGCTCCGAGGACATCCCGCTGCTCGCGTATCACTTCCTCCAGAAGCACGCGATTGGACCCAAGAGCGACGTCCGTCGCATCAGCGCGGAGGCCATCGCTTTGCTCCAGGGGCAGCAGTGGCCAGGTAACGTTCGCGAGCTGGAAAATGCCATCCAGCACGCCATCGTCTTCTGCAAGTCGAACACGATCACGCCAGCGGAGCTGCCGATGGGGAAGAGCTCCCGGCCGCCCGCGCCCAGCTCGGTCTCGCCGCTGTCGGGGTTGTCGGACCTCCCTTACCGAGCCGCCAAGCAGCGGGCGGTCGACGAGTTCGATCGCGGGTACTTCACCGCGGTCCTCGAGCGGACGGCGGGCAACGTTTCCGAGGCTGCCCGGCAGGCGGGGCTCGACCGCTCGAACTTCCGCCGCGCGGCGAGGCGAGCGGGAGTGGGCCGACGACGAGCGTAGAGATTTGCTGGCTGGCGGTTTTTGGTAGTCTGCGCCGCGCGATGCGTGGCGCTTGGGTGATTGGCATTGCGTGCGCCTGGGCGCTGGGCTCTGTGCCGGCGCGGGCGAACGATGATGCAGCAGGCGGCGGCCCTACGGACGGTGCCGCCGCGGGCAAGGTGCGTCACTCGCCCGTGCCCTCCGTTTGGCAAGTGGAGGGCAAGTCGCGCCGTGGCCGCGTGCTGACCCTTCCGGAGTGTCTCGACCTCGCCGAGCAGAACTACCCCAAGGTGCGCGAGGCGCGCGCGCGCCTCGCCATGAAGCAGAACAAACTCTGGGAAGCGGAAACCGCGCCTTGGAGTGATTTCAAGGTGACGGCGGGCGCGGGTATCGCGCCCACGGTGCGGGGCACGACCGTGTACAGCCCCAACTCCGACGTGGCGCTGACCTCGAACATGGCGCTCGCCTATCAGGTGGGCGTCGAGGGCATGGTGCCGCTGTGGACGTTCGGGAAAATCACGAGCCTCTGGGACGCAGCGAAGGCGGACATCGAGGTCGGCCGTCACGACATCAAGAAGGAAAAGAATGCGGCGCGCATGAACGCGCGCAAAGCCTTTTATGGCTTGCAGCTAGCGCGTGACTCGCTGCTCTTGGTGCGCGAAGCGGCCAGCCGCATCGACAGGTACTTGGGCGAGTTCGAGCGGCGCGTGCGCGAAGGAGAAGGCGACGACATCGAGCTCCTCAAGCTGAAGATGCAGCGCGCGGAGCTCGATGCCCGCGAGAGCGAGGCGCTGAAGGGGGAGGCCGTGGCGCTCGCGTCTCTGCGCTTCTTGGTCGGTGTGGACGCGCCCGTGGACATTCCGGACGAGCCGCTCTTGGCGACCAAACATCGGCTGGGGCCCATGGTGCGGTACCTCGAGGCCGCTCGACTCTACCGTCCGGAAATCAACATGGCGCGCGCCGGCGTGCTCGCGCGGCGTGCGCAGCTCGAGCTCGAGCGCGCCAAGTACTATCCCGATCTCGGTGTGGTGTTGGCCGCCAGGTTGGTGCGCGCCGAAGAAGTGACGGACCAAAGAAACCCGTTCGCGAACGACGGCGGCAACTTCACGAGCTACGGCTTTGCGTTGGGTCTGCGCTGGAAGTTGGACTTCTTGCCGCAGTCCGCGCGCGTCGCGCAGGCCGAGGCGCAGCTCGAGGAAATGCGAGCGACCGAGCGTTTTGCGCTCGGCGGTGTCGGCGTAGAAGTGGAAAAAGCGTTCGCTGCGGCAGAGGACGCTTGGCGTCGCCTGGATGCGTGGACGCGCGCCACTCAATACGCCAAGCAGTGGCTGATCAAGGTGCAGCAGGGCATCGACATCGGCACCTTCGACGACGAAGACATCGTCGATCCATCGAAGGAGTATGCGCTGCGCAAGTTCAGCCAAATGAGCGCAGCCTACGACTACAACGTCGCTGTCGCCGAGTTGGCCCAGGCGACGGGCTGGGACGGCATGCTCGGCGAAGGCGAGTAGAGGCGCGGCGCGTCGAGGCGCTCGTGCGCTGACGGTCCCTCGGTGCACGTGAACGTCGGCGCGCCGGATCCGAGGGAACGGATCCGGCGCGGGGACGCTCTCAGTCGTCGTCGTCCGAATCTTCGGACTCGTCCGAGTCCAGCGCTTCGTCTTCGTCGACGTTGACGCTACTGACGCGCGTGAACGTACGTCGCACGACCGGTCGCGCCGACTCCGTGCCGGTGGCCTCGACGGGGACCGCGGCGGGGACCAAGCCCGGGACCTTGAGCTCCTCTTCGTCCAGCACCTTTTCGATGCTGGCAAGCGCGTTGCGCATGGAGTCGTTCACCATGGACACGATGACGGGTAGCGTTCCCTTGAGCGCGTCATAGTAGCGCTGTCTCTCGGTCGAGTGAATGATGACCGGGGGCAGATCTGCTCGAATCAAGAGCAGGTTCATCAAGAGACGCGCCACCTTGCCGCTGTCGTTCTGGAACGGGAAGACGCGCAACAAGTCGTAGTGAACACGCGCAGCGACCCGCACGGGGTCCTTGAGCTTTTTCGCCTCTGGCCCGTTCAACCACTCGATGGCCTGCCGCACGCGGTGACCGATTTTGTCGGGCGCCGAGTACTCGTGGAAATAGAGGCGGTGCTGCGGGATTTCGCGACGGTACTTGACCGTCTTGACGTCCCCCTCCTCTGGATGGAGCAGGACGTAGATTTTCTTGACGACGTCCACCGTGACGGGGGACTTCTTTTTGCCCATCTCCCGGACCCAGTCGATGGCAGCTTTGTGGCGGCGAATTTCTTCGCACACGGGCTGCAAGCTGGAGTCCGGCACGACCGTGATGTTCGGGTCGATGGCCGTCTTGAGCTCTTGGTACGTGTAAACCACGCCTTCGAGGGCGCTGTCGTGATGAATCCACGACATGTCGAAGCTTTCGGCGTACTCCTGCCGGAAGCGCTCGGGCATGCGGTTCAAGCGCTCTTGAATCAACGCGTACCGCAGCTCGACGCGGTCCGGCAGCGAGCGGCGCGGGGGCGTGATGCGCGGCGGCGGCGTCGGGCGCGGAGTCGTGACGGCGCTCGAGGGGCGCGGAGTGGCAGGCGCGTTCTCTGAGCCGCGGCGTGTCGTACGAGACTGGTCCGGCACCGTGTCGGGCCGGTAGACGCGGCTGGTCCCGCCCCGTCCGACGCCTGCGATGCGCTGCGCCTGACGGTTCTGGCGCGCCACCTTGCCTTCGAGGGCTCGTCGGGCGGCTTCCTTTTCTGCGCGGAGCTTTTCACGCTCGGCTTCTCGCGCCTTGCGATAAGCCTCGCGCTCCGCCTCCTTCTGGCGACGCTCCTCTTCCTTCTTTTGGCGCGCCTCTTCGCGGATGCGCTCCTTCTCGAGGCGAGCCGCTTCCTTCTCGGCTTCTTTTTCGAGGCGGAGGCGCTCTTTCTCGGCTTCTTTTTCGAGGCGAGCCGCTTCCTTCTCGGCTTCTTTTTCGAGGCGGAGGCGTTCCTTTTCGGCCTCCTTCTCCTTTTGAAGGCGAGCGAGCTCCGCTTCCTTTTGCTTTTGGAGGAGGGCTTTTTCGCGCTCCTTCTGGAGACGCTCTTTTTCCTTCTCCTTTTGCTTTTGGAGGAGGGCTTTTTCGCGCTCTTTTTGAAGGCGAGCGGCCTCGGCTTCCTTCTTTTTCAGGAGGAGGGCTTTTTCGCGCTCTTTTTGGAGGCGGTCCTTCTCCTTTTGCTTTTCGAGCTGAGCCTTTTGTTTGGCGAGCGCGACCGCCGCCTTTTGCGCGGCTGCCTTCTTGGCTGCTGCGCTAGCCGCCTTGGAAGGGGCGCGCTTGGCGCTCTGGGCAGCCTTGGCCGGCGCCTTGGGGGCCTTCTTCGGGACCGCCTTGGCTGGCTTGGCGGGAGTCTTGGCCTTGGCCGACGAACCCTTCGCCGCATCGCCCTTGGAGGACGCTTTGCCTTTCCCGGCAGCGCTGCCTTTCACGGCAGAGCCGCCCTTCCCGGCAGAGCCGCCCTTCGCTGAGGGCTTGCCCTTCGCGGAAGAGGAGCCCTTCACCGAGGCGCTGCTCTGAGAAGTGGCCTTCTTGGAGCTGGAGGGGGCCTTCTTGGCGCCGGCTTTTGTCCCGACGCCCTTGGCAGTCGCCTTTGCAGCCGGCTTGCCGCGACCTACCTTGCCCGTACTTTGCTTCTTTGCCGCCATCGACTCGTTCACGGAGCTCGCCCTCCGGGCGGTTCCCGTGCCGCCTGGCGGGTGCTTATCGAAGAGGCCGCCCATAACAGGCGATAACCCCACCCGACTCCGCAAAAACGCAATGCAAACTCGCAAATGCTGCGGAGGCGGCTTGCAAGCTAGTCGGGCTCCGCTCACCCCGTCAACTACGATATGGCCTCAGGCGCCGAAGTACGTCGGGAACCGTTCGCTATTTGCCAGCGCGCGATTTCTCGCGGTGAGCACTTCGTGACCGTCTTCCGTAACCAGGATCGTGTGCTCGAACTGGGCAGAAAGGCTGCCGTCGACGGTAACGGCCGTCCAGTCGTCATCGAGGATCTGCACTTCCAAGCCGCCGAGATTGATCATCGGCTCAATCGTGAAAATCATGCCGGGGCGCATCCGCGGTCCCGTTCCGCGCCGGCCGGCGTGGCTGACTTGGGGCTCGGAATGAAAGGTGCGTCCGATGCCGTGGCCGACGAAGTCCCTCACCACGGAGCACCCTTGGGCTTCTGCGAACTCTTGGATGGCGGCCCCAATGTCGCCAATGCGAGCACCCGGTCGCACCTCGGCGATGCCCAACGCCAAGCACTTTCGAGCCACCTCCGTGACCAGAACGGCTTCCTTGCTCGGTGTGCCCACGTAAAAAGTAGCTGACGTATCCCCGTGAAACCCTTGATATTTATGGGTCACATCGACGTTGATGATGTCCCCCTCGCGCAGCTTTCGAGGACCGGGAATGCCGTGGCAGACGACCTCGTTGATGGAGGTGCAGACGCTCTTGGGAAAGCCTTTGTAGTTGAGCGGCGCGGGGATCGCGTGCTTTTCCAGGGTATCTGCGTGCACGAAGTCGTTGATTTCGTCCGTCGTGATGCCTGGACGAAGGATCTCGTCGACGCGACACAACGTGTCGGCGGCGAGCCGCCCCACCTCCCGCATACGTTCGATTTCTTGCGGGGTTTTTATCTCGATGGAGGAAGAACGGAACCTGAGCTGCATGTTTTCTGGCCTTAGAGCTTGACGATGGCGAGCGCGCCGCGGGTGGTTGCGTCGTCCGGTTCGACCCGCACATGGTGCGTTATGGTCCCGTCATCATTGGTAAAATTCTTGATGATCAAAATGGCTCGCCGCCCGACGAGGTGCCGGTGTCCCAGTCGGATCATGGCATACGAGGGGTGCTCGCGGGGGACGGAGAGGACGAGCGGGCTCTCGGGGAGGGCGCCCAAGAGCGCCCGCGTCGGATTGAGACTCAGCTGGTAGGCAGGGATGCCGTCCCGAGTGTCGGCGTTGACGGTGCGAATGCGCGCCTCGAGCACGGTGTCTGCCTCGACGAGGCGAGCATGAAATAGTCGATCCCCCGCCTCGGCAAGCAGAAAGCGTCGGGACAGCGAGTTGTCGAACAGCTCGGCGATTGCGCCGGTGTACGCCGGAAACGGCGGCGGCGCCTCGCGCGAGGCGCACCCCGCGAGCAGGGCGATGCACGCGCACACCATGCTGGCTCGTCCGCCTACGCGAAACCTTCGCTCGGTTCGTGTCCGCTGTGCGCGGCACGCGGGAGCGAAAGGAGGGCGAGCCGACGACATCGTGCTAAAGGCCCATCACATACAGCGGGGCGCCGCATCTCGCCAGGTGTCCTCGGAGGTGCGAGGCCCCGAACCACGGCGGGGCGAGGCCGACGGGCAGGCGAGCTCCGAGTGGTCGGTCCCCGGGCGGTTGAGACGGGGGGCGGTTCAGACGGAGGGCGGTTGAGACGGAGGGCGGTTCAGACGGAGGGCGGTCGGACGCGACGGGCGCCTTCCGGCACGATGGGGCCCGAGCTCACCTCGAGCGAAACTTCGGGATCGACCGTGCGCAGCGCGGGCAAGAAAACCGATTCGGAGACCAGCTGGTTGCCCGGGCATCCCGAAAAGCGCCCGCCGAGATGAAGCCGAACAGCGTGGGAATTCGCTTCCACGACGTACAGCTCCCCCTCGTCGGCCTCCACCAACGGCGCCAGAATTTCGGTCAGCACAATCAGCAGCTGCTCCGTCGCCACGCTGGGAGCGTAACACGCTGCTTGACCGAGCCGCGAGGCTTCCTCTAGGTTCCGCCCCGCTCGCACCTGCTCAGGCGTACCCTGCCTGTCCGGTTCCGCGGCTGCGCCACCTTCCGGGGCGGCGCTGGCGTGGGGGGCCTCGATGGCTCGCGGGTGAGCTGGCTGTGTGGTTCTCTAGTCTGTGGGTCCTCTCTGGGGGGCCTCTGGCGATAGCAAGAGCCCCCTGCTAGATTCCGCGCCCCTTCGGGGCCAAGTTCGGTGTTGTCGCGGCGCTTCTCTTCAAGGCGCCTTGTTATCGAGACAGTCTTTCGAGACAGAGTACATTTTCGAGGATTCAGATGGCCGTTCACATTCGCCTTGCTCGTCATGGTTCCAAGAAGCGCCCGTTCTACCGCGTGGTCGTCACCGATCAGCGCAACTCGCGTGATGGCCGCTTCATCGAGAAGGTCGGCACCTTCGACCCGGCGAACGCGAGCGGCGGTCTTCAGATCGACACGTCGCGCATCGCGTACTGGCAGGGTCAGGGCGCGCAGGCTTCCGACACGGTGACGCGCCTACTCAAGCTCGCCACGCGCGCTCAGGGCTGAACGCTGTAGTCTTCTTTCGGTTGCGCAACGGGATTCGTTGCGCGACGAGATTCGAGTTTGCCATGGCTCTCAAAGACCTCATTGCAACCATTGCCGAAGCTCTCGTCGACGATCCAGACGCCGTAGAGGTCGAGGAAGTCGATGGCAACGACGGCTGCGTCGTAGAGCTCAGGGTCGCTCAGGACGACATCGGCAAGGTGATTGGCAAGGACGGACGCACGGCGCAGAGCATGCGCGTTCTGCTCACCGCGGCGGCCACCAAAGAAGGTCGTCGCGCGCACCTCGACATCCTCGATTGATTGGCGGAAGCGCGCAGGCCCCAGAGCCTGCGCGTCTTTTCCGTGTCCGCACCTGGTCGCGGCGACATCGCGCGGCTCGCTCTGCGGTGGCATCGCGAGACGAGCGAGAAGCCCGGATGAATACCGAAGACTGCCTGGAGATCGGCGTCGTGACGAAGCCGCACGGCATCCGCGGCGAGCTGAAGGTGAAGCTCCATTTCGAGGGGAGCGATTCGCTCGACGCCGCAGAGAACGTGCTCTTGCGCCATCGTGACGGGCGAGTGAGCTCGCACGCCGTGCTCGGCGCACGCCATTCGGGCAAGTCCGTGCTACTCACGCTCGAAGGCGTCGGGGGGCGCAACGAAGCGGAGGCGCTTCGTGAGGCGGCCGTGCTCGTTTCGCGCAGCGCGCTGCCGGCCCTCGAAGAGGGCGAGTATTACCTGGTGGACCTGGTGGGCTGCGACGTGTTCGTCGCCGACGCGCGCGTTGGTGTGGTGCGCTCCGTGCGACCGGATCCCAGCGTGGACACCCTCGTCATCGAAACCGAGTCCGGCGAGCTCGTGGAGCAGCCGCTCTTGGATGCTTGGGTCGGCGCGGTGAACGTTCGAGCACGCCGCGTGGAGCTCCTGAACGACGAAGGGCTCATTCGCTGAGGCGGAGCGACATGCGCGTCGCCGTCGTCACTCTGTTTCCCGAACTGTTCGAGCGCTTCGCCGAGACGAGCTTCGTCGGGCGAGCCCGACGCTCGGGAGATCTCGAGCTCTGCTTCGAAGACTTGCGGCCCCACGGCCTCGGCAAGCACCAGTCCGTGGACGACACGCCGTACGGCGGCGGCTCCGGCATGGTCATGCGCGTGGATTGCGTGATGAGCGCGGTGGAGGCAGCGGAAGCGCGCCTCGGCGTCGCACGCGCTCACCGCGTGCTGATGACGCCTCAGGGGCGCAGGTTCGATCAGAAGCTGGCTGGTGAGCTCGCGGCCCAGGACTCGCTCGTGCTGGTGTGTGGGCGCTACGAGGGGTTCGACGAGCGCGTGCGGGACTACATGGACGCCGAGGTATCGCTCGGAGATTTCGTGCTGACTGGCGGAGAAATCCCCGCCATGGCCGTCATCGAAGCGTGCGTGCGCTTCGTGCCCGGTGTGCTCGGCAACGCCGACTCGGTGCGGGAGGAGTCGTTCAGTCCCGAGCTGGACGGGGGCCTCGAGTACCCGCAGTACACGCGCCCCGTGACCTATCGCGGCGTGACGGTGCCAGACGTATTGAAGGGTGGGGATC
>JAEYVE010000050.1 GCA_023432025.1 Pseudomonadota bacterium
GGGGGGGGGGCGCCCGGGGCGCGCGCCCACTGGTACGCCGGTCGAGTGGACCAAGCGGGCGACGAGCTCGAGGCGCTGCTCGCCGACCCCGAGGTCCGGGATCCGTGGGCAGAGCAGGTGGCCAAGCTCGCGCGCACGGGCCGCGGTCGCCACCCGTTCGAGATCAGCGGCGGGCTCTTGGCGAACCTGGACATGCCGCGCATCGGCAACACCACGTTGCTCGTGCCGGTCGAGGTGAACGGCGAGCCGTCGCTGGCCATGATCGCGACGGACGTGTCCGAGGCCGTCATCGATTCGAGTCAAGGAGAAGGCGCGTGGGTGTCGCTTCGCTTCGGCGAGCGCGTGGAAGTGAGCGACGTGCCGGCGGTGGGCCGCGATCTGTCGGGCCTATCACGTCAGCTGAACGCTCCTATCAAAATGCTCATTGGCGTGCATTTGCTGCGTCACTTGCGCGCTACGGTGGATTTCGCGGCGGGTCAGTTCGTGGTGCGCTCGTACGAGCCGCCGCCGCCGCCGCAAGCGACCACGCTGCACCCGAGTTACGTGCGCGGTGGCGCGCTGGTCATTCCGGCGCACTTCGGCGTGGGCGCGTCCGCGCCCCTGGCTTCGCTCTTGGTGCACACCACGATGACGTACCCGGTCGCGCTCGACGAAGGCGGCTGGAAGAAAGCCGGCGTGGACGTGAAGAGCATGAGCGCCGTGCCGGGTCAGGCGGGCATCAAGGCGGGCAAGCTTCCGCTCTTGCGCTTGGGTGCGTTCGAGCTCCCGGAGGTGCCCGGAATTTTGGGCGCGCCCGTCGAGCCGCTGGAAAAGTCGCTCGGTGTGGATTTGGATGGCTTCGCCGGCTCTGCGCTCGTCGCGACGTTTCGCATGACGTTCGCCGATCGCGGCAAGACGCTCTGGCTCGAAGATTTGCCGCAAGAGGTGCTCGAGCAGGAGGCGCTCGCGGCGGAACGTCGTGAAGCTCCGCCGCCCGTCGAAGCGCCAAGAGCGCCAGCTGCGCTAGAGCCAGCACCCGCCGTGCCAGCGCCCGCCGGACCGGCGCCCGCTGCGCCGTCGAAGGCTCCCGCGCGAGGCACCCCATGAGTCAGGGTCGAGGCGCGCACACCGCCATCTACGCCGGCAGCTTCGATCCGCCGACGAACGGTCACTTGGACGTGGTGCGTCGCGCGGCGGATCTGTTTCCGCGCGTGGTGGTCGCCATCGGCGTGCACGGCACCAAGAGCGCGCTCTTCACGCTGGACGAGCGTCTGGAGCTGATGCGCGAAGAATGCGCGGGCGTCGCCAACGTCGAGGTCGCTACGTTCCAGGGCCTATTGGTCGACTACGCGCGCAGCATCGGCGCGCGCGTCATCGTACGCGGTCTGCGCGTGGGCGCGGATTTCGAGTACGAGCTCCAAATCGCGCACGCCAACGCGGACTTGGCCGAGGAGCTCGACACCATCTTTCTCCCCACGCGCACGCGCTACGGCTTCATCAGCGCCTCTTTGGTGCGAGAAATCGCGCGCCACGGCGGCGACGTGAGCCGCTACGCGCCGCCCTCCGTGTGCGCCGCGCTCGGAAAAAAGTACGGTCGCCGCGCCTGAGGCGTGCGCAGAACGCCTGGCACGACGCTGTCACACGCGCGCTGCAGGAGCTCGCGCCGCGCTCGATCGAGGCGCGGCCAAGACGTACGGCCGCGGCGCGCAAGGTTGAGCTCCGCGAACAGTCTCCCGGCGGCGCCGGGCTGAATTGCGCCTCAAGGGCGCACGGCCGAACTCCGCAAAGGGGCGGGTTGGGGGGAAGGCAAAGCCCCGCGAAGCGCGGTGCTCCCGCACTACGAAGAAGAAACGAGCCGTGTGAGCGCCACGCGCGCCAGCGTTTCCAAGCTCGCACGCACGCTTGCTTCGACCGAGCCCTCTGCGGTTTCGAAGCGGAGCGCGCCCGGCGGGAGTGCGGCGTCGTCGACGACGATCAGCGTGCGTTCACCGAGATCGTGGGCTCCGAGGAGGCGGCGCAAACGCGCGGCATCCGCGGGGTGCGCGTAGAGCGCCAGAGAGCGCGAGCCGCCGGTTTCGGCGAGCACTGAAAGCGCGAAGTGGCCGAGCGCTTCGTCCGTGGTTTCGAGCGCGCGGCCCACGACGCGCTCGGCGAGAAGGCGAGCGAGCTGAACGACGCGTTCGGCTTCTTCTGCGCGGCTGGCAGGCGCCGCACGAGTGTGGGGCGCCGTCGTCGTTTCTGGAGCGGAAGAGCGCTCGAGCGATGCCGTTTCACCCGAGCGGCTCTGGAGAGACGCGCGCACCAAGCGGCCCCGGCGGCTCGGCTGAATCGAAACTGGAGGAGCGGAGACCCGGGACGCCACGTTCCCGGAGTTTGCACCATATTTCGAGCCGCGCGGAAGCGCATGTGAGCCGTGCGGCGGTGAACCCGCGCCGCGCGGAGGTGGACCTGCAGCCCGGGCGCTTCACACCCGCTCGACGACGACCGCGACGGCCTCTCCGCCGCCGATGCAGAGCGTAGCCAGGCCGCGCTTCAGCTTTTCGTCCTCGAGGGCGTGGAGCAGCGTGGTGAGGATGCGGGCGCCGGAGGCGCCGATGGGGTGGCCGAGCGCTACTGCGCCGCCGCGCACGTTGACGCGCTCGGGATCCAGGCCGGCGAGCGTCGTGCACGCCATCGTGACGCAGGAGAACGCCTCGTTGATTTCGAAGAGATCGATGTCGTTCGCCGTGAGCCCCAGGCGCGGCAAGGTGGCTTGAATGGCCTTCGCGGGGGCGGTCGTGAACCACTCGGGCGCCTGGGCGGCGCTGCCGTAGCCGACGATACGCGCCATGGGAGAGAGACCGTGCTTTCGAACCGCGGCCTCGGACGCGAGCACCACCGCGGCGGCGCCGTCGTTGATGCTGGAGGCGTTGGCCGCGGTGATGGTGCCGTCTTCTGCGAACGCGGGGCGAAGCTTTGCGAACTTGCTCGGGTCGCCGCGGCCGGGCTCCTCGTCTTGGCTGACGACCGTGGACTCGCCCTTTTTGCCGGCGAGCGTGACGGGCGCGATTTCGCGTGCAAAGCGGCCGTCCTGAATGGCGGCGAGGGCGCGTGCGTAACTCCGCGCGGCGAACTCGTCTTGGGCGGAGCGGCTCAAGCCGTACTCCTGGGCGCACAGCTCGCCGGCTTTGCCCATGTGGAAGTCGTTGTACGGATCCCACAGGCCGTCGAAGATCATGCCGTCGACGATTTTGCCGTCGCCCATGCGGTAACCCGTGCGCGCGCGGTCGAGGTAGTACGGCACGCGAGACATGGCCTCCATGCCTCCAGTGACCACGACGTCCGCGTCCCCGAGCAACACGGCGCGCGCGCCGAGCACCACCGACTGCAAACCCGAGCCGCACACTTTGCTCACGGTGGTGCAAGGCACGGTGTTCGGCAGGCCGGCTCCGAGCGCGGCTTGACGCGCGGGCGCTTGACCGATGCCCGCGCTGAGCACGTTCCCGAAGAAGACCTCGTCCACGGCGTCCGCTGGAAGCGCCGCGCGCTCGAGGGCTGCGCGAATGGCGACGGCGCCGAGCTCCGGCGCGCTCTTCGTCGAAAGGGCGCCGAGTAACGAGCCAATGGGCGTGCGCGCCGCGCGCGCGATGTAGACGGGAGACGTGGGTGCCATGTTGGTTTTCTAGCGCGCCAGTCGGGTCTGATGCGTGGAATTTCCGTGCAGAGCGGTCGCCCGGCGGACGACGAGAGTGTCCGGGGGGACAGCGCGCGGGACGGCGGCACGACGATGAGAAGCGTCCGGAGCGAGTGGGGCCGGTGAGCGCTCACGACGCAGTGCGGGAGCACCGCGCGCTGAGGGCCCACGCCGCCCCGAGACGACGAGAAGCGCCGGGAGCGAGGGGCCGGTGAGCGCTCACGACGCAGTGCGGGAGCACCGCGCGCTGAGGGCCCACGCCGCCCCCAGCGTGCGTGGCGGCGCGTAGCCGTTATGTCGCTGCAGGTCGCTTGCTTCGCCGCAGGTCGCGGGGCGCACCAGCACGTCGCCGCACTCGGCCCGCCGGGACGTTACGTCGCGATACGTCGTTCAGCCGCACGTCACCGCGGGCTAGCGCACCTCGCGGCGCGTCGCTGACCCCTTGGGGGGGCTCAGAGTCCGAGATTTCGGGCGATGCGCGGGAGCGGATCTTCGAGGTTGGGCTCGAAGGGCGCGCCCGTGATTTGCTCGACCGCGCGCACGTAGCGCAGGCTCGCCTCGACGCGCACTTCGTCGGGAATGTGCGGGATGGGCCCGTCCCCCGTGAAGCCGACGCCGGCCAAGTAGCGACGCACGTACTCCTTGTCGAAGCTCTCCGGATCTTGTCCGGCCTCGAAGCGCTCGCGGTAGCTGCTCTCGAACCAATAACGTGAGGAGTCCGGCGTGTGGATCTCGTCGATGACCACGATGTGGCCGTCGGGGGTTTTCCCGAACTCGTACTTGGTGTCCACCAGGATGAGCCCGCGCTCGGCGCACAAACGCTGTCCTTCGCGGAAGAGCGCGAGCGCCATTTCCGCCGCGCGATCGAAATCCGCCTCGGACATGCCCGTTTGCTTCAGGATTTCTTCGCGGGACGCGGAAATGTCGTGCGAGCCGTGGGGCGCTTTGGTGCTCGGCGTGACGATGACCTCGGGCAACACTTGGTGACGCTTCATGCCGTCCGGCAGCTTGTGTCCACAGAACGTGCGCTCGCCGCGCGCGTAGTGGACCCAAATGCTCGTCGAGGTGGTGCCCGTGAGGTAGGCGCGCACCACCATTTCCACGGGCAGAGGCGTGCACTCGACACCGATCATCACGTTCGGGTCCGGCGTGGAAATGACGTGGTTCGGCGCGATGTGCTTGGTGGCCTCGAACCAGAAACGCGCCACGTGATTCAGGATTTGCCCCTTGAGCGGCAGCGTGCCCAGGCCGCGATCGAACGCGCTGATGCGGTCCGAAACGACGATGATGCGGCGACCGTCGTTGGTGGTGTAGCAGTCACGCACCTTGCCGGCGTACTTCTTGCCGAGGGCGACGAAGTCCGTCTCGAGCAGCGGATGCGCGAGAGCCTTTTCGAGAATTGAGCGATCCACGGGCGCGCGACCTTACCAGCGGGCTTCGGGCAAGCCCAGACGGACTTGCCCTCGTCTCCTTCTGGGACCATGCCACGCCCCTTCGGAGCGCGCCCGCCGTACGACGTCGGCTCGTGGGGGCGCCGCGGCGGGGCCGCTTGCGCCGTTTTCTGCGCCGGCACGCGTCGGAGCGACCCCTCCGCCTCTGTGCTATTGCGCGGAGCCCTGCATGCTCCCAGCACTCGCTTTCGGTACACCGCGCAAGCTCCCCCGGGCCTCCTCTTTGGAGGGGCGTGTCGTGGTGCTGGACATTGCCTTCGCGGGCATGGTCGGCGGTGGGTTCGAGCAGGTCACGCGAAAGCTCATCGAAGGACTCGGCGACCGCTTGGCGGCCTGGGTGGATCACCACGACCACGAGCGGCACCCCGAGTTCGCGGGGGACCCACGTTTCTATCTGGCGACCAAGGCGGAGCACGGAGCTTGCCCGGAAATGATCACGCCGGAGATCGTCGCCCGGACGGGGCCCGTCGACACGGTGCTCTGTCACACGGACTTCGACGGCCTCGCCAGCGCGGCAAAGTGGATCCTGGGGGGCTACGAGCCGTATCCCGGCTGTGACGCCGACGCGCGCGCCATCGATACGAGGCTCGGTCAGCCGAGCCCGGTCGCAGAACGCATGGACCGCGCGCTCCGAGGTCGCCCGAACGACGCCGGTCTCTTCGGGGTCATCGTGAGGCATTTGGTAGGAAAGCTGGCCGACCCCGGCTTGTGGCGCGTCATCGATGCTGCGGCGGCAGAGCTCATCCCCGTGGAGCGCGAGACGCGGCGCGCTGCGGCGGCGTATCAGCGCTTGGCGCGCGCGGGAGGTCGCGGCGTGGCGCTGGTGGACGTGAGTCAGGGTTACGGCAAGGTCGACAAAACGCTGCTCCTGCTCCTGGGCCAGGAGCGCGAGGAAATCAGTATGGTGGTCGATCGCGAGAACGTGGCCGTCGCGGCGCGGTTCGACAGCGGCATCGACTTTCTCGCGCTGTTCAACTTGGACGGCGGCATGCCGACGCGAGTCTCGCTACCGCGGCGGCGCCTAGCGGAAATGCTTGCCGCGCTCGGTGTCGATTCCAGTGATGTGGCACTGAGGTAGCTTTCTATCCCACCTCGTAGGAGGGCGAGCTACCTCGTCCTCGTTCTGCCTACCTGTGCCCAAGACGAGTGGGTCGCCTTCGCGGACCTTGCAATAGCGGGACGCGTGGCGCCGCGGCGAATCAGCCTCGCGCGCTCCGTCGACGCTGGAGAGCGCGGCATTGTCGTGTGTTCGTCGAACGCTAGGTTGCGGAGAGTATCGTGCGTGCGGCGCGAGCACGCAGGTGTGCGTGCATGTGATGGAAGTGTTAGTGGAGAATTCTGAACGAACTTTCCATGTGGATAACTTTTTCCGGGGGAGCTGTGCGATGTGGTGTTGATCTGTCGCTTCGGCGCGTGATAACTCCTCCGCTCTCGCGGGTTCGCGAGGCGTCCCATCACTCACCCAACGGCTCAGGGGGAGCCGTGTGAGCACCAGCGGGGGCTGGCGATGAGACGTGATCTTTGGGGGAAAGACAGGGGGGGCCCATGGCGACCAACGTTGCCGTTCTTACGAAGCCAGAAGTCGAGGAACTCCACTCCCAAACGGGGGACGTCTCGTTGTGTCTGATGGTCAATCGCCGCACGCGGAGTCTTCGTGTCGTCGATTTTCGAGCTGGCACGCATCCGCTCAAGCGGGAGGTCGTGGAGCACATCGCGCGCGACGAGGGGCTCGAGCGCGCGTACACGGTAGTGGAGAGAGAAGAGGCGCCCTCGTGGATCCGGCTCGGGTTCCACAAGGAGGGCAACATTCCGGGCTTTTACAAGCGCAGCGATGCGTACCTGCTCGGAATGGCCATCGAACCGGACCACGCGCTCGAGTCGGGCACGCGCATCGCGCTCTCTGCCCGCCCCGAGCACGCCATCGGAGATCGCGCCGAGCGCGCCTATCAGGCGGGCCGACGCATGGTGCGCGAAAAGGCGCCGGATTCCGACTCACGCGTCAAAGTGCAGCTCGCCAAAGACGTGGACGTCGCGCGAGGGCTCTCGGCTGCGTCGCGCGCGGGGCGTGCGCTCACGCAGTTCGAGCCCTTCGGACGTGACGGCGTGCGCTCGGCGTACTTGTGCACGGCGCGCGGTGGGTTTTCGGTGCTCGTCGGAGTGGAGAACCAGCGCTGCTTCGACAACGCGTACATCGATGTCCTGACGGCGCCGCGCAGCGAGAAGGAAACTTTCTCGACCGCATCGGCACTGTCCAAAGTGAGTGAGCTGCTCGAAAAGGAGGGGGTCGTTTCGAGCTTCGCCATCACGTTGGCCGAGTCGGTGGAAATGACGGCGGCGATGGTCGTGGCGGGGTTCCGCCGCACCGGGCGCCTGCCGTCTCACCTCTTGGTGCGTGGCGAGCGTCAGGACGCGTTTCTGTGGTCGCGAAAGCTGGCGGACACCGACCACGACTGACACGATGCGGGCGTGTTTCAGCGGCCCGTAGACGTGCTCGGTTCGGTCGGTGGCGCCTCGGGGACGGAGCGTCCCAGGCGTGCAGCGAGGAGGCTCGACGCGAGTCTCCTCGCACTTTTTTGTAGCGCGGCGGCGCTCGGATGGTCGTCGCGCAGCTGGGCAGCGCCGAGCGGGCTCGACGCGCCGGCGGGCGCCGGACAGTTGGCGCAAACGGTGCACGTCGAGAGTCGCACGCGGCTCCGTGCGAGCGCGTGCGCGGCGGCGCCGTGCGCGCCGAGCGCGAGCTCGGTCGTCGTGGAGGCGCCGGACGAGGTCGCGGGAGAGCCCGTTCTGGAGCGGCTCGATTTGGGACGGGGCCGCTCCGTCGTGCACGCTCGTTGGGGGACGGGGCCGACGTACCACGTGCTCTTGGCGGCTCCGCTGGCGGGCTCTTCGGTGCCCGTGGTGGTGCACCAGGGATGGGCGAACCGCCCGGAGGGCATGGAGGGCGAGCGGCGCGTCGCCAAGGTCGAGGTCTTGGGCGCGCCCGGCGGAGTGCGCCAAATCGTGTTGGGCGAGCAACGAGAGGACATGAAGCTGTGTGGGCGGCCTGCGCTGCTCTCGGCGCGTGTGCTCGACGCGCGGTCGCTCGAGCTCAAGCCGGCGCTCTATCAAAGGCTCGGCGCACGTGAGCGCGAGGGCGCCACGCGCTTGACGGCGACGCGAGCTCCGGAGCCGGGCGGAGGCGCGCTCTCGTTGAACGCTCAGCTGGCGTCGAGCGCGGTGGGCAAGCCACGGGCTGCCTCGGACGGCGACTTGGAGACGACGTGGGCCGAGGGACGAGGCCGGGGAGGAACCGGCGAGTTCATTACTTTCCGTGCTCCCGCAGACGTCGAGATCGTGGGCTTCGAGCTCGTGGCGCGTCCGCCGAGCGGTGGCTCGCCGCGAGCGTCCGGGCCCAAGCAGTTTTGGTTGGCGACCGATCGCGAGCTCTTCGACGTGACGCTCCCCGAGGACTCGTGGGCGACGCCGGGCGCGCGCTACCGCGTCGAGCTGACGAAGCCGATTCGCACGCAGTGTGTGGCGTTCGTGCTGGGGGAGCCGAGCACCGCGCCCGACGCGAGCACGGACGTCACGCTGGCGGAGCTGGTGGCGTTGCCGAGCGGCGGGGAGCTGGACGTGGACGCGCTCATTCTGGCGCTCGACGGCGGGGAGCCGGAGGCGCGTCGCGCGGTGGCGCTCTTGGCCGCGCGTCGCGACAGCGCGCCGCACGTGGCCAAAGCGTTCGCGCAGGCGACGCCCTTGGCTCGCTCGCGGCTCTTGGACGTGCTCGACCAGCTTCCTTGCGCCGAGGCGGCGAGCACGTACGCGCTCGCGGTGGAGCAGGAGGACGAAGAGCTGGAGAAGCGAGGAGCGCGCGGGTTCGAGCGTTGTCCACATGAGGCGGGGGCGGCCTTGGCGAGCGCGCTAGCGAAGGTGGACGCGGCCCCCGCCGCAGCCGCGCGAGAAGCTCGCTTGGCGGAGGCGATCGCGCTCTTCGCGCCGGCGCGGGCCGTGACCGTGCTCACTCCGCGCCTTGACCAGCCGAACACCGTTCGTCGCAAGAACTTGCGGGTCGCACTGGCGCAGGCGACGCGGTCGCCCTCCGCGGTGAGCGCGGTCAAGAGCGCCCTGAACGACGCGTCGCTTCCGCCGCGCGCTACGGTGGATCTCCTGCGTTCGCTCGGGGAGCGCGCGGCGGAGCTCCCCGAGGCATCTGCCGCGCTCGCGCGGTTGCTCGGAAGTGGGCCGGACCTCGACACGCGTTACCTCTTGCTCCGCCCGGCGGCGTATTTGTTCGGCGACGCCAAGGCCCAAAAGTTCGTGGAGGCTGCCATCACTTCGGATGCGAGCCCGCTCGTCCGCAGCGCGGCTGCAGAAATCGTCGGCGAGGTGTCCAAGGGCGCGCCCCGCCCGGAAATCGCGCGCGCTCTGACGAAAGCGCTCGGCGACGAAAACGTACGAGTGCGCAGCGCGGCAGCGCGGAGCTTGGGCGGTTTGGGCGTGGAGCAGGCCAGCCCGCACTTGCAGGAGGTGCTCGAAGAGGACGCGTGGCCGCTCGTGCGCGTGAGCGCAGCGGAGGCGCTCGGAGCATTCGCGCCGAGCCCGAAGCTCGACGACGTGTTGGCCGAGGCGCTCGAGGACGACGACTCGGTGGTGGTCCGCGCGAGCGCGGCGCGCGCGCTCGGCAGTCGCGGCGCCGCTCGTCACGCCGAGCTCTTGCGTGACGTCTTGGGCGACGACGACGAGGCTCCCGAGGTGCGGCGTGAAGCCGCCCTCGCGCTCGGCGCGTTGTGCGATCAGGCGGCGCTTTCGCTCCTCACCGCGCAAGCGGAGCGGCTCGCCGATCCGATGCTCGACACGGGGCCTCGCTCGGTGGCCAGCGCCGCGACGCGCGCGCTCGGCAAGCTGCGGCCCCAGGATCTCGAGGCGAGGCTTTCGCCGCTCCTGCGCAAGCAGAGCCCGCCGCCGGCGCGGGCGGTGGCGCGCAGCGTGCTATCCGAGGCCCAGGAGAGGCCGGGTCCCTGCCGCCCGGGGCGCTGAGCTCCGTCTTTCTCGCGGAAGCACGGGGTGGTAGTACCGCCGGCGCATGAAAAACCGCGGAAAGTGGACGCTGGTCACGGGTGCGTCGGGCTTCGTCGGCTCACGGCTCGTGCGACGGTTGGTGGAGCGCGGCGAGCGTGTCAAAGCGTTCGTGCGCGCGGAGTCGAACCTGAAGCAGCTGGAAGGCTTGCCCGAGGATCGCTTTCAAATCGCCGTGGGGGACGTGCGCGTCGACCACACCATTTTTCGCGCGCTCATCGGGTGCGATCGCATGTACCACGTCGCGTCGACGTTCTCCGTGTCGGAGCGCGAGCGCGGGCGCATCATGGACGACGCCATCTTGGGGACGCGCGCGGCATGCGAGGCGGCGCGCCGCTCGAACCTGAAGAAGGTGGTCATCACCAGCTCGGCGGCGGTGCTCGGCGCTTCGAGCGACCCCGAGCCGATGGACGAGAGCCACGCTTTCAATTTGACCGATGCGAACGCGTACGCGGGCGCCAAACACGGCGCGCTGAGCGAGGCGCTGGCGGGGCTCGAGCGGGGCGTGCCCATCGTCATCGTGCAGCCTTCGACCATCGTCGGCCCCGGCGATTGGAAGCCGACGCCGAACGGCGCGGTGGTGCGCTCGTACTTGGAAATGTCGCCGAGCTTCCACGTGCCCATCCTGCCCGGTGGCTTCAGCTACGCGGACGTGGACGACGTCGTGGAGGGTCACATCGCGGCGATGGAGCGCGGCGTGGTGGGCGAGCGTTACCTCTTGGGCGGTGACAACCTGACGCACCGCGAGCTGTACGAAACCCTGGCCGACATCACGGGGCTCGCGGAGCCGGGCAAGGAGCTCGGCGCAGGCACCGCCAAGCTGATGGCGGTCTTCTTCGAGCTGGTGTCCAGCTGGCAGGGCACGGCGCCCCTCGTGACGCGCAAGCTGGTCGACGACTACTATGGGCGTTATGTCTTTGTGAACAGCCAGAAGGCGGAGCAGGAGCTCGGGTACCGTCACCGGCCCGCGCGCGAGGCGCTGACGCGTGCCGTGCGCTGGTACCTGGACCACGGTTACGTCCCAGAAAAGGCGGCGCGACGCGTGCGTCTCGAGCTTCGACCCGCGTGAGGCGCCCGTTGGCGCAGGGAGGGAACATGGCAAAAGGCTCGGCGATGACTGCTTCGAACGACGACGGGACGTTCGGTTGGGGGCTCGGCCTGGTCGCGGGCGCGCTCGGGACGCTGCCGACTTTGGCGCGCGGGGTCGGCTGGGGTTCGGTGGGGCTCTTGCTTTGCTCCATGTCCCTCGCCGCCCCGCTGTGTGCCGGGCTCCGGCGCTTGGGCGGCGGGCAGCGCTCGTGGGTGGCGGCTGCGCTGGTGCTGGCGTTCGGGCCTCTGGCACTTCTCGGTGAGTGGATTGCTCGCTCGACGAACCAC
>JAEYVE010000051.1 GCA_023432025.1 Pseudomonadota bacterium
ACGAGGCAAGCGAGCCACGTACTCCGCCCAGGCACCCGACGTGAGCGAGGGGCCGAGCTCCAAAACGAAATCGACCGGCGGCTCCTGGGCGAGCCAGCCGCGGACCACGCCGTCGACGGCGTCCACGACGATTGCCTCCGTCGAAGTGGCGTGAAACCGGAGCTGACTCGGCGCTTCCACGAGCACGGGTAGCCCCGTGAGCTCCGCCAGCTGAAACACGGCTTCTCGGTGTGCGTCCGCTTCGTGAGGCTCGCGCCGGCCGGCGACCAAGAGGCCGCGCTCGCAGCGTTCCAGTCGCTCTCGGAGGGAGCGGAGTGCCTCGGGCGTCGCGCTCGCGTGGGGCGGATGTGTGTGGGGCGGCCCCTGCGCGAGGAGCCGCTCGACTTGCTCGGCGAGCGCGCGTTCGTCGTTCGTGGGGGAACTGAGCTGCTCGAGCCGGACCGGCTCCAGAGGTTTGCGCGCGTGTACGTTCAGCTGAACGGGCCCCGGAGTCGGGTGCGCGCTCGCGAGCACGGCTTGGGCGACTTTGCGTTGGAGCGCCGCGAGCGCGTCCGGGTGGGCGTCCGGCATGCCGACGTCGAAATACGCCCTCGAAAACTGGCCGAAGAGGCGAGTCTGGTCGATGGCTTGTGGCGCCGAGCAATCGAGCAGCTCGAAAGGGCGATCCGCCGTGAGCGCGATGACGGGCGTGCGACTCTCCGATGCCTCGACGAACGCTGGCAAATAGTGCGCGCCCGCGCTGCCCGACGTGCAGAGCAAGACGACTGGCCGCCCCGTGACCTTGGCGTGCCCAACCGCGAAGAACGCGGCGCCGCGCTCGTCGATGACCGCGTGGCAAGCGAGCGCTTCGTTTTCCAGCGCCGCCCACGCGAGCGGCGTCGAGCGCGAGCCGGGGCTGATGACGACGTCCGTGAGTCCGGCTTGGGCGAAGCTTCCCATCAGGAGCCGTGACCACTCGGTGAGCAAGTTGCGCATCATGCCGGGCTTTCGTCGCTCTTCTTGGCCTCCGGGCCCAGGCCCAGCGCTGCGCGCATCCCCGCGAGCTTGACCTCGGTTTCTTCGTACTCGGCGGCCGCGTCCGACTCGTCGACGATGCCGGCTCCGGCGTAAAGGTGCGCGCGGTCGCCGTTGATGAGCGCGGAGCGGAGCGCCACCACCATTTCGCCGTCGCCGTGCGCGTCCACCCAGCCGAACGGGGAGGCGTACCAGCCGCGCGTCGCAGGCTCGCGCGTCACGATCCAGTCGAGCGCGCGCTCGGTGGGGACGCCGCCCACGGCAGGTGTCGGATGCAGGCGCGCCACGAGCTCCAGCAGGTGAACGTCCTTCGACAGCTCTGCCGTGATGGGCGTGCACAAGTGCAAAATGTGGCGGAGCTGGCGGACTTGGGGGCGCTCGCTCACCTCCACGCGCGCCGCGAGCGGCGCGAGCACCGCCACGATGGCGTCGACCACGTAACGATGCTCCGCGAGATCCTTTTGGCTCTCCAACAATCGTTCGGCGCCGCCCGCCACGGACGCGGAAATGGAGCCGGCGATGGCCTCGGTCCAGACACGCGTCCCCGTGCGGCGCACCAGACGCTCCGGCGTGGCGCCCAAGAACGTTCTCTCCCCAATGCGAAGCCCGAAGCGCGTGCAACGCGGCGCCAGCTCATCCAACCGAGCCAGCACCGTCGCCGGATCGGGCGCGGGGGAGAGCCGCAGCGTGGAGCGGCGAGCGGCGACGACCTTGGCGTACGTGCCCGAGCGGATCCCGGTTCGAATCGAGTCGATCAGCTCGTACCACTCGGCCTTGGAGGTGCTCTCGCGGCACTCGAGCTCTGCGGTGAGTCGGGGCGACTCCGGGGCGATGGGGCGAGCCTCCGCCTGGCTTGCGGCTTCTGCGGCGTACGTGAGCAATTCTTCCGCCCGGG
This sequence comes from Pseudomonadota bacterium, assembly GCA_023432025.1. GTDB lineage: Bacteria > Myxococcota_A > Polyangia > Polyangiales > Polyangiaceae > NIC37A-2. Next base: position 1,910 of record JAEYVE010000051.1, read on the forward strand.
CCCGGACTGCGTTCGAGGTTCCGTCTGCGCGCTCTGCGACGACGGCGAGGCGAGCCGTGGCTCCTTCGTCCACGTAGAGCCAACGAGGCAACACGAACGCAGCGTCCCCGAAGCTCTCCCAGCAGCCCGAGGCGTCGCGTCCGGGAACGAACGCCGCGCCGCCGTAGAACCTGAGCGGCATCCGTGCCGTTTCGTCGTCCGCGTAACCAAGGCAGGCGAATGCGTGCCGAAGCCCTTCCTGCGCCTGCGCGAAGCGCTCGGGGCCGGAGGTTTGCACGAGGCGCGCCGCCCCGAGCCCGACCACGATGGGACCGTCCTGGCCCTCGCGGTTTCCCGAAGCCCAAGACACGGTGTGCTCCCCCTCGAGGACGCCGCGCAGGCGCGCCGCTGCGCCCGGCGGCGCGGGCACGCTGGCGACCACCAGCTGCGAATGGCCGGGCGCGCAGCGCAGCGCCTCCGCCAGGGCGGCGGCTCTGCGCTGGGGGGAAGACTCGTGGCTCACGATGACGGGCTCCGCGCGAGGTTACTTCTTGGGCTCGGCCACGTAGAGGTGCGCAACGCCGAAGGTGAGCGGCTCCACCTGAACCACGCGCAAATCGGCGTTTTCCATCTGCTGCGCAAACTCCTCCGCTGGCGGGAACGCGGCGATGGAGCGCTGCAAGTAGCGGTACTCCTTGGCGCCCGAGAGCAGCGAGCCGACCCACGGCACGACCGTGTGAACGTGAAACCGCGCGAGCGGCCCCATGAGGCCCGAGCGCGGCTCCGAAAGCTCCAAAATGGCGATGCGCCCGCCGGGTCGAGTGACGCGCGCCATTTCTCGTAGCGCGGCGCTTCTGTCCGGCACGTTGCGGATACCGAAGGCGATGCACGTTCCGTCGAACACGTTCGCCTCGAACGGCAGCGCCTGAGCGTCCCCCACGACCAGCTCGATGCGCGAGCCGAGGCCTGCCGCTTGCACTTTGCGCTCGCCGACCGCCAGCATTTTCTCCGAGGGATCCAGCCCTACGAGCGTGGTGGAAGGCTCGCGACGCGCGATGAGGAGCGCCAAGTCGCCGGTTCCGGTGGCCAAATCCAGCACGCGGCCGTTCTCTGGAAGAGCGAGCGCGTCGGCGGTTTTCTTGCGCCAACGCTGGTCGATTCCGAGAGAAATGATGCGATTGAGCAAGTCGTAGCGTTCGGCGATGCCGTCGAACATCGCGCCGGAGCCTTCACGACCAGCCAAAGCAACGACAGGGGGCGGAGAAGTGTTTTCGGTCATGTGCTGGGCTCGTCCGGGAGGAGGGCGGAGGGGTCGACAGGGCGCCCGGCGCACAGCGCGCCGAGCAGGAGCTCTCCGGTCCGAGCGAGCTCGGCCAGAGTGCGGAGGCGGTCGCGCTTGTACTCCAAGTCGCCGTCGTGGTCTCGACTCGTTTGCGGCCGTGTGGTCGAGCCAAAAACCCCTTCGTTGGCAGAGTCCGCAGCCCCACGCGCGGGGGGCTGCGGACTCGGGCTCGAAAGCTCGGCCTCGGCCCGCTGCAGCGTTTCGCGAAACTCCGAAACCAGGCCGAGCTCGCGTTCACGAAGTACCCGTCGCGCCAGCTTCCAGATGTCTGGCTCCGCCTGGAAGTAGTCACGGCGAGTTCCCGCCTGGCTCATTCGCACCACAGCGCCCCAGCGCTCCAGCTCGGTGAGCGCCATGCTGACTCCACCGGTGCTCATCTCCAGGCGTTCGGCGAGCTCTGCCGCTCCCAGAGGAGTGGGTGAGAGGTACAGCACGGTCCACAGGCGCCCCATGGGTCGTTTGAATCCCCAGAACTGCATGAGACGACCCACCGTCTCGGCGACGGACAGCTCTGCGCTTTGGGCGCGGCGGTCTTCGCCCCGGGGCGGCCGCGCCGCGGGTTCGAGGGGAAAGTCCGGTGCTTTCAAGGCTCCTTGAAACGTTATCCAGCGACTCGGGCCGCGTGGCAATCCGCCCCTCTCGCGAAACACGAGGGACACGCCTCGTCCGCGCTCTGGATCCCTTTGCCGGGCTTCCATGCTGCGGCGCCGCGCGAAGGGTAGCGCGGCAAAGCATGTTACTTTGACGAACTCTATGTCCGACTACCTGGGGGGGGATCGGGCTCAGCTCCGCGTTGCTGTCGTGGGGGCTGGACCCGCTGGATTTCACGCCGCGGACGCGCTGCTCGCGCAGGGCGCCCGCGTCGACATCTTCGAGCAGCTACCTGCGCCGCACGGTTTCGTGCGGTACGGCGTGGCGCCCGATCACCAACACACCAAAGCCACCGCGCGTCTCTTCGAGAAGGTCGCCGAGCACGAAGCGTTTCGCTACTTCGGGAACGTCGAAGTCGGTCGCGACGTGCACGTGTCCGAGCTTCGCGCGGCGTACGACCAAGTGCTGCTGAGCGTGGGCTCTCCGGACGCGCGTCCGCTCGGGGTGCGCGGAGAGGGCCTTCCTGGCAGCGTCTCGTCGACGTCGTTCATTGGCTGGTACAACGGTCACCCGCACTACGCCGGCTTTTCGCCGCCTCTCGACACAGGGCGTGCCGTGGTCGTCGGGATGGGCAACGCCGCGCTCGACGTCGCGCGCGTCTTGATGCGCCATCCGTGCGAGCTGGAGCCGACGGACATCGCCGCGCGCGCGCTGGAATCGCTCGCACAAAGCAACGTGCGCGAGGTGATGCTCCTGGGTCGGCGTGGGCCGGCGCAGGCGGCCTTCGATTTGAGCGCCTTGCGTGAGTTGGGGGAGCTCCTCGGCGTCCAAGTGGGCGTTCACGACCCGTACGGTGACCTGCGGCGCTTCGACGGCAAAGACCGCTTGGACGAGAGGTCGTTCCGTAAGCTCGACTACGTTCTACGCCTGCCCAGGGCCGAGGAGCTGACGGCGCCGCGCCGCGTTCTCTTGCGGTTTTTCGCGACGCCCGCCGAGCTCTTGGCAGACGTGGATGGCGTCGTGGGGGCGGTGCGCGTGGAGCGCAACCTCCTCGCGGGAGAAGGTGCGCGCGCCGTCGCACGCGGCACCGGGAGCTTCGAGGACATCCCTGCAGGCCTCGTCATTCGCGCCATCGGCCAGCGAGGCCGGCCTTTGCCAGGGGTGGCGTTCGACGAGCACACCGGCACGGTCCCCAGCTTCGAGGGGCGCGTGCTCGACGCGCAGGGACGCGCGGTGCCGCGTCTCTACGTCGCCGGCTGGATCAAGCGTGGGCCAACCACGCTGGCAGGCGCCAAGCAATGCGCTACGGAAACGGTCTCCAGCATGTTGGAAGACGCCTGCGAGCCCACGTCGTCCTCGCGGCGGCGGAGCGAAGAACGCGGCATCGAGGCGCTGCTCGCGGCGCGCGGCGTGCGTTACGTCACGCGCGACGACTGGCGGCGCATCGACGCGGTCGAGCGCCTGGCAGGTGAAGTGGCGGGGCGTGTGCGCGCCAAGCTCGCGACCACCGAGGAAATGCTGGCGGTGCTGGACGACTACCAAGCTTCGGCTCAGAGCCAACACGCCTCGTCGTTCTGAGGGAGTCGACCCTTTTCCGGGGGCGGCGTGGTCACGCAGCGCGCGGTGCTCCCGCACTGCGCGAGTGAGCGCTCACGGACGCGGGGCTCGCGCAGTGCGCCCGCGAGCCCCCGCCGTGGTCGTTCACGTGCGCGTCCGCCCAGCGCCGAGGAGGGCACGGTCTTTTCCGTAGTGGTATGCGAGCTGCGCCGAGCCGTAGCGCGCTTCACGTCCTACCGGACAAGCATCGCGTACGCCGAGCCACGCGAGCTCTTCGGCGCCCAGCGAGGCTTCGAGCGCGGCATCGTAAGCGTCGGAGGAGGGAGCGGAGGCGATGTTGCCACTGGGGGCGGACGCCGCGG
>JAEYVE010000127.1 GCA_023432025.1 Pseudomonadota bacterium
CTTCGAAGGCGCGTGAAGGCTCGGGCGGCCGCGGGCGCAGACATCGTGTACGCTGTGCGAGATGACAACACGCACTGGAGCGGGCGGTTCCGCAGGGTCCCGCGAGCCCGAGGACGAGAGCGGCGTCGATCGCAACCTGGTTCGTTGGATGCTGGATCGTTCGCCGCTCGAGCGGGCTCGCAAGGCAGGTGAGCTCGCGCGCGGCATCGTGACGCTGCGCGGCCGTAGCCGTGGTCCACACTCGGCTCCGCGGCTCGGCTCGCGTGGCATTCGCGGAGTGACGGTCTCGTTCACGGACGCGTTGCACGCCATTTCGGAGAGCGACGCGGAAGTGTTGGTCGTCGGCATGATGGCGGCGGTGCTCCAGGGAGCGCCGCTGGTGACGTTCGGAATCGATTTGCTGCACCGCGACACGCCACAGAACGAGAGCAAGGTCGCCGCGCTCCTGGAACGTCTCGGTGCGGCGCTCGTCCTGGCCACGGAAACGGAAAGCGAAGTGGCCGAGGGAGCGGACGCGGACGCGGAGGCGGACGCGGCGACGACGTCGCCACCGATTGACGTCGTGAGTCATCGCTCGTTGGCGGATGGCCTCACCTACGAAGAGCTCTTGGGCGAAAGCACGAACGTTGCGCTCGGAGAGGGCCGCTCCGTGCGCGTGCTCTCCTTGGAGCAGGTCATCGTCCTCAAGAAGCGACAAGCTCGACCGAAAGATCGCGCCGCGCTGCCCGCGCTCGAAGCCACGTTGGAAGAGATCCGCAGTCGCTCGGTCTAACCTACCTAGGCACCTGTCCTCGCACCCGGTCCATTCGCTAAGAGAGTCGCCGTGAGTCACTACCCATTTGGTCCACGGGTCCTGCAGCGCTTGGTCGCTGCGGGTTTCGCGGAGGCGGATGCGGCGTGGATCGTCGAACGACTGTTCCTCGGACCGAACGCGGGCCCCGACGAGCTGTTCGAAGTTGCGTGCACCGTGCTGCGCGCCAAGTCGAGGGAAGGGCGCTCCGGCTCGTCTCACATTCGCGCCCGCACTCGCCCCGGCTCCAGCCCCCCCGTGCGCTGATTGTTGGCCCGAGCTGGGCGACGGCAAAGCGCGTCGTCCGCGCGTGTCTTTTGGGGGAGACTCAGGTGCGGAGAGCGCGGTGCTCCCGCACTACGCCGCGTCGGGGTCGGCTCTTTTCGCGTCGTGTAGGCGCTCAACGCAGGTGGGAGCGGAGCCAGTCCAATTGGGGCTTGTCGCTTCCGTCGGGGTACGGAGAAATGGACGCGAAGTAGTCGCCCCACCAAGGACCGCCGGCCCAGTAGGCAAAGCCCAACCACACGTCGGCGTTGGTCTCCAGGTGGTGCAGCGCGTTCGTGAGCGCAGCCTTGCAGTCGCTGCCGGCGCCGCCGCCGAATTCGCCCAAGAAGGCACGTCGTCCGTGCATGCGGAGCCATCCGGTGAGGCTGCCGAGCAGCTCGTCGGCGTTCGCGTGCACACACGTTTCGCTTCCGCCGGAGTAGTTGCCGTCGAAGTACTGGTGCACGTCGTAGGCGAATCGATCGAGCGGATCGTGGATGTCGAGCAAGGCGATGGCGTTGTCGGTTTTGGTCCAGCTGTGCGCGCCCGTCCAATGGTTGCCGGGCACGAGCACGAAGTTCGCGGCCCCCGTCTCGCGGATGGCATACAGCGCGGCTTGGGCCGCCTCGACCCAGACGGACGTCGACATGTCGTGAGGCTCGTTCATCAAGCCGAAGACGACGCGTTGATCGCCCTTGAAGCGCGTGGCCAGCTTGTTCCAGAAGTCCGCGAGATCCGTGGCGCCGAGCGTGCCGTCACCCATCACGTGGGTCACGCCGTTCGCTTGGTAACGGGCGTAGTTGTGAGGATCCAAAATGACGGAGAGATTTCTGGCGAGGGCCGCGGTGACCACGAATTGGAGGCGCGCCAGTTCTTCTGCGTCGAGCGGTCCACGGAGAGCCCTCTGCAAGCGCTCCCAACGAAACGGCAAACGAACGACGGTCATGCCCGCTGCCGCGAAGTAGTCGAGGTCAGGCTCGCCCGGGTACGTGTAGTCCACGTCCACGATGCCCGGGACGTTCTCTCCAAACTCGGCGCCGGCGAGGTTCACCCCTCTCCATGGCAGGAGGCAGGCGTGTCCGGCGCGAGGCGCAGGTCCGCAGGGCTCGAGCCGGCCGAGATTCGGCGCACCGCCGCTCGCTCCACCGCTGCCACCGTGCGCGAGCCCACCAACGCCAACGACGACTCCTCCCGACCCGGGTGAGCCGTCGGCACCTGCTCCTCCGGTATTCGCTCCTCCGGCGCTCGTTCCCCCGAGGCTAGCGTCTCCACCGGAGCCGCCCGATGGAAACCAAGGGTCGTCACCGCTGGTGCCAGAGACGGCCTTGCCGCCGCACGCCGCGAAGAGCAACCACGCCGAGAGCCAAAGCTGCCGCATGAAGGCCGTATGCCAGCGCTCGGCGCCCCGCGCCAGACTCGCGGCTCGGTCGAGACGGGGCGCGCGGAAGCGCCTGGTGTGCGGAGGCGTCGCTCCCGATGCCGTGACGATTCGGTGCCTAGAATGGGCGCGGCCGGTGACTATGGCCACAAGCGTTCGTGGCTTCGGCCATCGAACCCTTCCTTACCGAGATGTCGCTTGAACAGCAGGTTCCAGTGTGGCGAGCACGATGGGTGTTCGCAGAGCCACCCTCGGTACAAGGTTGCGTGGGCACGGGCAGAGGCGTGCTGTTCCGCCTCGCACACGCGGGCCCGAGGTCGCGCCTGGGCAGTGGACATGCGCGCCCTTCGCTCGCGCACCGCGGCGCGCTGGGAGAATCATGACCAATCGAACGGCCCTTCACCTGACTTTCGCCCTCGCCACTTCCGTTGGTTGGGTCGCCCTCGTCGCTTGTGGAACCGAGGACGGTACCCAAGGCTCTCCGGGGCCGGGAAACCCGACGGGGAGCGGCGGTGACCAGACAGCGACCGGCGGTGGCCAAACCGGCAGCGGTGGAGACCAAACGGGCACGGGCGGCGCGCAAACGGGCGCCGGAGGTAGTCAAACGGGGACTGGCGGCGCCATCATCGACCCCACGCAGAGCGACTGCTCGCCGCTCAAACAAGGCGCAGTGAAGTTCTCGGTGCCCAGCGGCACCTTCCAGGGGCAGCTCTCCGTCGAGCTGACCACCGCGCCCGGCGCAGAAGTTCGCTACACGACCGATCGCACGGAGCCCACCATCAGCTCGCCGCTCTACAGCGGTCCCATTGCGGTGACGAGCACGACGCAGCTCCGCGCGCGCGCGTTCGTCGATGGCCTTCCGGACGGAGCCATCGCGACGGCGCTCTACGTGGCGCGCGCTTTCGACACCACCCACGACGGGCCCGTGGTGGTGCTGGACTCCTACGGCCAAGGCAAGCTCGACTCCATGGCGCGCGAGTTCGAGGACGTCGCGTTTTTGGCTTGGCCTTCTGGCGGTGCAACGCTGTCGGCGACTCCGGAAACAGCGTCCCACGCGGGTTACCACGTGCGCGGTCAGTCGTCGTCTTACTTCGAGAAAGCTCCGTACCGCGTGGAGCTGCGCGACACGACGAACGAGGACCTGGATTGTCCGGTGCTCGGCATGCCGGAAGAGTCAGATTGGGCGCTCATCGCCTCCTTCCCGGACAAAAGTCTGATTCGCAACGCGTTCGTGTACGACCTGGGCCGTGAAATGGGCCTGCACTCGCCGCGCTTGGCGCTCACCGAGGTGTACGTCAACTACGAGGCGCGCCCGCTCGCGGCAACCGACTACGTGGGCGTGTACGCGCTCGTGGAAACCATCAAGAACCAGAAGCACCGTTTGAACCTGAAGCAGCTGAAGCCCGAGGACACGACCCTTCCGGACATCAACGGCGGCTACATCTTCAAGTTTGAATGGCGCGCCGCCGAGGCCCCGCTCATCGCCTGCAATGGTCCCCAAGCGACGTGCTTCAGGGATCTGGAGGTGGTCGATCCCAGCCCGCTCGGCGCCGAGCAGAGCGCGTACCTCACCGAGCACCTCGGCGCGTTCAACACGCTGCTCCATTCGGGCACGCTCGCCGATCCGACGACGGGCTATCGCTCGTACATCGACGTGCCGTCGTTCGTGAACCACGTCATCGTGAACGAAATCACGCGCAACATGGATGGCTACATTCGTAGCCAGTACTTCCACAAGGACAGGGACGGAAAGATCTTCGCTGGGCCACTCTGGGACTTCGACCTCACCCTGGGGGTGGGCGGGTACTTCGAGAACGACTTGGCCGCTGGCTGGCAGTACGAGCAAGCGCTCGAGCGTGACCAGTACAGCAGCGATTGGTTCAACGTGCTCATCGCGGAGCCGACGTTCCGAGCCGAGCTCGTCGCGCGTTACAAGGAGCTCCGCCAAACGTTGCTCTCGGAGGCGGAGATCGACGCGCGCATCGCGCGGCTCACGGCGGGGCTCGGGCCTGCCGCGGCGCGCAACTTCGAGCGTTGGCCCATCCTCGCGGACGAGTGCGTCCCCAAGGCGCAGAACTCGGGCCCCGGGCCCATCCCCGGCGGAGGCCCTTGCCCGGTCGGCGCTGGCCCCAGCTTCAAGACGTCGACGGCGGCGACATGGGACGGGCAACTCGGGGCCCTGCGTGACTGGCTACTCCAGCGCCTCGCGTGGCTCGATTCACAGTGGCAGTGAGCGCGTCCCCGCGCCCCGAATGAGAAAAGCCGTGCGCGTTCGCGCACGGCTTTTCTCATTCGGACGAGCTCTGGCTTCGCTCAGCTCAAGATTGCCTTGGCGGCAAAGTAGGCGAGCGCGCTCATGATGCCCGCGGCGGGGATGGTGAAGATCCACGCCCAGACGATGCGGCTCGCCAGCGCCCAACGTACGCGGCCCGTCCCGGACACGACTCCCGAGCCGACGATGGCGCCGGTGATGGTGTGCGTGGTGGACACGGGGATGCCGAGCTCCGAGGCTAGGGTGAGCGCTACCGCGCCGCCCACTTCCGCCGAGAACGCGCCGTGCGTCCCGAGCTTGGTGAGGCGCATGCCCATCGTCTTCACGATGCGCCACCCTCCGCACAACGTGCCGAGCCCCATGGCACCGTAGCAGGAAAACACGATCCAGAAGGGAATTTCGTGCGCTTCGGGGAACGTGTCGCCCAAGAGTCCCTGCGAAAAGAGGAAGACGACGATGATGCCCATCGTCTTCTGCGCGTCGTTGGCGCCGTGGCCCAAGCTGTACCACGCGGCAGAGGCGAAGCGCAGCGGTCTGAGCCCGGAGTTGACCTTGCCGGGGGACGCCTTTCTGAGGAGCCAACTGGTCGCCACCATGACCGTCGCCGCGGCGACGAGGCCCACCGCCGGTGAGATCATGATGAACGCCAGCGTCATGGTGATCTTCGACCACCCGAGCACGGCGAAGCCGCCCTTACACAAACCTGCGCCGACGAGACCGCCGACCAACGCGTGCGAGGACGACGAGGGCAGGCCCCAATACCAAGTGAGCAGGTTCCAAATGATGGCGCCCGTGAGCGCGCCGATGATGGTCGGGGCGTCGACGATGGCAGGATCGATGATCCCCTTGCCGATGGTGCTGGCGACGTGGAGATCGAAAATGGCCAAGGCAGCGAAATTGAAGAGCGCTGCCCAAACGACCGCTACCTGTGGGGTCAATACACGGGTCGACACGAGCGTCGCGATGGAGTTCGCGGCGTCGTGAAACCCGTTGATGAAGTCGAAGGCGAGCGCCGCTCCAACGACGACGAGGACCAGGATCGTGGTCGAATCCATGGAAATATTCCTTAGGAGTTTTCGAGGACGACGCCCTCGACGATGTTGGCGACGTCCTCACAACGATCCGTGGCGGATTCCACCAACTCGAACAGCTCTTTCCACTTGATGATGGCGATGGGATCTTTCTCTTCCTTGAAGAGACGAGCGAGGCTGGCGCGCAACAGAGCGTCGGCCTGGTTTTCGAGTCGATTGATCTCCTTGCATTTCTCGAGAATGAGCGCCGGGTTCTTGAGGTTGGAGAGCCCCGTCACGGCTTGGAGCACGCACTCGCTCGAGTGGAGCAAGCAGCGAGAAATCTCGATCAGCTCGCCGGCGTCTGCGATTTCGTAGAGGGCAATGCGCTCTGCGGCGGCCTCCACGTGGTCCATGATGTCGTCCATCTTCGTGATGAGCGAGTGAATGTCCCAGCGATCCAACGGAGTGATGAAGACGCGGTGGAGCTTCTCCACGACGCGATGAGTGATCGAGTCGCACGCTTCCTCGATCTCCTTGATTTCTTTGGCGCGGACGGCGGCAGAGCCGTCGCCTTGCACCATCGCGAGCAGCGCGCGGCAACCTTCGACGGTTCGGCGACCTTGCTCTTCGAAGTCGTCAAAAAAACTCGTTTCACGGGGTAGGAGGCGCATGGCGGCGGCATCCTAGTCATGGACTCGCTTTAGGCTCCCCAAATCGTCATCGAAACGTCGTTTCAATCTCACGAAATTGCGCCTCCTGGCTTTCAAAATTGAACTGAATTCGGATGCGCGAGGCACAATGGCAGTTTCGCCGAATTTCTCCGTCGATCGCGGCACCGAGATGCTCCGTCGAGTTGCCCGGAGTATCGTTCCACCATGCCTGCGCCGACCGAAGCTGCGGAGGATCGCGGGGCGCCGAAGGCCGCGGACGCCGTTGACGCGCTGCCGAGCGGCTCTTCGCCGCAGAGACCTCGCTCTCTCCATCGCCTTTGGAGCGGCGCCCTTTCGTTGGGGCTCGTCTCGGCGACATCGTGCGGACCGAGTACCGGAAACAACTATGGCGCCGCAGCGGCGGGCGCTGCGGTGGCGGTAGCTACCGTCGGGGTGCTGCGCGCCGCGACCGGCGAGTGTTGGGCACGCTGCAGCAAGGGCTACGTGTGTGACCGTGAGAGCGGCTTGTGCGTGGAGGGAGAGTGTTACCCGGGCTGCGGCTGGGGGCAGCACTGCGAGCGGCTCTCGGGTGGCTTGATGTGCGTTCTGGACCCCAACGTTTCGCTCAAGCCGAACCCGGCCACGCCAGCCCCCGCGCCGACGCCTGCGCCTCGTTCGACGGCGAACGCCACGACCGCCGACACGCCGAACTGGACGGAGCCGCCTCGCCCCTGAGGGCGGTTACTTTTTTTCCGTCGCCCAAGGATCGACGATGTCGCTGCTGCCTGGCGAAAGCCGGGGCTTCGGGGGCCTTGGGGTTTGCGCCGGCGGGGTGTTCGTCTTTGACGTGGTCTCTTTGGGAGCGGCGCTCTTCCGAGCGGTTGAGTCCGCAGCCACCGCGCGCTTTTCCGATGAGCGCTGTTCCGACGAGCGCTGTTCCGACGAGCGCTGATCCGACGAGCGCGGCGCGGCGCTCGGGGCAGTGGCGCGCTCGAGCGTGACGGAGCGTTTGGGCTCCGTGGTGTCGAGGGTCAGCGGCTGGTCCTTGTAGCCAGGGCAGCGGACGACGACGTCCAGCTTTTCGCCGGGGGCGAGCTCGACGATGACCGGGCTTGTGCCGAGATCTTCTTGGCCCCGGTACACACGAGCCTCGATGGGTTGGACCGCGAGCGCCACTTGCTGCTTGGTGGGACCTTGCGGCGCCGGGGCCGTGAGTGGCGGCGGCGTGGGCGACTGGGGTAACGCAGCGTCCACGCGCGGCTCGGCAGCTGCCGAGCCCCGGGGCGCGACGTCGCTCGGGGCCCACGGAGCGAGGGCCGCGGCGCCGAGCGTTGCTGCGAAGCCGACGCCGACGATACCGAGGTACAGCGGCCACTTGCGGCTCGGCGAACCCGCGTGAGGCCTGGGGCTCTTGAAGTAGTCCTCCGGCGCGTTGAAGCCGCCAGCGCTACTCATCATTTCCGCGATGGCGCTCGGGGCCTGGCCGCCTCGGATCTTCTTCAGATCGTCCAGCAGCTCGTACATGGTTTGGTAGCGGTGGTCGGGCCGCTTCGAGAGGCACTTCAGAATGACCGCCTCGAGGCCCGGTGGCACCTGCTGCGTCTCGGGCACGAGCGCGCGGATGGGGACCGGCGACTTGTACATGTGCTGGGTCAGGATGCCCATGAAGTTGTCGGCGTCGAAAGGCACCCGGCCGCTCGCGAGCTCGTACAAAATCACACCGAACGAGTACACGTCCGAGCGATGATCGATGGGCGTGCCGGCCGCTTGCTCTGGCGACATGTAGTGCGGCGTTCCGAAGACAGCGCCCGCCTGCGTCAGCTTGCCGTCGGTGCTGGAGGCTTTGGCGATGCCGAAGTCCAGGATTTTGACGAAGTCCTTTTGCGTGCCGCGGTGCACCAAGAAAATGTTGTCCGGCTTCAGGTCGCGGTGAACGATGCCCGCTTCGTGAGCCGCGAACAGGCCTTCGGCGAGCTGCTCGGCGATGTGCACCAAGCGCTGAATCGGCACGGGGCCGCCCTCGACGACCGCCGACAGCGGCTGGCCCTCGAGGAACTCCATGATGAAATAGGTAGAGCCGTCCGGCAGGCGTCCGAAATCACTGATGTCGATGATGTGCGGATTGCCGATGGACGAGGCGCTCCGCGCCTCGTTCAAGAAGCGCTCCACGACTTCGTCGCTGCGCGCCATGTCGGCGCGCAGCACCTTCATGGCGACCTTCTTGCCGATGATGGTGTGACGGCAGCGATAGACGACGCCCATCCCGCCCTCGCCGAGCACCGCTTCCACCTCGTAGCGGTCGTCGATGGTGTAGCCGAGGAAGGGGTCCTGACCGAAACGATCGCCGGAGGGCGGGGGGTTGGACTCGCGCACGGGCGGAGACTCCCGCGGTGGGCTTTCGTCCCGTTCGGGCGCGGTCATGGTCACGCGCTTCAGCCCCGAGGTGCGGTGCGGCGCAAAGGAGTGAGCCTCGGCGGACGCGCCGGTCACGTCCGGGTGCGAGGATGCCACGGTATCGGAGTAGCTCTTGCGGGCTCTGTCGATTGCGTCGTTCACGGGGAGCTCTGTGAGGGAGCGGGGGGAGTGTAGGTGGCGCCTCAGGTGGGCGGGAACGGCAATTGTCGGACGGCGCTGGAGAAGCCGAATGTGGCTGGAATGTTCGACGACGTGTGGCTCGGGAGCCACGTTGTTCGGACAATGTCGCTCTTTTGTGCCGCGAAGACGGCCAATGGGCCGGCAATTGCCCGGAAAATCTTGGGAAGGTCAACCGAGCGGTGGGAGCCGTGCGGGGCCCTGGTGCCCCCCTTCGTTCCTCGATATCCACGGTCGCCGAGGAGTCTGAGGCCGCGCGTCGAGTCGGGCAAACGGACATGCGTCCGCCGGGCTTCGAGCCCGCATCGACCGACCCCGGTGTGCCGTCCAGAGTCCGTATGCTAGGAGCGGCGCGCGATGGGTTTCTCGCTGGAGCTGGCGCTCCGCTACATGAGTTCGAAGAAGCGTGCCTTCATTTCGGTGGGCACGCTGTTCGCCGTCATCGGCGTGTCCCTCGGCGTTGCCGCGCTCACCACGGTCATGAGCGTGACGGGCGGGTTTCGCTCGCAGTTTCGCGACAAGGTGCTCGGCGTCAACGCCCACGTCCTGGTGCTCAAGCGGTCGAGCGACTTCAGCGACTACCGCGCCCTGATGGAAAAGCTGAAGGACGTGCCCGGGGTGACCGGCATCGCTCCTTTCACCATCAACCCCATGATGGTGACGCACGGGGATCGCACCGCCACCGGCGTGCTGCTCAAGGGCGTGGACCCCGCGAAAATCGGCGACGTCCTCGATCTTCCGCAGCACATCGTGCGGGGCAACTTGGACGGTCTCCGGGTCCCCGGCGCCAAGCCGCCCGAGCGCCGTCGCCCCTCGTTTCAGAGCACGCCGCGCGAAGTGAAGAAGCCGCTCGGTCGCGAAGGCTTGCTCGAAGAAATTCAGAAGATGGTTCGGGAGGACGAGCAGAAAAAGCAAGCCGGTCTGCTCGGCCTAGGCGGAGCCTCCGCGAAGGACGAAGGCGACGACACCTCGCCAACCGACGAGCACCCCACCGGCAGCATCGTGCCCGAAGGCGGCTACGAGAGTGAGCTGCCCGAGGACGACATTCTGCCGGAGGAAATCAATCCGGATCCTTGCAAGTCGCCTTCGAGCGCGCTGCCCGGCATCGCCATTGGTCGCACGCTGGGCGAGAACCTGGCGGCAGACTTGGGCAGCTGCGTGCGCGTGACGTCGCCGACCATCGGCTTCAGTTTTTCGCGCGACACGATTCGGGCGCCCGTGGCCAAGGAGTTCCGCGTCGTCGCCATTTTCGACGCGGGCTTCGACCAATACGACTCACGTTTGGTCTACACGGATCTCTACGAGGCCCAGCAGTTCTACGACACCGGAGACAGCGTCACCGGCATCGAAATGAAGGTGAAGGACATCGACGAAGCGCGCAGCGTGGCGCGCGACATCGACGGGCGGCTGGGCCAAGGTCTGCACTACACCATGGACTGGGAAGAGCTCAATCACGGGCTCTTCACGGCGCTGCGCATTCAACAAATCGTGATGAGCTTGGTTCTGGCGCTCATCATCGTGGTCGCTGCGTTCACGGTGATTGCGACCCTCATCATGGTGGTGCTCGACAAGAAGCGCGAAATTGCCGTGCTGAAAGCCATGGGCGCCTCGGATTCCATGGTGCTCCGCGCGTTCTTGTATCAAGGCGGCATCATCGGCGTATTCGGCGCCATCATCGGGCTCGCGCTCGGATACGGCGTGTGCAAGTTCCTGCTCGTTTACGCCATTCCGCTGGACCCGCAGGTGTACTTCATCTCGCGTTTGCCGGTCGAAATCCGCCCGGTCGACTTCTTCTTGGTCGGCGTGTTCGCGGTGCTGGTCTGCTTGACCGCCACCGTGTGGCCGGCCCTGCACGCCGCGCGCTTCCGCCCCGCCGAAGCGTTCCGCGAGCAGTGAGCGAACGGCGCCGTCGCTCGCCGTTTCGACGAAGCGAGCGGCGAGCGCTCGAACGCTAGCGCTCGGCCAGGCTCAAGAGGCGGACACCGAGCTCACGCCAACGAAACGGCAGAACCACGAAGTCGTCCGCGCCCGCGGCCAGCGCGCGCTCTCGATCCGCGCGGCGGCTCGGGCAGGCGAGAAAAACGAGCGAGGGCTTCTTGCCGCCCTTGGGCGCGAGGACGTCCGTGAGGGCCGACCCGCTCGGATCCGTCGGATCCCAGTCGGCCAGCACGATGTGCGGGCGCGTGCGGCGAGCGTGCGTGCCCGCCTCGTCTGCGCTGGCGGCGCAGGTCACCGAGAAGCCACTTTGACGCAACATGCGGCTCAAGAGCGAAGAGACCTCGGGATCGTCGTTCACGAGGAGCACCTCTGTGCCGGGCGGTGGTGTGGCGGTTTCCGGCGGGGTTTGGCGGCTCGGCGGCGGCTGGCTTTCGGCCTCCTCGCACGCCGCGAGCTCGAGCAACCGTTCCCATTCACGCTCGGAGAACTCGACGCAGAGCTCGGCGTCGTCCGAGTTTCGTACGACGCGCCCCGGGAGAGAGGCGGTGACTCCGGCAACCGAAAAGCCAACCAGCAGCCAATCGCCGTCCACGAGCTCCTTCGAGCACGAGAGCGGCAACTCGTGGCCGTCTGCGCGCGCGAGCAGCTTGGCGAGCGACTCCTGGCACTCGAAATGAAAGGCCGTCTTTCGCACAGGACGGCAAGGGTAGCTTCCGGTTTCGGAGCGCGCCAGAAAACGCGCCACGGGGCGAAAGCGTGCGGTTCGGGGCGCACCGCGCCGCGCGTATGGGCCCCTTCGACGGCGAATTTCGACGAAGTTTCGGGGATTCAGCGTGGCACGCGCCACGCGAGCACGAACGCTGCCAGCAGCAAGAACAGCGCCAACGCCGGGAACGAGGCCCACTGAGGCAGCCCCGAAGCAACCTCGAAACCGAGGAGATGCCGCAGGTGTCCGCGCGGGGTGAGCCACGCGATGGGCAGCGGCAAAGAGCCGAGCACCCAGTCGTACAGCAGCACCCACAGGCTGCCCGCGCCGGTCCTGCCCCACGTGGCGGCGGCGGCGAAAACGGCAGTGTACGTGAGCGCCGCAAAGCAAGTGATCGGCGTGGTCGCGAGCAAGTCGGCGCCCAGAAGAGCGCCGCGCGCGCCGTGTGTGATCCCGAGCGCCAGCCAAGTCAAGAGAAGGCTGGCGACGAGGAGGCGCGCGCCAGAAATCGAGAGAGCGCGCGCCGCAGCGGTCCTGCGGTCGGCCCCGTAGCGCACGAGCGGCCGAGCGATCTCGCGCAGGTTACGGCCTTCGCTTTCGTTGCGAACGAAGGCGAAGGCCAAGAGCGGCACGACGACGCAGTGAACGAACGACAGGCTTCGGTCGACGGCGGAGCTGGCGTCTACGCTCTGCTCCCAGCGCGCCACGAGCGCGGTGGAGGCAAAGGCGCCCACGAGCCAGAGGAGGGAGCGTCGTGCGGTCGCTGGGCGCGCCACGTGAGAAGAGGTGGAAAGAGTGCTCATGCGCCGCTCTGCTCTCGACTGACGTCATCGGTGTAAAGCTCGGTCAGCTCGAAGAGCTCGGAGCCCTCGGCCAAGAGCGCGTCACGCACTGCGTTGCACAGCGATAGGGCCTCCACGCCGCGCACGCGGAGGTCGCGGGGTGAAACGTCGTCGTAGCGGAGGCTCACCACCGCCGGGTGCGTGGAAAGACGCGCCGCCAGCGCCCGCGGATCCTCGGCACGCACCAAGAGCTCAATCGAGCGGCGGGCGGGGCTCGTCCGCCCCGAGAGGCGCCAAATGCTGCCGCCGATCCGGCGCGCGTCACGCTCGTCGCGTGTGATGCAAACGACGACCGCCTCCGAGGTCGCGAGCTGGGCAATGCGGGCAAAGAGCCAAGCAGGGTCGACCTCTGGGGCGAGGTCGAAGGGTTCGTGGAGCACGACGAGCTGCGGTTGGTTGGACTCCAAGGCCAGCGCAGCGGCGACCAATCTTCGTTCGCGCGCGTCGAGCGAGCTCGAGGGGCGCTGCCCCAGCGCTGAGAGCCACGGCGCGCGTTCGGCGAGCTCGTCGAACGAAGGCGTCTCGCGGAGGCGCCGCACCGCTTCGACGTGTGAGCGCACGTCGCTGGCGAGCAGCGGCGGTTCGGACGCCAGCAAGCTGCCGATACGCCTGCGCGTCATCGGCGCCGCGAACGGATCCGCGTCGAAGACACGCACGCTGCCGCGACGCGGGGAACGCACTCCACTGAGCACGTCGGCGAGCTCGGCGGACGCGTCGGCGTCGGCGCTCCAGACGACGTGCAGGCCGGGATCGAGCCGCATTCCGAGCACTTCGCCGCGACCGAGACGCACGCCGTCGAGCAGTAGGGCCTTCATGCGCCCCAACCTCCCAAGTGAACGAGTCGAGCGATGAGCCAACCGAACGCGCCCGGCACGCTCGGCACGCCGTCGAACCAAAACGAGGCGGCGAACGGCAGCAGGATGATGAGCGCGAGCGTCAAACGGGGCGCGCCGGGCACGAGCGAAAGAGTCAGCCGCGCGAGCAATGCGATGGAGGCTCCGAAGAGGAGCGAGTAGAGGGCGACGCCCGGAACGAGGAGTAAGCGACTCGCGAGCAAAGAAGAGCTCGGGCTCGTAGCAATGCTCACACCGAGCGGCAAAAGCGTCACCGCGAACACGGATGCCGCGACCCGCGCGGCAACTCCGAAGGTCCAGGAGCGCTCCACGTCACGCGGCGAGAACCCGCGCTCCACGGCCTGCACGGAGTTCGACTCCGCCGGTGAAGGCGTTGCGCAAAACGCCCACAGTCCGAGGGCGCCGAAGAGCCACGACGCATAGGCCAGGGTGCGCAAGGCAAGCACGTCCGTGACGTCCGACGCGCTGCCCACGCCCAGCGCGCCGATGCTGACGGCCGAGCTCACCGCGACGAGTGCGCCGCCGAGCACCGCGCTTCGGAAGCTTCTGCGACGCGTGGCGGCGTGCGTGGACAGGCGCGAGAGCGCCCACTGGGCGCGAGCGGCGCCGCGCCGGGTCGCGGAGGGTCCAGGGGACCCGCGCTCGGGGGAATACGTTGGGGCGACCCGACTCATGGGCCACGCATGATAGAGGGCTTGCACGGCCCCGTCCCCCCGACGATGCTTCCGCGCCATGAGTGACGTGAAGCGGGAGCACGAAAAGGCCGAGCAGTCCGCGGAGGCCGAGCAGTCCGCGGAGGCCGAGCGGTCCGCGGAGGTGGGGACCCCCGACGAGGCGGTTGCGCCGGAAGCCGAAGAGCACGTCGCCACGAGCGCCAAGCCGAGCGGCGTCGTTCGCTCGGACGCGCCGTCCGAGGAGAGTCTGAATGCACCCTCGCTGCAGACCGTCGGAATGCTGAGTGTGGTGGCCCTCGCCACGCTGGTGATGTGGGGCGCCGGGCGTGCGGCGTGCAACTACCACGAGCCGGGGGAGAGCCTGAGCCCGCGTGAGGTCTCTCTCGAGGCGCGGACTCGCTCGCCGAAAGACGCGGCTCTCGAGTTTTCGCATCGTTGGCTCACGGCAGACTTCGAGATTGCGTCCAAGCTGGCCACGGGAGAGCTCGCCGCGGCGGTGGAAAAAGATCGCGCCGGTTGTGCGGGCAGCGCGTGCGAGGCGCGTAAGAGCGCTGCGCATACGGCCTTGTCCGTCGCGGACGTCGTGCAGGGGAACTCTGCGGAGAGCTTCGTTCGCGTGCGCACCACGGGGCTCCCCCAGGGCGACGTCATCAAGATTTACAGCGTCGAACGCGTCGGCACGGAGTGGAAGGTGACGCGCGAGTTCGCTCCGGATGCGCAGTTGCCGCCGTTGAAAGAAGCGCCCGAGTCGGGCGGCAGTCCCCTCCAATTGCCCGTGGTGCCCGCGCCGCCATCGAGCGCGCCTGCGCCGACCGCGGCGCCGCAGCCCAGCCCCGCTGCGCCTTCGGCGAATGCTGCGCCAACGCCTCCCAAGGCGCCCTGATTGAGCGCTTCGCGGCGAGCGTTGCTCGCCGGGCTGCCCGTCTGCGCTCGCCCGTCGGCTTCTTCGTCGAGGCCTGTCTGAGCTTGCTCGACGCTTCCCGGTGCGGCTCACGGTCTCGCGGGCTACTCCCGCCTGGCGGAGCTTACGGCGCCAACCAGCGGCGGCCGGCAAGCCAACCCAGCAGCACCACGCCCAGCACGGCGAGTCCGTGTCCGAAGAGCCGGTGACAAACCTCGGTACTGGGGCACCAGAGACCTACGCCAATTGCTCCAGCCAGTCCGCCAACGAGCCCGACGATGGCGCCGGTGAGGCCGGGGCTGAATGGATCCGTGCGGCGCCAGAGAAGCAACACGGCGCCGGCGATCAAGACGCCACTTCCGAGCCCCCGCAGAGCGCAGGCGAGCGCATTGACCGCCGCTTCGCTCCCGAAAAACTCATCCGTCGACACGCTATGTGTCGCAAGAAACGCCGAGCCGCTGAGGAAGAGCGCAGGCAGCAAACACAAAAGCCCGCACCGTAGTGACCACGCAGGACGTTTGCCCGGCGCTGACCCGACTCCAGCGAACAGCACGAGACCGAGCACGAGGCTCGACGCGGTCGCGCCGACGAGCACGGAGCGCGAAAGGTCCCCGGGGCTACCGCTTCCGAAGAGCGCGATGCCGGCTGCGACGAAGACGACGGACCACGCGAAGCGAGCTCCCCGGGGCATGCGCCTCTTGCAGCGCAGGTCCCGCGTGCACTCCTGGCGGATTCGAGCCTGGAGTTTGGCGCACGGCTCCGCGTGGTGACGGTGTGAGCACTTTTCGAGCTGTTTTTCGAGCTCTGCGAACGAATCTGACGCGGGGTAGTCGGAGTTCATCACGAATCTCGACGGTAACGCTCCAAGACCGAACGAAGCTGGACGTAGCCGCGATGGACTCGAAGTTTGACCGCAGTTTCGGACGTTCCCAAGACCTGAGCGGCTTGAGCGATGGAAAGGCCCGTTAGCTTGGTCAGTTGGATGGCCTCCCTGTAGGGTTCCGGTAGCTCTGAAAGAGCGAGCTCCAATGCAGCCGACACGTCGTTGGGCACCCCTTCGGCTTGGGGACGCGGCTCGGGCAGGACGCCCTCGAAGGTGAGGTCCTCGTGGCGTGCCTTGGCCCGCCGGCGCTCGTCGTAAAAGGAGCGCCGCGCGATGGCGAGCATCCACGGCAAGAGGGGCGCCCCGCGGAGGTAGCTGTCGCGCGCGCGGTGCACTTTGGCGAAGGTGACCTGAACCAGATCCTCGGCGCGCTCGCGATGACGAGTGAGTCGAAGCAGATAGCCCAAGAGCTTCGGGGCGACTTGACGATAGAGCGCATCGAACGCCTCCGCGTCGCCGTCCACGTAGCGCTCCATCAACGCTTCGAGGGAGGAGTCATTCGACGTCGAAGCGCCCACGAGGGACGTGCTCTGCGGGCGAACGTCATCCACCGACGAGAGTCGTAGTACGTGTGCCGAATCGTGACTACTCACTGCTATGGACCACAGCGCCAACTACGCCGCGCCTCACGGTCTGGTTTCTCCGTGACGCAGGCGATGCGGCCCAGGTGGGTTACCGTTCAGCGTTGACGGAAATCCCGGTCGCACTCGCCTCGACTGTTCTGCCGCGAGCCACCAATGCTTTCCATGCTCGTGGCGCCTCGGGCAGATGGCGAAAGGAAAGGGCCCGGCTGGGCAAAAAGAAGAGGCGGCGCTCCGGGAAAATCCCGCGCTGCGCCGCCTCTAGGCTCCTCCGAAGAAGACTCGATCAGAGCATCTTCTTCAGGTCGAGCATTTCTTCCACGTCCGGCATGACCACCAACTCGACGCGGCGATTCTGCTGACGCCCGGAGTCCGTCTCGTTTTCGGCGACTGGGTCGGTTTCTCCGTAGCCCGCAGCGTGCAGACGGAGCACGTCCAAACCACCGCCGCCCTCCTTCTCGTCGACCGGGGCGACCAAGTACAGAAGCACTTCTCGTGCACGCATGGCGGAGAGGCCCCAGTTGTCACCGAACTTGCCGCCCTTGAGCGGCTTGTTGTCGGTGTGGCCGGCCACCTGGAAGTAACGGGCGCGGAGCTGGTCGTCGTTGCGGATGACGTCCGCCACCTGCTTGACCACCTCTCGACCCTCGGGGCGCAGCTTGTCCTGGCCGGAGGCGAAGAGCACGTCGCCGGGCAGGCGAATGACCATACGGTTGCGGCGAATCTCGACCTTCAGGCCGAGGTTCACCAGCTTCTGCAACTTCTGCTGGAGCACCTCGAAGCGAGCCTTGACGCGCTCGAGCTGCTCGGCGCGCTTTTTGTACTCCTCGAGAGCTTGCTGAAGCTCCCTGAGGCTGGCGTTCAGCTGGTCCTTTTCGGTGCCCGTTTGTTGGAGCTGAGCGCTCAAGGCGTCGAGATTGACGCCCATCTCTTCGAGCTTTCTGGCGAGCGCTTCCACGCGCTGCTTGGTGGAGGCGAGCTCGGCCTGCGCTTGAGCGTGCGCAGCCTTTTCTTGCTCGTACTTGCTGTTGAGTTGGCTGTACTTATCGAGCTGAGCTTGCCACTCCTCTTCCGAGTAGCCGCAGCCCGAAAGCAAAGCTCCGGCGACGAACGTGACGAAGAGCGGACGTCCGACGAGCGAGAACGCGCGAGAAGAACGAGAGATACGGGGCAGATTCACGAAGAACACCTCCTTCTGTCGAGAGGGCTTCCCATAGCCGAAACGCGGGGTCGAAGGGAGACCTGGCGCGCGGTAGGACCCGCTCGGCGTCGTCCGAAAGGGAGGGACGTCCCTCTGCAAAAGGGGATCTTGGAGCAAACGAAGGTGTGGAATCCTGGGCTGGGCCCACTCGGAGAATCCTGCTACACGCGGCGCCATGGCTCGCATCCTGGTCGTCGAGGACGAGGCGGACCTACGGCAGGTCATCGAGTTCAACCTCGTGGCGGCGGGACACGAGGTGGAAACGGCGCCGACGGGCGCCGAGGGACTGCGTCGGGCCCGTGAGCGCAAGCCCGACTTGGTGCTGCTCGACATCATGTTGCCGGACATCTCGGGGTTGGACGTGTGTCGTCAGCTGAAGGCAGATCCCGCGATGCTCGGCGTGGCCGTCGTCCTTCTCACCGCGCGCGGCGAGGAAATCGACCGCGTAGTCGGCTTCGAGATCGGCGCGGACGACTACGTCGTGAAGCCGTTCAGCGTGCGTGAGCTGACTCTCCGCATCAACGCGATCTTGCGGCGCTCCGCGCCCGAGCCCGAGAGCTCTCCTCGTCGCGTCGAGTTCGGCTTGCTCGTGATGGACCGCGAAGCCCACCGGGTGTGGGTGGAGGGCGAAGAGGTCGAGCTCACGGCGCTCGAGTTCAAGCTCTTGGTCACGCTCTACGAGCGGCGCAATCGCGTGCAGACGCGCACCGCGCTCTTGGACGTGGTGTGGGGCATTCGCGCGGACGTCACCACGCGCACCGTGGACACACACGTGAAGCGGCTCCGTGAAAAACTGGGCGCTGCGCGTGACTACGTGGAGACCGTGCGCGGCGTCGGCTACCGCTTCGTCGGCCAGCTGGGCGAGGAGCACGCTTGAAGCTTGGCATTCGAGCCAAGCTCTTTTTGATTTCGCTCGGGCTCATCGCCCTGTCCGTGCTCGTCGCCTACTTTTACGCGCGCGCGGAGATCGAGCGAGACGCAGTTCAGCGCGTTCGCAAGGACTTGGTGGTGCGAGCGCACCTGGTCGCTACCCGAGCCGAGGCGGCCCCCTTCGCGCCGGACGACCTCGTCCTTTGGGACGCTCTCGCCGATCAGTTGGGGGCGAAGGCGGGCGGCCGCGTGACGCTCATCGATCGAGACGGTCGCGTGCTGGGCGACTCCATGATCCCGGTGAGTGAGCTCACGTCGATCGCCAATCACCGCTCGCGACCGGAGGTGAGGGAGGCGCTCGCCGATCATTCGGGGGAAAGCGAACGCTATTCGGTGACGACCGAGCGCGACATGACGTACGTCGCCGTTCCGGTCCATCGCGACGGCGCGGTCGTCGGGGCGGCGCGCGTCGCGCTGGCAGCGACGGAGCTGGACTCCGCGTTCGGTCCGCTGCGCCAGGTGCTCATCGTCTCCGCGGCGCTCGCGCTTTCCGTCTCGGTCTTGGTGGCGATGCTCGCGGTGCAAGTGGCGTCGCGCAAGGCTCGAGCGCTCACGGAGGCGGCCAGCCGCATGGCGGCGGGGGACCTGCACGTGCGCACGCGCGTCACGGGTGAGGACGAGTTCGCCGCTCTCGGGGCGGTGCTGGATCAGCTGGCGCGCAGCTTGTCGAAGACGTTGGGGGACTTGAGCGGAGAGCGCGACCGCTTGAGCGGCATCCTCGAGACGATGGACGAGGGGGTGCTTCTCTTGGACGAGAGCGGGCGCGTGGCGCTGGTGAACCCAGCGCTTCGAGAAATGCTCCTGTTCGCGGGGGACGAGGCCGGCATGACGCTGCTCGAGGCCATCCGCAACGCCGAGCTCAAGGAGCTCGTGGACCGCGCCGTCGAGGACGAGAGGGTCTCCGGAGAAATCAGCATTTCCGGGCTGAAGCCTCGGCGCCTCTTGGTGCGGGCTTCGCGCATGGTGGGCAGCGAGCGCGGGGTGCTCGCCGTGTTCGTGGACGTCACCGAAAACCGTCGCCTGGAGAACATTCGCAGGGAGTTCGTCGCGAACGTTTCCCACGAGCTGCGCACTCCCGTCACGACCATCCGCTCTGCGGCGGAAACCCTGCAAGCCGCGCTCGATTCGCAGCCGAAAATGGCGCCCCGCTTCATCGACATCATCGAGCGCAACGCGGCGCGCCTGCAGGAGCTCGTCGAAGACCTCCTGGATCTGTCGCGCATCGAATCGCGGCAGCTCAGCCTCGTTCCGGAGGCGATCGAGCCACGGTTGCTCTTCCGTCACGTCGAGGCGCTGTTCGCAGAGCGTACGGAGCGGCGTCGGGTGACTCTGAGGAGCGAGGTCGCCGAGGACGTGGGCCAGGTGTGGGCCGACCGCCGAGCGCTGGAGCGCGTCGTGACCAACCTGGTCGACAACGCCGTGAAGTACGCGGGAGAGGGCAAGAACGTCACGTTGCGCGCGGAGCGGCGCGGCGAGCGCGTGGCGCTTGCCGTCACCGACGACGGCCCCGGTATCGAAAAGCGCCATCTGACGCGGCTGTTCGAGCGCTTCTATCGCGTGGATGCGGGGCGCTCCCGAGATCTGGGTGGCACGGGGCTCGGTCTTTCGATCGTCAAACATTTGGTCGATTCGATGGGCGGCACCGTGCGCGTCGAGAGCGCGCTGGGCACTGGCACCACGTTCACGGTGCTCTTGCCGCGGCGAGAGCGCGACGCCGAAAGCTCGTCCGTTCGGGGCTGAGCGCCCTCTCTGCCCCGAGCGGGCGGCCCCACGCGGGCAGGGGAGTTTCCTCGGGCGAAACCAAAGGGGGCTTACGCGCCCTGCGGGCCGTGACGCCTGTCACGCAACTGTCACCTAGGGGTCACTCGAACGCCGCTGCCCAGTGGTCAAAGAATGCCGTCCAGGCAATCGGAAGCAGACATGATCGCACGCAGGATTTTCTCGCTCGGGGTGATGTGCTCCCTGCTCGTGGCCGCTGGCTGTGGAAGAAAGGACGCGAGCGGTGGCGCGGATCGGGAAGTTTCCCTGAACGGTGCCGGCGCCACGTTCCCGTACCCGCTCTATTCGAAGTGGATGGCGGAGTACAACAAGCTCCACCCCGAGGTTCGCATCAACTACCAGTCCATCGGGTCGGGCGGTGGCATCCGTCAGATCACGGCGGGCACCGTGGACTTTGGCGCGACCGACGCGCCCATGAGCGAGGCCGACGAAAAGAAGGCGTCCGGCAAGCTGCTCCACGTTCCGACGACGATCGGAGCGGTCGTCGTCGCCTACAACGTGCCGGGCGTCACCGGCACGCTGAGGCTCGCCGAGGACGTCGTGGCCGACATTTTCCTCGGCAAGATCAAGAAGTGGAACGACCCACGCATCGTGGCCACGAACGAAGGTGTCCAGCTCCCCGAGCAAAACATCGCCGTCGTGCATCGCTCGGACGGCAGCGGCACGACCGCCGTGTTCACTGGCTTTTTGGCGGCGGTGAGTCCCGCATGGAAGAGCGAGGTCGGTGAAGGCAAGAGCGTCAAGTGGCCGACGGGTCTGGGCGCCAAGGGCAACGAAGGCGTCACCGGTCAGGTAAAGACCACGCCCGGCTCCATCGGCTACACGGAGCTCGCTTACGCCTCGCAGAACAAGCTCGCCGTTGCGTCCATCAAGAACCAAGCCGGCGAATTCGTGGAGCCCAAGACGGAGGCCATCACCGCCGCCGCGAGCAAAGCCACCCTGCCGGAGAGCCTTCACACTTCGCTCGCGAACCAGCCCGGCTCAGGCGTGTATCCGATCGCCGCGTACACCTACATCCTCGTGTACGAAGAGGCCAAGGACCCGGCCAAGGGCGAGGCTTTGGCGAAGTTTCTGTGGTGGGCGCTCCACGACGGCCAGAAGTACGCGGCCAGTCTGCAGTACGCGCCGCTCCCGGAAAACGTCATCTTGCAAGTCGAGGCTCGCCTCAAAGGGCTCAAAGCGGAGGGGAAGCCTCTCTTGGCTTCTCCCTGAGCGCGAAGGCGCGTGCTTCGTTCGTCGATAGGAAAGCGACGTGACACAGTCCACACAGGAATCCATGAGTCCGCCCGGCCCGGCGCGCTTCGCGCTGCGTCGAGAGATCAACTGGGGGGATTCCACGTTCCGCCTCGTGACCGCAGGCTTTGCAGCGCTGGTGCTCGTGGTCATGACGATGATGGCGGTGGAAATGGTGTCCGCCTCCAAGCTGAGCCTGCTCGAGTACGGCTTCGGCTTCGTCACCGGGCGCGACTGGAACCCCGTGACCGAGGAGTTCGGTGCCTTACCGTTCATTTACGGCACGCTCGTCTCCTCGCTCTTGGCGCTCGCCATCGCCGTTCCCGTTTCGTTCGGTGTGGCGATCTTCCTGAGCGAAATGGCTCCGGAGTGGCTCCGTAGCCCGCTCGGCTTTTTGGTGGAGCTGCTCGCCGCGGTGCCGAGCGTGGTTTACGGCTTGTGGGGCATTTTTGCGTTGGCGCCGTGGCTTCGGGAAACCGTGGAGCCCGCCTTGCGCAACGCCTTCGGCTTTCTGCCGTTCTTTCAGGGCCCCAACCAAGGCTTCGGCATGCTCGCGGGGGGGGTGGTGCTTGCCATCATGATTACGCCCACCATTTCTTCGGTGAGTCGCGAAGTGCTGCGCGCGGTGCCGCGCACGTACCGCGAAGGAGCGCTGGCCCTCGGGGCCACCCAATCCGAGACGACGTGGCTCGCCGTCATGCCCGTAGCGCGCTCGGGCCTCGTCGGGGCAGTCATTTTGGGCCTGGGGCGCGCTCTCGGAGAAACGATGGCCATCACGATGCTCATCGGCAACCGTCCGGAGATCAACGTGTCGCTTTTTGCGCCTGGCTACACCATGGCCAGCGTCATCGCCAACGAGTTCACCGAGGCCACCGAAGACCTGTACCTGGCGGCGCTCGCCGAAATCGGTCTTCTTCTCTTCATCGTCACCATCGTCTTGAACGTCGTCGCTCGCCTTCTGGTGTGGCGCGTCGGGCAGGTGCCCGGGGGAGCGCGAGCATGAGAAGCAACGTGCGCTACCGTCTGCTGCAGGATCGCGTGATCCGCGGCGCGTGTCTGCTCGCGGCGCTGGTGGCGCTCGTGCCGCTCTTCAGCGTGCTGTACTACGTCACGGCGCGGGGGATCGGCGGCATCAACTTGGCGTTCTTCACCGAGCTGCCCAAGCCGGTCGGCGAAGCGGGGGGCGGCATGGCCAACGCCATCGTCGGCACCTTGCAGCTCGTCGGGCTCGCGTGTCTCTTCGGCATCCCGCCGGGCGTACTGGCGGGCGTGTACCTGTCGGAGTTCGGTCAGAGCCGCTTCGGTCGCGTGGTGCGCTTCTGCGCGGACGTCATGAGCGGCGTGCCGTCGATCACCGTCGGCATTTTCATCTACGGGCTGGTGGTGCTGCGCGCCAAGCACTTCTCGGCGGTCGCCGGCGGGCTGGCGCTCGCCGTCATCATGCTGCCCACCGTGACGCGCACCACCGAGGAGCTCTTGAAGTTGGTCCCGGAGGCGCTGCGTGAGGCGGCGCTCGGGCTCGGCGTCCCCAAGTGGCGCGCCACGTTGCGCGTCATGCTGCGCACGGCGGCGCCGGGCGTGGCGACGGGGATCATGCTGGCCGTCGCGCGGGTGGCCGGCGAGACGGCGCCGCTCTTGTTCACCGCCTTCAACAATCGCTTCTGGGCGCGCGGCATCGACGAGCCGACGGCTTCCTTGCCCGTGCAGATCTACACGTACGCGGTGTCTCCCTACGAGGACTGGCACCGTCAGGCGTGGGCCGCAGCTCTGGTGCTCGTGGCGCTGGTACTGATTTTGAACATATCCGCGCGCTTCCTGGTGCGAAGTCGAGTGAGGACGAGATGACGATGGATTACTCTGCCGCGAGTCAGCCCGCCGGAGCACCGCAGATGGGACTCGAACGCAAGGTCGCGGAAACGCGGCCCGTGACCGCAGACGCGAAGGCGGCCGCCGCTCGCGCGGTCGCTCCGAAAATGCAGACCGAGCAGCTGCGTGCGTTCTTCGGCAAGAGCGAGGTCATCAAGGGCATTTCACTGCCCATCGCCGAAAAGAAGGTGACGGCCATCATCGGTCCTTCGGGCTGCGGCAAGTCCACGTTCATTCGCTGCCTCAATCGCATGCACGAGGTGGTGCCCGGCGCGCGCTCCACGGGCCGTGTGCTCCTGGACGGGCAGGACATTTACGGCGGCGTGGATCCGGTGCGCGTCAGACGCCGCGTGGGCATGGTGTTTCAGAAGCCGAACCCGTTCCCCACGATGACCATTCGCGAGAACGTGCTCGCGGGGCTGCGCTTGAACGGCATACGGCCCAAGGACCCCGATCAGCTCGTGGAGACGGCGCTACGTCAGGTGGCGCTCTGGGACGAGGTGAAGGACGGCCTGGGGCGTTCGGGACTCAGTCTCTCGGGCGGCCAGCAACAAAGGCTCTGCATCGCTCGCAGCTTGGCGTTGGCGCCGGAGGTGCTCTTGATGGACGAGCCGTGCTCTGCGCTCGATCCCATCGCCACGGCGCGCGTCGAGGAGCTCATCCACGAGCTCAAGGGCAGCTACACGATCGTGATCGTGACGCACAACATGCAGCAGGCGGCGCGCGTCGCGAACTACACTTCGTTCTTCTACATGGGCGAGCTCATCGAACACGACGAAACGAGCGTCATTTTCACGCGGCCCCGCCAACAAAAGACCGAGGATTACATCACGGGCCGCTTCGGTTGATGCAGAAGGCGCGAGGTTCGCGTGCGACGAGCGGCGTGAAATCGTGCGCTCCGCAAGGAAACCTGGCCCCTGCCCCTTTCGTGGAGCACACTCAAGGGCAAGACTGCGAATTTCCCCTCCGGCTGCGTCGCGCGAGCGCACCGAAAGGGTGGGTCAAATAAACATCGCGAAGAGAGGGACCAAGTTGGACAGGCTTCACACGGATCGCGAATACGAGCACGAGCTCACTGCCCTGCGTGAGCGAGTGTTGTTCATGGGCGCCAGCGTCGAGGAGCTTCTCACGACGGCGATGCGGGCCTTCGTGGAGCGTGATCTGGCGAGCGCCGAGCAAGTCTGCGACTTGGACGAGCAGATCGACCGCTTGGAGCTCGAGGTCGACAACGCGTGTCTTCACATTCTGGCGCGGCGTCAGCCCGTGGCCTCCGACCTGCGCTTCGTGACCACGACGCTCAAGGTGGTCACGGATCTCGAGCGCATCGGGGACCTCGCGACGAACATTTCCGAACGCGTGATCGAGCTCGGCGCCAACACCCCGCCCGCCGGCGCGGAAACCATCGCCCAGATGACGGACATCGCTCGCGCCATGTTGCGGGAAGCGCTGGACTCGTTCGTGGCGGGAGACGCGCGACGCGCGCAGCGAGTGCTCGAGCGCGACCGGGAAGTCGATCAGCTCTACGCGGATCTATTTCCAATCCTGGTCAAGCGCATGACCGCTCAGCCCGAGGTGTGTGACAACGCCATGCGGGTGCTCTCCATCGCCAAGCATCTGGAGCGCATCGCGGATCACGCGACGAACGTCGCCGAGATGGTGGTGTTCATGGTCGAGGGCGAGGACGTGCGTCACTTGCGCGCCATCGGCCAAGGCTGATCGCGCTTGAGGATCGCTCGGCGGGGGCGAGCCCCAGGCGGTCCCGTCGGTGGAACCGGCGGCCTTCGGCGAAGCGCGACGAAAAATTCGACGAACGAAGCGCGGGCAGGTCTCGCGCTTTTTTCGTTTCCCCATACGAAAAGTACGCTCCTGGCGTGAGCTTTCGATGGGCTACTTTTTGATTGCGGCGAGCTGGCGGGACGACGTCGACGCCAGCGGGATTTGGCGCGAAGAGATCTTCCAAGTTGAACGGCTGACCATTGTTCGGTTTGTGTGGGCGCCGTTTTCACGTCCCCCACGTGGTGGGGTCGCGGTAACCCGAGAGCGAGACTTCACTGGGCTCCCAGTGCATTCAACGGTGTGAGCCTGGGTCAAGAAGAGTCCGCGTCTCGACGCGTGCGCGCCACGTCGTAGTCACTCGTCACATCGATGGAGCGTACTCAGCGAACACTGATTCATGAGTGACTCAGCATTCAGTTGCGTCGTACGGGAACGCTCCGCGCGAGAGGCTCGCATCCGTGGGGTCCGCTCGTCGAACAAATGCCGCACAATCGTCTGCTGGAAGGCGGAAGGCTCGGTCTTGACGCCCAAAATTCGAAGGCGATAGAAGCCGGATTTGGAGCAAGAGTTGTCGGGAGACTTGCTGGGGCGAGATGCGCGCGTGGATTCGGTGGTGCAAGGACGCTACCGGATCCTGCAACGCTTGGGCGCTGGCGGAATGGGAACCGTGTACCTGGGGGAGCACCTTCTGATTCGCAGAAAGGTGGCCATCAAGACGCTGCATACCCACCACGCTCAGAACCCCGACATCGTGGAGCGCTTTCATCGGGAAGCGCTGGCCGCAACCAGCGTGGGGAATCCACACATCGTCGAAGTGCTGGACATGGGGTACTTCGAGGACGACGGCGCCCCGTTCATGGCGCTCGAGTACCTCGAAGGGCGTGATCTCGGCGATCTCATCGCGCGTGAAGGGCCGCTTCCCATCGGACGCGTGGTCCGCATCGTACTGCAGGCGTGCGAGGCGTTGTCCGCGGTACACGCGTGCGGCATCGTCCACCGCGACCTGAAGCCGGAAAACCTCTTCTTGGTGCAACGCGGGGACACCGAAGACTTCGTCAAGGTTTTGGACTTCGGCATTTCGAAGCTCGAAGGCGCCGAGGGCGTGGGCGGCAGAATCACAGTGACGGGCGCAGCGCTCGGAACGCCCCAGTACATGGCGCCCGAGCAAACCCAGGGGCTCCCCAGTATCGATCACCGCGCGGATCTCTACGCGCTCGGCGGGGTGCTCTACTACGCGCTCACGGGGCGGGCTCCGCTCGAAGCGAGCAACCTGCCCATGCTCTTCGTCAAAATTTGCAACGAGGCACCGGCGCCGCTCTCGCAGATTCGCGCGGGCATCCCCATCGGGTTGGATGCCATCGTTCAGAGGCTGCTTCAGAAGGAGCCCGAGAGCCGCTTTTCGTCGTGCGAAGAGCTCAGCCACGCGCTTCGCCCCTACGCCGGATTGGATGGGTCGTTCGAGCTCTTGCGCGTCGAGGAGTCGCGCGAGCCAGGAGAGGTGCTGGCCCTCACGCAGGTCAGCGCGCCCGACGCCGCCCACGAAGAGGTGCCGTCGTCCGTCAGTCCGTCACTCGCAGGCGCTGCGCGTACGCTTTCGCTCAAGCGCCCCGACCGTCTGGGGCGCTTTGCTTTGCTGGCGGCGCTGTGCGTCGTCGGGGCGGTCGGTTTTTTCGTGATTCGCGCGCCGGGCTCGGTCGTGGCCACGGAGCGCTCAGGGCCGCGCTTTGCTCCACCTCCGGGAGAGCAGCGCGAAGAGCTCCGCACGACGGTAGAAGCCGAGCCGAGCTCGCCGCAGGTTCCGTCGGTTCGCATCGGCATCACCACGGAGCCTGCTGACGCAGAGCTCTACCTCGACGGACGCCGCGTAGAAAACCCGTTCGAGTCGGATCTGCCGCAATCGCGCGAGGCGCGTACGGTGCGCGTGCTGCGGGAGGGCTTCTCGTCGCTCGAGCAAAAACTGGTGCCGCTCGAGCCTCGAGAGGTGCGACTCACGCTCGTCAGAACGCCGCCCGAAGAAAGGCAAACGAGCAAGAGCGTCGCGCGTGTCACGCGAGCGAACGCGCACACACAGCCGAAGGCCCCGGGCGAAGCGACTGCCTCTCTGGCGCTCGAGGTTCCGTCGCGGCCTTCGCTGTCCGAGGCGACACCGTCGAGCGTGGCGAGCGCGCCGTCGCCGCCTGCCGCGGTTCCGGCCCCGGCTGCGACGAGACGCGCCTTGAAGTCTCCGTTTTGAGCCGAGGGATGCAGACGTGGAGCGAGCGGGGACCATGGTCGCAACGAAGCTTTCGGGAAGTCTGACTCTGGCGCTGCTCGTAGCGACGCGCTCGGCTTCCGCAGAGGTGCCGGGCGCCGCGCCTGCCTCGCCGCCGGCCTACGCCGCCGAAAGCGTCGCTGCGCCGCCGCAAGATGCGACGGAGCCGCCGCCTCCTCCGGAAGTGGGCCTCGGTGCACAGGTTCGCTCCCCCGTGGACGAACGTTATCTGGCGGCGAGAGTCACGTTCGACCGCGGCGTGGCCTTCTTCGAGTCGGGGAACTACGACGCGGCGCTCGTCGAGTTCGAACGCACGTACGAAGAGTTGAGCGGACACCCGCGGCGTTACTTCGTGCTGGACAACATCGGGCAGTGCCACGAGCGACTGTTCCGCTACGACCTCGCGCTCTCGTACTACCGCACCTACCTCAACGAAGGCGGCCCAAGCGCCGAAGACCGCGCCGCCGTCGAGGCGAGCATTCGCGTGCTGGAAGGGCTACTCGCGACGCTGTCGCTCTCGTCCAACGTGCGTGCCGACGTGTGGGTCGACGATCGACGTGTCGGCAGCGCGCCAGGCGTGGTCTTGATTCCGGCGGGGCGTCACGTCGTCGAGCTGCGTGCTCCGGGCCACGAGTCGATCAAGCGCGAGGTGAGTCTGAGCGCGCGCCAAAAGCTGGAGCTGGACTTGGTGCTGCCTGCCCTCGAACGAAAAGCGGGGCTCCATCCGGCCTATTTTTGGAGCGGACTCGCGCTCACGAGCGCGGCGGCGCTGGGCGGCGCGTACTTCGGCGTGCGTGCGCGGCAACGCCACGACGAGCTCTCCGACAAACGAACGTCATGCGGAGCCATCTGTCTCCTGCCGAGCGAGCGCGAGGACGTGAGGCGACTCGCCGTGACGGCGGACGTGTTCTTCTCGGGCGCCGCGGTGCTCGGTGTCGGCACGGCGCTCGTCTACTTCATGACGGACTTCGCGGGCGATGCACGCACGGAGGGGACGGTCACGGTAGCTAGGCGGTCTTTCGTCGTCGAGCCGGGCGTGGCGTGGGGACGTGACGGCGACGCGGAGCTCGGCTTGTTCTTGACGAGGGGGTTCTAAATGAGCCGCTCACGACGCGAAACTGCGCTGTGGGTGGCGCTCGGGCTCGCGCTCTCGGCGTGCAGCTTGGCGGGGCTCGACCAGTTCGACATTCCGGCGTGCGACGACAACCGCGCGTGCCAGCCGCTGAACGAAAGGGAGGGCATCGGCCCGGACGCGTGCGAGGTGTACCAGTGCCGCGCGGACGGCGTGGGGTGTGAGAAGCGCGCGCGCGACATGGACGACGATGGCTTCTTGGACGCCGTGTGCGCTGGACGCGCGGACGACGAGGGAGCAGAGCTCGATTGCGACGACGGGGAGGCGCGGAGCTTTCCGGGCAACCCGGAAGTGTGCGACGGACTCGACAACGACTGCGACGGCGTCGTGGACGAGGAGGTGAGCTTCGAGCTCGAGCGCACGGCCAATTTGGGGTTGGTGGGTGAGGGCGTGTCACTCACCTACGGGGACGTGTCGGGGGCTACGCCGAGCGCTACGGTCTTCTCGAAGGCTGGTATCGCCCGCACGTCGCACATCGTCAGTGATACGCCGTCGCGCTCCCCGGAAAACCTGCAGTTCGGGTACCTGAGTGAGCAAAACGCGCCCGACACGCGCGGCGTGCGCCGCGCGGGGTGCCCGCTTCCCGGCGGGCACGTGGAGCCCTGCTCATTCGCCGAGGCGGCCGTCGCGTCGTTGGGCGAAGAGGGGCTCGCGGACATCGGCGCGG
Organism: Pseudomonadota bacterium; assembly: GCA_023432025.1. GTDB lineage: Bacteria > Myxococcota_A > Polyangia > Polyangiales > Polyangiaceae > NIC37A-2. The sequence continues at coordinate 29,174 of JAEYVE010000127.1, forward strand.
CGCGCGGAATCGTGTTCGCCATCAACACGCTGGGGTGCGCGCACGGTCAAGTGCGCGTCGGCTACCTGCGCGGTGAGCGGGACGTTCTGCTCCACGGCCCTGCGGTTCACTCCAATCTGTTCGAAGGCGTCGACCTCACGGCGCAGGGCTGCACTGGCGAGAGTCGAGCGAGCGGAGTCATCGGCGCCGCGGGGCTCGCCGCGGCCGGGCTTTCGGGGACGAAGAGCAGGTTCCCTCAGGCGCTCGGGGTGTGGCTGGCAGAGTCCAAGGACGAGCATGGCGCTTGTCGAGAGCGCGCTGTGTCGGTGGAGGCGCTCGGCGTGTGGCTCGAGAGCACGGACAACCGCGAGGGGGTTCGCTGGACGAACGGCACGGGCAACGGCTTGCCGCTCACGCTGGGCGTGACACGCGGAGAGGGGCGACCGGCGGTGGTGGCGCTCCAAAGAAAGAGCGGCGCCGGGTACTTCGTGGCCTACGGCGCGGCCGAGGGCGGCGTCGCGCTGCACTTCGTGCCGCGCTTCGTCGAACCCAAGCCGTATTCGTTCACCGCCACCGAGCCGCGGAATACGGCGGAGCTCGGCGCGGGGTTTTCGTCGCTCGTTTTCGAGGGGGCGCGCGCGGACGAAGTGTCCCTCACGCTACGCGAGGCGGGTGTGGACGGAGCCGTGGAGCTCGGTGTGGTGTGGCTCGACGGCACGTGCGGCGCGACGCGCGCCGTGCGGCTCGGGCGGGTCACGGTGAACGTCGAAACGGGAGAGGTGCTCGAGGGTTCCGTGGTTTCGGTGGCCACCGCGGCGAGTCGACACCGTCCTTCGGCCGTGGCGACGGAGCAGGGCTTCGTGACGGAGCAGTTCAAAGGAAAGCCAACGCCGCGCGAGCTCGGCGGCTACTTGGTGGCGTGGACCGGCGTCGACCAAAGCGTCCGTTTGGCGCGCGTCTCGGACGCGACGGGCGACGTGCTCGGCTTGCCGACCCAGGTGTTCGACGCGGCGCTGGCCGCGCCGCTTTTGTACGACTCCGCGCGCCCCAGGCTCGCCGCGTATTCGGACGTGGGCGAAGTGATCTCGGGCGACGTCACGTGTGGGCGAAATTGAGGGAACGGTACGAGAGGAGCGAATGATGCGACGGACGTGGATGGGATTGTTGCTCGGTGGGCTCGCTTTCGGCTGTGAAGACACGCCTCCGGACGACGACTGCAAGACGGCGGGTTCGTGCATGAGCACGGGCGGTGCTGGAGGTGCTGGCGGGGCGGACGGCGAAGGACTCTGCAAATCGCACGCCGACTGCGACGACGGTAAGTTCTGCAACGGGGAAGAGGAGTGCGATCCCGCGTCGCCCGACGCGAACGAGGCCGGCTGCGTGCGCGCCGAAAAGAAGCCCTGCGTGGGCCAGGCGTGCGACGAAAGCGAGAACACGTGCGTTTCGTGCGAGGACGGCGACGTCGACAAGGACGGCCATCGCGCCATTTCTTGCGGCGGAGACGACTGCGACGACAACGACGCGAACCGCTACCCGGGCAACCTCGAGGTGTGCGACTCGGAAGGGCACGACGAAGACTGCGACGCGAGCACGCTCGGTGGCCCGGAGGACGGCGACAAGGACGGCGACAGGTACGTGGACCGCGGCTGCTGCAACGTGCAGGAAGGCGGCTTCTTGCTGTGCGGAGAGGACTGCAACGATCTCAAGAGCGGCATCAATCCGGGACAAGAAGAGGCGTGTAATGGGGTGGACGATGACTGCGACGGGGTGGTGGACGGGCGGGATGAGCCGGACCAGCTGAAGACGCCGTACTACTTCGACGCGGACGGAGACGACTTCGGCTTGGCGTCGACGCGCACTTTGGCGTGCATTCCACCCGGGGAGGGGTGGATTCTCAACGCCGGTGACTGCCAGGACAACTTGGCAGAGGACGCGCGCGCGACGAACATTTTTCCTGGCGCGGACGAGAAGTGCAACGGGGTGGACGACGACTGCGACGGGCTCGTCGACGCGGAAGACGACGGGCTCGAAATGGGCCCCTCGAACCTGAACACCGACTACGCGTGCGAAGACGGCGCGTGGAAGATCACGTCGTGTCCGGCGGAGCGCCTTCACTGCGACGACAATGTCTTGAACGGTTGCGAGACGGACGCCACCACGTTGGATAACTGCCGCGCTTGCGGGGCCAAGTGCGACTTTTCGTGCGGTACCGGGGGTTGTGATGAAATTGCGAGCCTCGGCGGCGGAACGCTGCATACCTGCGCGGTCACCCAGGAAGGACGCGTGTACTGCTGGGGGTACGGCGACCAGGGACAGCTCGGGGACGGCTCGAAGAGCTCGCGAGAGCTTCCCGTACTCGCGGGCGCGTTGGGCGCCGAGCGCGTGGTCGGTGGCCTGGAGCACTCCTGCGCGCTCGCCGCCGGGCGCGTGTACTGCTGGGGCGCCAACGGCAACGGGCAGCTCGGTCAAGGCAGCGTCGTCGAGTCGCTGACGCCGGCGCTGACGATCGGCATCACGGAAGCGACCGATCTCGACTCCGGCATGTACCACACGTGCGCGGTCGTCGCGGGCGGCGTCCGCTGCTGGGGTGAACGGGAAGGAGGACGCCTCGGCAACGGCTTCATCGAGAGCGGAGCTAGGGACCTACCGACGAACGCGCAGCTCGATCCCACGAACCCGGTCGTCTTTACGGACGCAGTGAGCGTCGCTACGGGCGACGCCCACACGTGCGTGCTGCGGGGAAATGGCACCGTGTACTGCTTCGGCGACAACACGGAGAAGCAGCGTGGTTTGCCGGACGCGCTCGAGCCGTGGCACCACGCCTATGGCATGCAGGTGCCGCTGAGCGGCGTCAGCGCCATCGCCGCGGGCTCGTACCACACCTGCGCGCTCGTGGACGGGGAGGTCTACTGCTGGGGAGCCAACGGCGAAGGCCAGCTCGGCACGGACGACGTCAGTCCGGTGGAGACGCCCACGCGAGTGCCGAATCTCTCCGGGGTCACGCAAATCAGCGCCGGCGCGTTCTCGACCTGCGCACTGACCAACACGGGCACGGCGCTGTGCTGGGGATTGAACGAGGCAGGTGAGTTGGGCGCGGAGCCAGGCGCCGCAACGCCGGTCACGGTTCCGCTCGAGGGCGTGGTGTCCATCACCACCAAGGGCTTCATGCGAACTTGCGCAGTCACGCAAGGTCTCACTTCTTCCGAGAGCCTCGGCTACTGCTTTGGGTCCAACGACTTCGGTCAGCTCGGCAACGGCACGACCGAACCGACTCACTTACCCTACCGGCTCACGCTGGTCCCGTAACACACCCGGTTCACCAACTCGTGCTCACGAGGTAGCTCGCCATGGCGTTCACACCCACCGTCTATTTTGCAGTCGCCTACGTCGCTGGAAACGTCCGGCGGATGATTGCCCCCCAGCTCGACCCTGCCACCGTGACGGTCAAGGTCATCTATACGGGAAACGTAGGGACAAAGGTTCCGCTCAAGAGCTCCACGCTCTCGACGGGCGGAACCAACGAAGCTCACGAGGCGTTTTCGCTGACCTGGACCAAAAAGACTGCCACGGTACAAACCTGTCAGCTCGCGCTCGTTCCGTCGCAGTTCGATGGATTGCCGGAGCCGGTCAGGAACGCGCTCATCGATGGTTTTAACCAGGGCGGCTTGCTCACGATCGACGTGGAGCGCCCCGGCTTCCCCGGAAAAATCGACAAGCTGGCCGTGGAGCTCCGTCGCCTGAAGACGGGCGAGTTCACGGTCAACGACGACGAAACCTTGGCGATTCCGGCGCAGTACCCAGGGGTCACGGGAAGCAACTTACCTACCGGGACGGGCACCTTCCAGTATCGAGCGGCCGAGATCGGCGGCAACGAGGACATCATCGTCGACGAGGAGGGAGACTTCACGATCACCCAGCCTCTACCGCCCATCGATTGCTGCAACATCAAGCTCACGATTTTGAGCAGCATCGCGAACGTGCCCAACGGGGATGGCGCGAATGTCGATCTCGCCAACGTTCCCACGAAGCTCTCGATTGACCTGCACCTCCCCACCGAAACGCTGCTGCTCCTCGGGCGGGCCAAGACCATGGCCACCAAGCTGCCGCCCCCGGCAACCACGACCAAGTGGCAGGAAGCGACGGCCGCGGCGAATCTCTTCGCCCGGCTTCACGGAGACGGGCTCCCGCCGCTCTCCGCCGATGGCATCAGCCTGAAGGACGTGCACAAGCTGGCGATCGGTCGCTACCGTTCCAACCCTCAGCCCGAGTTGCTTTGCCTGCCCGACGTAGGCTTTGCCCCGGCGATCCCTCCGCTCGTCTTGGGGCCGGAGAGTCCCGCAGGCACGGGCGCGATCGGGCAGGCGCTGGTGGAGGCGAAGGCGCGTTTTACTCCGGGCAAGTGGCGTCGGCGTGTGCTCATTCTTCTGACGGAGGGTCGGAGCTCTCAGGGACAGCCCACCTTTCCGCAGCTGCTCGCGAATCCCAGCGCCTACCTTCCCTCGGTATCCGACGACCCGACGAACGGCATCCGATTGCACGCCATCTCGTACACGCTACCCGGCGACACGTCGGGTCATGTACTTGCCGGTCTCGTCTCGCGCTACGGAGGTGAGTTCTTGGACACGGGATCGGAGCCCACTCCGTTCGATCCGAACGCGCTTCGCGAAATGCTGCTCAGCGTGCTCACCAGCATCATCCCTGCCGAACGGGCGGAGCTTCACGACTCCGCGGCAACGCTAGAAGATGGCCTCGATCGCGCCATTTTCGTCACGACGGGAGAGAACATCGCTGCGCAACACGCGGACCCAGCGTCCGCTGCGCTTCCGGGCGGACGCACCGCTCCGGGGGGGAGCGTCAACGGCTTTACGTGGGCCGTCGTGGATCGGCCCATCGCGGGAGCCTGGACGTTCGCGGCGACCGCCGGTGCACGAAGTTTCGTGCTTTACGACGTCGCGTTGCGCTTGCGCATCAACGTGGAGGCAGCCGGCCTCGGTGCTCCCATTCGCCTCACAGCTCGCCTTCTGCATCGCGGCGCGCCGGTCGTCGGCGCGAAAGTCGTGGTCGCCGTGCACCGCCCGGAGGAATCGGTCGGTGTGGTCACGACGGACTTCGTACGCGGGGGCGGCCTCGTGAGCGCCGTGCGTCAAGGCAAGCTGGACGTCGACGCGCTGGGGGCGAGTCTCGGCGAGGCCTTGCCCGCTTCATCGCGTCGCACGTTCGTGGAGCCGCCGAAAGACGAGCTCGGTGAGGAGATCGAGCTGCGAAGGAGACTCATCGACGCCGCCGCGGTGCACCGGAACTTGGAGCTCCAAACACGCGCCACCTCGCTCGAGCTCGAGGAGCTCGAGCCGGGGTACTATGTCGGCTCGCTGCCGGCGTCGGACGTGGTCGACGAAGGAACGTACTCGTTCCGCTTTCGCGCCACGGGGAAAACTCCGACGGGCTACGCGTTCGTGCGTGACGCCCGCGGTTCCCGCGCTTTGACGCCCGTTCCCAGCCCTGAGCACAGCGAAACGTCCATCACCAAGACGCCGCTTCCAGACAACAAAACGCGCTGGACGTTCACGGCCCTGCCACGCACCGCCACGGGGCGTCCTTTGGGACCCGGGTTGGCCGAAGAGCTCTCCTTCGAGTTTCTGCGTGGTCCGGACGGCGCACCTCCGTTGCTCACGGTGGATCGCTTGGACGCAACATACTCGGCGAGCGTCGACCTGGACGCGTCACGCACCACGGGCCCGGTGGCTTTGCGCTATCTCCCTGCGGGAGACTCGGCGCCTCCGGTCGTGATCAACGACGGGCCGGGCACGAAAAGAGTCAAGGTCACGCTCGACAAGATCCAAGTGCTGGACGACAAAGATCCGTGCCTCGGGCGAGGTGAGCTCGTCTTCGACGCCATCGTGGCCCCCAATGGCACGCCCCACCGCGCGATTCGGACGCGAGTCCCGGCGGAGGGTGTGCTGCAGCTCTCGAGCGGTGAAGGGTGCGAGGTGCGCCGTGTCCTCTTCGAAGGGCTCGTGGAAGAAGACGCCACGCTCGCCGTCACCGTGGGCGGCACGGAGCTCGACTACATCTTCTTCTTCGAGCACAAAGAGGAGCTCGCGCGTTACCACCGCGTCATTTCGCTCGAGCGCGGCAAGCGGGAGCTCGGCCCGGACGACGAGGCTCACGACCCCGAGGCCCTCGCAGATTGGCGTCTCTGGTACACGGTCGAGGTCGACTGAAGGGGCGCGCCGAGGCTCCGGGTTTCCCCCGTGAGCGGGAGCGCCAGAATGGAAGCGAGCCGCGCGAAGGGCGCGCGGCTCGCCCCTTGGCTCCGTGCGCCTGCCCATCCAAGATGCGGCCCCCATGAGCGACCCCACCAGCTTCAACGAGCTCCGTTCCGTCCAGGCCCTGCGCGCCCATCAGAGCGCCCTCTCGGGCACGCACTTGCGGCAGTTGTTCCAGGAAAACGCGTCTCGCGCGCAGGAGCTCTCGCTCGACGCAGTCGGCTTTTACTTCGACTACTCGAAGAACCTCATCACGACCGAGACGCGCAAGCTCTTGGTGGAGCTCGCCGAGGAGCGCAACCTGAAGAGCGCCATCGAGGCGATGTTTCGGGGTGATAAAATCAACCTGACCGAAGGCCGCGCCGTGCTCCACACCGCGCTGCGCGCCAAAAAGGGCAGCGTCGTCGAGGTGGACGGCAAGAACGTCGTCCCCGACGTGCACGCGGTGCTCGAGCAAATGAGCGCCTTTTCGAACAAGGTGCGGAGCGGCGCGCACGTGGGTCACACGGGCAAGCGCATCAAGAACCTCGTGAACATCGGCATCGGCGGCTCCGACCTCGGGCCGCTCATGGCCTACGAGGCGCTCAAGCACTACTCGCTCCGCGATCTCACCGTGCGCTACGTGTCCAACGTGGACGCCACGGACTTCGCCGAGGCGGTGCGTGATCTGGACGTCTCGGAAACGCTCTTCATCGTTTGCTCCAAGACGTTCACCACGCTCGAAACGCTGGCGAACGCGCGTCTCGCTCGTGCCTTGGTCGTGGAGCAGCTGGGCAGCGAAGCGGCTGTGGCCAAGCACTTCGTGGCGGTGTCCACGAACGCCGCCGAGGTGAGCAAGTTCGGCATCGACACCGCCAACATGTTCGGCTTTTGGGACTGGGTCGGCGGGCGTTACTCGTACGAGTCGGCCATTGGCCTGTCGCTCATGATCGCCATCGGCCCCGAGGCGTTTTACGAAATGCTCGCCGGCTTCCGCGAAATGGACGAGCACTTCCGCACGGCGCCGTTCGAGGAGAACCTGCCCGTTTTGCTCGCGCTGCTCGGCGTTTGGTACAATAACTTCTTCGGCGCGGAGAGCCACGCGGTGCTCCCGTACGACCAGTACCTGCGCCTGTTCCCGGCGTACCTCCAGCAGCTGGACATGGAGAGCAACGGCAAGCAGGTAACGCGTGGTGGCAAGCGCGTGAACTACGAGACGGGACCCATCATCTGGGGCCAGCCCGGCACGAACGGACAGCACGCTTTCTATCAGCTGATTCATCAGGGCACGAAGCTCATCCCCTGTGACTTCATCGGCTTTTCGAACAGCCTGAATCCCCTTGGTGCTCATCAAGATCTCTTGATGGCGAACTTCTTCGCTCAGACGGAGGCGCTCGCCTTCGGCAAGACCGAGGCCGAGGTTCAAGCAGAAGGTACGCGCGCGGACCTCGTCAGCCACCGCGTGTTCGACGGCAACCGCCCCACCAACACCTTGCTCATCGACAAGCTCACGCCCGCCGCCCTCGGCAAGCTAGTAGCGCTCTATGAGCACAAGGTGTTCGTGCAAGGCATCGTCTGGGACGTCAACAGCTTCGATCAGTGGGGCGTGGAGCTCGGCAAAGTCCTCGCCACGCGCATCATTCCGGAGCTGAGCGGCCCCGCGAAGCACCTCGAGCACGACAGCTCGACCAACGCGCTCATCCAGCGCTACCGCGCCCAACGCGGCGTCTGAGCCTCACGAAACTCGAGCAGCACGAAGAGCCGGGTGCCCTACGGGCCCCCGGCTCTTCGCATTTGAACGAACGAGAGACTTGGACGACGCGACAGTGGCCTCAGTTTCCATACTTTCTAGCCTCGACGTCGCACGGCAAAGCGCGGTCGCTCCCGCGGGCCAGCGCCGTTCGGCAGGGTTCTCCGGACACGGCGCGCAGCGGCACCTCGACATTGCATCGCAGCGCACCGCGCACGCGGAAGTGCCGCGTGGCACTTCCGCGCAGTCAGGAGAGCTCGCGTGGAAGTTGTTCGCCCTGTTCCCCCAGGAGAATCCGCGTGCGCTGCGGCGCGTCACGGAAGCTGGGCGGATATGAGCTTGTAACGTCGCTCGAAGCGGGAGGCCCGAAAGTCACGAAATCGCCTGCGCCAAGGTGCCCCAATGCATGTCAGTCCGTTTCCGGAGCCTCCGAATCCCCGGAGCAAGACCGAGGGCTCAGTCGCGTAGTTCGCGCGGTGATAATTTATCACTCACAATCCTTTGTCGGAGTTCGGGTTGTCAGACGCGTGCGCTTCGAAGTAGTTAGCGGAGATAACCTTCGAGAGGAGTGCGCGTTCCAAGGGAAGTGGGGCGCGCGCACAGGGAAACTCCATGCAAGCTGCCGCACGTTGGGTGTGGCTGGTTGGCCTTTGCGCGCTCGCGTGTGCTCAGGGTCCGTCCAGCTCCGGGGAAGAGTCTGTTCGTCGCGCGACCTTCGCGTTGACACCAGCCGAGGTGAGTGCGCTCGGGTTCGAAAGCGTCGCACAGTGGCAGGTGGTGTCGGGCTCGGCATCGCTCAACCAAGGCACGCCACACAGCCAAGGGCAGTTTTCGTTGGCTATTTCCAACGTGGGTTACGTCCAGGTGCGGCACACCGTGCCGCTCACGCGGGACGGCACGCCTCCCAGTGTGGTCGGTTACGACGTTCGAGTGCCGACGCTTCCACCGGGAACTTCGTGGTACGGTGACACGCAGCTCTACATTGACGCACCGTCGGTCGGCATCTGGAGCCAGTACTTGGGTGTACGGTCGCTGCAAGGGTTTCCGTCGGGCCAGTTCCAGCGTGTCGAGTACGCCGTCCCTCCAGGGATTCAGGCGGCGCTGCAAGGCAACTACACGGACCTGAAGTTCACCATCGCCGTCAACGTTCCCAGCGGTAGTGGCAGTTACTACCTGGACCGCTTCACGCTCGGTCCAGAAACCGGTGTCTGCACGCCACAGAGTGACAACAATCCCTGCACGGTGGACGTTTGCGACAGCGCGACGGGTCAAACGTCGCACACGCCGTCTCCCGGAGCGAGCTGCTCGGACGGCAATGTCTGCAACGGGGCGGAGCTTTGTGATGCGGCCGGCATGTGTCAGCCCGCTACGCCACCTTCGTTCGACGACGGAAACCCGTGCACGGTGGACTCGTGCAGCCCTGAAGACGGCATCACACACGTCCCCTCGGCTGCGGGGACGAGCTGCTCCGACGGCGACGCGTGCAATGGGGGAGAAGTGTGCGACGGAGCCGGTCAGTGCGGCGCTGGCGCGCCGCCGGAGGTCGATGACGGCAACCCGTGCACGGTCGACTCATGTGACCCCGTTCAAGGTGTCGTCCACGTCGCGGTAGCCGCGGGTACGTCGTGCTCGGACGGCAACGCGTGCAACGGTATTGAAGCGTGCGATGGCGCGGGGACGTGTGCTGCTGGCTCGGCGCCGCCTCTGGATGACGGGAACCCGTGCACTGCGGATTCGTGTGAGCCGCTTCTGGGAGCGGTGCACGTCGCCGTCGCGGCTGGCACCTCGTGCTCGGACGGTAACGTCTGCAATGGGGCAGAAGTGTGCGATGGCGCCGGTCAGTGCGGCGCTGGCGCGCCGCCCATCCTCGACGACGGGAACCCCTGCACCACGGACTCCTGCGACCCGCTCCAAGGCGTGATGCACGTCGCGGTAGCCGCGGGTACGTCGTGCCCGGACGGTAACGTGTGCAACGGAGCGGAAGCCTGCGACGGTGCGGGCGTTTGCGCCGCTGGCGAGGCGCCAGCCATTGATGACGGGAACCCCTGCACCGTCGACGCTTGCGACGCAGTGAGCGGGGTTTCCCATCAGGCGGCGCCCGTGGGTACGGAGTGCGCAGAGGCAACAGTGTGCGCTTCGGCTGGCACCTGTAACGCCAGCGCGACGTGCCAGCCCGGAGCGCCGGTGGCCACGGACGATGGTAACCCGTGCACCGCGGACTACTGCGACCCAGCCCTCGGGGTTCGACACGACCCGCGCTCGCCCGGCACACCGTGCAACGACGGCAACGTCTGCAACGGCGCAGAACTCTGCGATGGCGCGGGCACATGCGACGCGGGGGCTTCCCTGGTCGTTGACGACGGCAACGAGTGCACGGTGGACTCGTGCGATCCGGAAGTGGGGGCGGTACACGTCGTCGTTCAAGACGGAGCTTCGTGCTCGGATCACGACGCATGCACGTTGGTTGACGTTTGTCAGGCTGGCATCTGCATGGGGTCGAACCCGGTCGTCTGCGGCCCGGGCGATTCGTGCGAAGAGGCTCCCGCCTGCAATCCGCTGACTGGCGCGTGCGTTGGCGTGGCCAGTGCGGATGGCACGCCCTGCGACGATGGGCAGTTCTGCACTGCCGGAGACTCGTGCCAGGCGGGCGTTTGTGTTGGCGGCGCAGCTCCAGAGTTCGAAGAGCAGCCCTGTCGCGTGGGGCGTTGTGACCCGGAGACCGGTGCCGTCGTCTACGAGCTGGTGTCGGCGGGTACGGAATGTGAGGTCGACGCGTGCACCGCGGGAACGTGCAGCGTAGACGGCGAATGTATCGCGAGCGGGACCGTGTCCACGGATGACGGAGATCCGGGCACGATCGATCGGTGTGATCCCGTCGCGGGCCCCATCCATATCCCCGCAGGCACAATCGATCGAACCGTCGCCACTACGGTGAAGAACGCGACGGAGTGGATCTACTCGGGAGACCATCCCATCCAAACCGGTGTCGCTCCCGGCACCATCGAGGCGCGTCGTGCGGCGTTGCTTCGCGGCGTGGTCAAGACCCGTACGGGAGCACCACTCCCGGGCGTCGTCGTGCAAGTGCATGGACACCCAGAGCTCGGGGAAACAACGACGCACTCGAATGGCACTTTCGACCTCGTCGTCAACGGCGGGGGCGTCATGGTGGTGACGTTCGTCAAACCCGGATACCTCGATTCCTCGCGACAGTTGGAGGTGCAGTGGAATAACACCCACGAAGTTCCTGAGGTGGTCCTGATCCCTTCTGACCCGATTGTGACGAGCATCGAGCTGGATGCCGGGGGCACGGACTATCAGGTGGCTCGCGGTAGCGTCATGACGGACGACGATGGCGCACGGCAGGGCACGCTGCTTTTCCCTCCCGGGGTGCAAGCGGTGATGCACAAGGCGGACGGGTCGCTTCAGCTGATGGAGCACATGAACGTTCGCGTCACCGAGTTCACGGTCGGCGCCACGGGCCCTGCAGCGATGCCGGCGCTCCTGCCCGCCAATACAGGCTACACCTACGCGTTTGAAGTCAACGCGGACGAGGCTGTGGCGGAGGGGGCTCCCGAAATCGAGTTTAGTGAGCCGCTCATCTACTACACGGAAAACTTCTTGCACTTTCCCGCTGGAACGGTGGCTCCGCTCGGGTCGTATAACCGTCTCCAGGGCGTTTGGATCGCGCACGAAAATGGCATTGTGCTCGATCTCGTTGGGGAAGAGTCGGGACTGGCGCTCGTGGACATTACGGGGGACGGAGTTCCAGAGACTGCCGCACAGCTTCAGGCGGCAGGGATTCTGGAAGGCGAGCGCGAGCGCTTGGCGAGCCTCTACGAGGCAGGTGTTAGTCTTTGGAGAGTGAGGCTGCCGCACTTTACGCAGCCGTATGACATCAACTGGCCGTTCAGCTTTCCGTTCGATTCTTGCTCGCCTGGCGAGGAATGCGGCGGGGGCGCGGGCGGCGGCGGCAACGGAGGGACCGGCGGCAGCGACGGCACGGGTGGCAGCGACGGCTCGGGTGGCGATGACGGTACGGGTGGCGATGACGGTACGGGTGGAGACGACGGCTCGGAGGACGACGGTTCGGAGGAGGACGACGGGGAAGGAGACGACGACTGGGGGCCAAAGTCGGACGATCAAGATGTTCCTGGCGGGTGCGAAGTGGAGAACGCTTCCACGTTGGAATGTCAGACCCAGGTCTTCCGTGAAAGCGTGCCTCTCGCAGGGACTTCGATGACGCTCAACTACACGAGTATTGGAGTTCCGGGGCGTGAGAGCGCGTATACGGTCAACATTCCGCTCACACGTGCTGCGCCTCCGGGCTCGTTGAAGCGGGTGGACGTCACGGTGACAGTGGCGGGCCGGACCTTCCGCTCTTCGTACGGTCCAGCTCCAAGTCGGAAGACCAAGTTCGTCTGGGATGGCTTGGATGCCTATGGACGGGTCGTGCAATCCCGCCAGATGGCGACCGTTCGAATCGCCTACGTCTATGATGGGGTCTACGGGCAGACGGGTGGTTTTGGTCGTGTGAGTACGGGCACGACGCTATCCGGCGATCGGGCTCGACAGGAGCTCTACATGGCGCGGGCTTGGACGGTTCCCGTCGGCGCCTGGCGTACCGTGGACACGGGCATCGGCGGATGGACTCTCAGCGACAATCACTTCTATGACCCAGGCTCGAACAAGCTGTACCTAGGTGATGGAACGGTGCGGGACGCCGGGTCGTTCTCGACCGTCGTCGAGAACTTGATGGGAGAGTTCGCCGACCCATGGGCGCCCGATCCCGTGGAAGGCGGTGTCGCGAAGCGGGCTTCTCATACCCCGCGCGGCGTGGCTCCTGCTCCCGACGGGTCCGTTTACTTCTGCGACACGAATCGGAGCCTAATTCGGCACATTGCCGTGGACGGTAGGGTTCACACGATTGCTGGAACCGGAACGCGAGGAACGTCCGGGGACGGCGGCCCTGCCTCGGTCGCGCAAGTCGACTGCAACGCGGGGAGCTTGGTCCGGGCGCAGGACGGCAGCTTGTACTTCAACGCTGCCGACGGCGCTCGCATTCGTCGAATCGCGCCTGACGGACTCGTGACGACGGTCGCTGGGACGGGCGCTGCTGGGTTCTCGGGGGACGGCGGCTTGGCGACCCAAGCTCGACTCTCGCACTCCATTGTATTTACGGCGACTCCTGATGGGACGCTGTACGTCGCAGATCGAGCAAACCGCCGCCTTCGTCAGGTGGGGACGGACGGAGTCATCACCACCATTGCCGGAACGGGCCAGGACGGAGACCCGGTCGACGGGCAGCGGGCTCTCCAGGCGCGCATGAATCCGGTCGGCATCGGGGTCGACAACGCGGGAACCGTCTACTTCACGGAAGATCGCCAGCTCGGTGGTAGCAGCATGCTCCTCTATTCCATCCGAGCGGATGGTATCGTTCGCTACGTTGCTGGTTGCCGGGTGAGTACGGATTGCGCAACGAACCCAGACCTCGCGTTGGAGCCCATCCCTAAGGAACAGCTCTACTTTTACCCAGGTGGTTCGGGTTTTCAGCGTTTCGCTTTCTCGCAGAGCGGCGAACTGTTCATGACGACGACCGTGCTCAACTACGGCGGCGTTTCCGGACGAAGCCGCGTGGTTGCCATCGGTCACGATGGTATGGCGAGGTCTCCATGGGGACAGAACAATGTCCCCTATCGCACGGGGGGGGCCGCGAATCAGGCGGGCTTGGGCGTACTGTTCGATATCGCTAGCTCACCGCGAGGTCTCGTCGCTGCCGAGGGTACCCGCATTTCGCTCATTACCTCAGCTCTACCCGGTATGTCGGATTCCCTCGAGCAGCTCATTCCGTCAGAGGATGGTCGCGAGCTGTTTGCTTTTGATTCGTCGGGGCGACATCAGCGGACGCTGAATGCTCTGACTCGTCAGGTGCTCCGGAGGTTCGAGTACGAATCCTCGGGCTATCTCACCGCCATCACGGACGAGGTGGGCAAGAGACTCGAGATTGAGCGCGACGCTGCGGGTCGGCCTGAAGCCATCGTTGCTCCCTACGGCCAGCGTACGGAGCTAACGACGAACTCTGAAGCGTACCTCGAAACGGTCACAAACCCGGAAGGGGAAACCTACGTGATCGGGTATCACGACAAGGGGCTTCTCGCGACGTTCGAGAACCCCCGTGGAGATACCTCGTACGTTACGTACGACAGCGCGGGGCGCATCGTCGTGGACGAAGACGCCTCTGGTGCGCCGATGTCTCTTATCCGCAACGGCGTAAACAGCGTAACCCGCAGCACAGCGCTTGGACGGGCCACGACTTACGACATCGCTCGACAACCGGATGGCGTCGAGGTGCGAACGAACACGTTCCCGGACGGAACCCAGAGCACTTCGACGCGGGACCGTACGGGTTCGTCCGTCACCACGGCTCCGGACGGAACCAGAGTCACGACGCAGAACCTTTCGGACCCTCGATGGGGCGTGCTTGTGCCGGTCACGTCGACGACCACCCGTCTTCCTTCGGGGATCACGCAAACTCACACGAGCGCGCGGACAGTCACGCTGAGCAATCAGCTTGACCCGAACTCGATGACGAGCGTGGTCGACACGAATGTGATCAACGGGCGTACATTCAGGACGGACTACACGGCCAGTACCCGTACCTTCGTGACCACGTCTCCAGCAAGTCGAGTGACGCGTCGAATCATCGATCTTCTAGGTCGCACGACGCGTACTGAAGTGGACGGGCTCTTGCCGGTGAACTTCGTGTATGACGCGGAGGGGCGTCTCGAGCGCTCGACGCAGGGGACGCGTACTACGCAGTATGGGTACTTCGGAGATGGCAGCGCGGAAGGCTATCTCCACAGCGTGACGGACGCGCTGGGTATCACCAGCACGACGACTCGCGACGCCGTGGGTCGCCCGCTATCGGAAACGCGCAGTGCTGTAACGACCGAGTTCGGCTGGGACGGACTCGGCAACCTGACGAGCGTGACGCCGCCAGGTCAACCCGAGCATCTGATGAGCTACACGCCGGTGAATCAGCTTGCTTCGTACGCGCCGCCCGAGCTCGACGCGTCGAACTGGTCGACGACGTACGCGTGGGATCTGGACCGAAAGCTGACGCACGAGCTCCGCCCGGGCGGCGTGAACCTCGAGCACCTCTACGATGAAGCGGGGCGGCTCACGCACACCATCGCACCTACAGGAGTGCTCGAACGAGTGTATTACCCTGCCGGAGTGGTGGGCGGCGGGGCCGCGCCCGGCAAACTCGCGGCGCTGTCCGGTCCCGGAGACGTGACCCTGAGCTTTGGCTACGACGGCCGCCTGAAGACGAGCGAGTCGTGGCGCGGTGAGGTCAACGGCGACGTGCTCTGGACCTACAACAACAACTTCGTCCCTGTGACGGAGACGGTGATGGGCCCACTGACGAGCCAGAGTACGGCGTTCGGTTACGATGCAGATCTGCTGCTCACGTGCGCTTCGCCAACGACCTGCACGCCGGTGTCGCCGGACGCGCTGCGTCTGACGCGCCACGCGCGACATGGCCGCGTGACGACGCTGCAGCAAGGCGTGCTCACGGAGAACTGGACGTACAACGGCTATGGGGAGCTGGCTTCACAGTCCGTCACCTCTGGCAGCACGCCGGTCCTCGCCTTCCAGTACGAGACGGCGCAGAGACCACGCGACGCGCTCGGCCGAATCGTGGAGAAGGCGGAGACGTTCGGAGGAACGACGAAGCGCATCGGCTACACGTACGACACGCTGGGTCGCCTCACGGACGTGACTGTCGACGGTGCCTTCAGCGAGCACTACGAGTACGATCTGAACGGTAACCGCACGCTCGGACAGACGACGGCGGGGAGCTTCGTCGGAACGTACGACGAGCAAGACCGACTGCTCAGCTACGGCGACTACGAGTACACGTACACGGCGAACGGGGAACTGCGCACGAAGACGAATACCGTGACCGGGGACGTGACCGCGTATACCTACGACGCGTTCGGAAGCCTCACTGTGGTGGAGCTGCCGGATGGCCGGCTCATCGAATACGTGACGGACGGTCAGCACCGTCGCATTGCCAAAAAGGTCGACGGCGTCATCACGAGGCAGTGGCTGTACAGAGACCAACTCGAGCCGGTGGCGGAGCTGGATGGAGCCGGAAACCTCGTAGCGCACTTCGTGTACGGGTCGAGGGCCCACGTGCCGGACTATGTCGTGCGCGCGGGAGGTGTGTATCGCGTCGTGAGCGATCAGATCGGGAGCGTGCGTTTGGTCGTGAACACGACGAACCCGAGCGGCGTGTTGTTCCGAGCCGAGTACTCGGCGTTCGGTGAGATGAGGGTGCTCACGGGCAAGGCTGAGGACGCGGGGGTTGGGTTTGCGGGCGGTCTGTTGGACGCAGATACGGGATTCGTGAGATTTGGGGCTCGGGATTACGACCCGGAGCTGGGTCGGTGGACGAGTAAGGATCCGATTCGGTTCGAGTCAGGCGATGCAAATTTCTATGCATATGCATTGCTTGATCCGGTAGGCAGAGTGGACTGGACCGGCGAATCCTCCAAAGAAGAGGAATCAAATGCCTTTGCCTGCAAGGCAGCCGGTTTCGCACTCCAGTACATCTGTGCGATCGTCCGGAACACTTATGGGCAGCCAGCATTAATATGCTCGGTGTTTTGGGGCTCGACGCGAATCCTCTGTGGCCCCGGTGAGCCAGACTCTCCGAACCCAGGTCCTAGTGACCCGGGGGGTGGCGGATTCGATGGTGGTCCGAATGACGATCGACTGAACGGGAATGGTGGGATGTGTGGTTATTGAGTGTGAGATGCCCAGCCCAGTCTCCTTCTCGCCGATAGCCGGTTCACGTGGGTTCATCCAATCAATATAATCCTAGGAAGGCTAATGGCACAGCAACCCCAAGATACCAGTGGCAAGACCGCGGGAAGTTCGGAAGAGGAGCGTAGGTCGAACCGCCAACTCGCGGACGTGATTCTCACGATCGCTCTGTCGTTGTTGGTTGGTGGAGTTCTCTATCCTCAATCATTCTTGGTGTCGTGCCCGCTACTGGCGCTCTCGGCATGGATTTGGTGGAAGAATAGGACGTGACCCTGTGCACGTATACGGTGGGTGCATTTCTGAAAGTGGGCCAAGTGATTGTTTGAATGAAGCCAATGCAAGGGTGGACTTCGCTCCCCGGGGCGGGGCCCAGGGCTAGCGCATCAAAAGCCGATCAATTTCGATCACTTGCAAGGCCATGGAGACAGCGCATTCGCAGTGTGATCTCTTCCACCCGTGCCTCAACAGACCCACTCCCCTTTGAAGTCTTTGGTCGACACCTTTTCCGAGGTGGTCGACCCTCGCGTTGCCCGCACACGAATCCACCCCATCGAGAACGTACTGACCATCGCTTTGCTCGCGGTGATCGCCGGCGCCGAGGGCTGGGAGGAGCTCGAGGACTTTGCGAAAAAGAAGGCTCCGACGCTCTCGCAGTTTCTCGAGCTTTCGCAGGGGACACCCAGCGCGGATACCTTTCGCAGAGTCTTCGAGGCGATGCCTCCTCCCGCCTTTCATGAAGCTCTCTTGCGCTGGACTAGGCCGCTGCTCGGGGAGCTCGAGGGCCAGACGATCGCACTCGATGGCAAGACGCTACGCGGTGCCTTGGCGCGTTCACGCAACGAAGGTCCTTTCCACCTCTTGCATGCTTGGGCAACGGAAAAGCGGCTCTTGCTCGCCCAAACCGCAGTCGAAGGCTCGGGGTCGGAGGTCCCCGCTGCGCTCGAGCTGCTGCGTTCCTTGGACCTCGGTGGTGCAACGATTACAGGCGACGCAAACCTCTGCGCGTCCGAGGTCGCCCAGACGATTCGAGAGCGCGGTGGGCACTACCTGCTTGCTCTCAAAGGAAACCGTGAATCGCTGCACCGTCACGTCGCCGAGCATTTCCAGCAGGAGCGAGAGGCCGGCTTTCCTGCGACCCAACCCGCAGTGGAAGAAGCTCGGGCCCACGGACGCACGGAAGACGGAAAACTGGAGTAACCGCTGCGTGAGCCCCATCTGGCGTGGCACGTTGGGCGCAGGCACCACGGGTGCATGCGCAGGCAGTACACGACAGCGGAGCGAGAGCAGTTCTACGAGGCGATTCGAGCCGGGGCGACGGTTCGCGAGGCAGCGGCTC
>JAEYVE010000156.1 GCA_023432025.1 Pseudomonadota bacterium
CTCATCGATGAGCGAGAGCTCCGCGAGCTCGAGCCGCGCGTGCGCGGCGTGCGCGCCATCCACGTCCCGGAGGCGGGTATCGTCGACTATCGCTCCGTTTCCAAACGGCTCCGAAAACGCATCGAAGAGCGTGCTGGCTGCCAGGTCGTCTTCGACGCCGAGGTGCACGCGCTCGAAGCGTCCGGCCCGTCCAAGCGCGTGCGCGTCGAGTCCCGCGCCGGGCGGGTTCAGGCTCGCTACGTCGTCAACTGTGGCGGCCTCCAGTCCGATCGTTTGGCCGCGCTCGGCGGACAAGCGCCGGGCGTGCGCATCGTGCCTTTTCGCGGCGAATACTACGAGCTCAAGCCCGAGGCGCGCCACCTCGTCAAAAACCTCGTCTACCCCGTGCCACGCCCGGAGTTCCCGTTTCTCGGGGTCCACTTCACGCGCATGATCGACGGCTCGGTGGAATGCGGCCCCAACGCCGTGCTTGCCCTGGGGCGCGAGGCTTACGAAAAGGGTCACGTCGAGCCCGGCGATCTAATCGACTCGCTCACGTACCCCGGGTTTCTGCGGCTTTCTCGGAAGTATTGGCGGGTGGGCCTCGGGGAGGTCAAGCGCTCACTCAGCAAGGCCGCCTTCGTCGAAGCGCTGCAGGCGCTCCTCCCCGACATTCGCAGTGAGCATTTGGTCCCAGCGCCAGCGGGGATCCGCGCTCAGGCCGTAGCGCTGGATGGCTCCCTCGTGGACGACTTCATGTTGCACGAGAGCGAACACGTCCTCAGCGTGGTCAACGCTCCCTCCCCCGCCGCGACCGCGTCGCTGAACATTGGGCGCCTCATCGCAGAGCGCGTGCAGCGCTACCTCGACTGATTGCGCAGCTCAGCGTGCGGACATGTACCACGCGAGCGAAGCGCACCAGGCGATCACCGCCAGCGTGAAGAACCCAGCGGCCACGAGGTACCCGCGGCGCTCGGCGGGAAAAACGTCCAAATACGACGCCGCGACCTGCGCGTCGGCTTCGCAAAACGCAGCCTCTGGCACCCACAAGGGCGGCGCCCCCCGAAAGCGTACGAGCCACCCCAGCGCCGACCGGTGTACACAGGTCAGTCGACTCCAATCGAGCTGCCTCGCGCTGCCGAGCGACCACGTTTCGATGCCCTCGGGACTCAGGCGGTAGCGCAAGTAGCGCTCTCGCGGTGCCCAATGGCGCACGCTGTCTGCCGCGAGCCACGTGGGCCAAAGATGCCCCAGCAGAAGCGCGAGCACGGCCACGTTCAAGGGCGCAGCCGGCACCCCGAAGTAGCTCGCGATCCACGCGCTCGAGAGGAGCAACGCGGCAGCCGGCAGCAAGAGGGACCCAAAAGGTCGTCGGCTTGGCGAACGTCGCAGCTGAAAGGAAATGGCCGAGCTCTCGAGCCATGCGCCTCCGAGAGCGGTGCGGGCGAGGGCCTGCTCGGGAATGCCCTCGTCGAGGCTCGGGAAAACATCGGGGCTCATGTGGACGAAGCGAGGTTTCGCGCGGGATGGATCTTGCAGCGGAGCTCGACTCGAAAACAATGGCATCCGTGACCACGTCGCCGACTTGGGTGTTCGCTTATGGTTCGAACATGGCGCTCCCGGACCTCGAGGGTTGGTTCGAGCGAGCTGGGCAGCCATGGGGGCGCCTCTTGGAGGTTCAGGTCGCCGAGCTCCCTGGGTTTCGCCTCGTCTGGAACTTCTACTCGGAGACGCGCGCTGGCGGCGCAGCCAACGTCGAGCGCCACGTAGAACACACGCTGCATGGGTTGGCGCTGCTCGTCGATGACGTCCTCTTTGCGGGGCTCGATCGCAAGGAAGGCTACCCGCACCTCTACGATCGAACGAAAAACCGGATCGCGCTCGCTCGCGGCGAAAGCGTCGAGGCGTGGGTGTACGAAGTGCGACCTGAAAATACGCGCGCCGAGTACGTGGCCCCCACGCGTCATTACCGCAGCCTTCTCGTCGGAGGTGCGCGTACGCATGGGTTGCCCTCGGTCTACATCGCCGAGCTCGAACGCGTCATCACGTCGGACTAGGAGTCCCCCAGCCGCGGCGGACCAATGTCCGATGCGGACATCGTCCGGCGTACGCTCGTCCGTGGCGCGAGCCCTCGTCGATGAAAAGCGGAGCCCGCGGCGCCCCCGCCCGACCCGCTCGCGCCGCTGAAATTCGGCTTCTCGCGGCGAAACGCCGTGAAGAGCTCTCCAGCGCACGGCTGCCCCCCGAGCTCGGTCAGGAGCACAGCGCCTACCTGGCCCGAAGTCTGCACACCCGCGCCGCATGAGACTCCATCCTTGGATTCATCGAGGCCTCGTCGGAACGACCTTGCTCGCTTTCTCCGCAACCGCCTGCGGAGACAAGAACGACAGCAACGAGTCCCCGCTCTTCGTCGATCCCGAGGGCAGCGCCGGGGCCCCCGGGAACGGTCATCAGGACGGAGAAGGGAACCAGGGCGGCACGCCGGGCCCCGGCTCCCCCACCCAGCCCGAGCAAAACACCGATCCGGACGAAGGCATCGACTTCGGCGACGTGACGCTCACCGCCCAAGACGTGACGTCTTCGAGCGCGAAGATTTCGTGGGACGCGATCCCCGACGCCACGGAGATTCGCCTCTTCATTGGCCCCGAGCCGAAGAGCAACGCGAGCTCCATGCCTCTCGAGGTCGAGGAGGCAACCCTCGAGGGCGCCTCGACGAGCTACACGCTGGAAGACCTCGCGGCCAGCACCGATCTCTTCGTTCACCTCGTCGCGGACACGCCCTCTGGAGAAAAGTGGGGCGTGGCGCACGTGCGAACCCGGGGCGGACCGCGCCAGAAGCTCGACACCCCGCTTCGCTCGGTGTCTGCCATGGGGCCGAACACGCTCCTGCTCGTGCTCGAAACCAAGAACACCAAGTTCGCGGGCAGCAGCCTCAGCGGCGCGCGCGGGCGCGCTTGGCAAGCAGGCGAATGGACCGTCACGCGCGCGGACGGAACCCCGCTCGAAGTGAAGGCCGTTCACCGGCGCAGCATCCCCGTGGGTCAACCCGACTACAAAGTCGGTTACGGCACCTGGGGCGACAACAACGTCGTCGACGTCGACGACCACATTTTCCTCGAGCTCTCCGAAGAGATTGGAACAGCCGAGCTCCTGAACGTGACGCACGCGGGTGATGCGAACACTCACCTCGACGTGCGAGTTCCGTTCAGCGATCGTTACCTCGAGACGCCGCTCATCAAGGTCAACCAGGTGGGCTACAACCCGGCTGCGGCGACGCGCTACGCGTACGTCCAGGGCTACCTGGGGGATGGCGGCGCAGCGCCGCTCGCCTTGGGGACCAAGACGGCGGAGGTCCTCGCCGAGCCGCGCAACCTCCTGAAGGCTCCACGCGTCGTTGCCCCGGAGCTGCCCATCGAAAAGCGCGCCGCGCACGACGGCGAGTCCGGTGGACCCGTCGACCAGATCGATCTGTCGCGCGTGCCGGCCGCCGAGGGCGTGCGCTATCGCGTCCGTATTCCGGGCGTCGGCGTGTCTTACCCCACGGCCGTGAGCGATCAGGCCGCGCTCAAGGCGTACTACGTGGTCGCGCGCGGAATGTTCCACAACCGGTGGTGCGGCGATCTCGCGCCCCAGTACACCGAGTGGAGCCGCCCCGTGGACCACTGCAAGGCGTACAAGAGCTCGGGGCGAAGCTACCGCTCCAACTTCTTCCCGCAGGCGACCCCACGCGGCACGGAAATTCGCGTCGCCGGCGGCCATCACGACGCCGGTGACTTCGACATTCGCCCCTTCCACGTGGTGGTCAGCCAGTACCTGATGCGTGCGTTCGAAGCGAACCCGGACGCGCTCGAGGACGGACAGCTCGACATTCCGGAAAGCGGCAACGGCATTCCGGATTTGCTCGACGAGGCGCTGTGGAGCATCCGCGGTTGGGAGGCGCTGCAGCAAGGCAACGGCAGCGTCCACGCCGGGGTCGAGTCCTGGGCGCACCCCAAGGGCTACTACTATGCGCACGATGATCAGCTGCCGTACTGGACGTTCGATCCGGAGGGGTGGCACACCGCGTACGTCGCCGGCCTCTTCGCTCAGGCGTCGCACTTGGTCGCACCGTACGATGCGGAGCGCGCAGAAGCCCTCCTCGAGCGCGCCGAAAAGGCTTACTCGTGGGCACGGGGCGCCAACGCGCCGCGGGAGTTCCTCCTCTACGCGGCCAGCGAGCTCTCTCGCGCGTCCGGCGACGCCAAGTACCGAAGGGACTTCGAGGGCCTTTGGAGCGCGCTCGGCGGCGCCAGCATCTACGACCGCCTGAACGACTGGAGCAACATCTATCCAGGCTCGTTCAGCGGCAACGCGCCCATCCTCGCCGACTACACCATCGGCTACGCGCAAACGCCCGGCGCCAGCTCTTCGATCGTCGATGGGATCCATCGAGGTCTCGCCAACAAGGCTGGCTCCAAGGCGGGTCTCTTCCTGAGCTCGGCTCACGCCATGCGCAACGCGCGTCCCACCAATCTGCCCCCCGACTGGGGCGCCATGAGCGTGCCCTCGCGTCCTGCGGGGACCATCTTCGGTGCGCTCAGCGCGACCGAGCCCAGCGAGGAGGCGCACCAGAAGTACGTCGACGCGCTCAGCCTCGCCGCGGACTACGCGCTCGGCGCGAACCCCACCGGCATGGTCTTCATCACCGGGCTCGGCAGCGTCTCGCCCCAAGAACCGCTGCATGGTGACTCGCTCGCGTTCATCAAGGACAAGGGCATGCCGCCCATCCCGGGCATCCCGGTGTACGGTCCCGTGCACAACTTCCCGGCTCCGAACTGGTACGACATGCTCGAAGCCGCCTTCTACCCGTCGTACGGACAGCAGCCACTCGGTATGCACCACGTCGACTCGCGCACGGCGGTCAACATGAGCGAGTTTACGATCTGGGAGAATCAGGCTCCGCTCACGGCGCTTTTCGCGACTCTCGCGCCAAAGCTCGACACGCCCGAGTCGTGGGCGGCGGGCGGCGACGAGCATCGCAGCACGCTGCCGAGCCATACGGCAGACTGACGAAGCCTCGCAACACACGGGGAAAACCCCGCTCGTCGAGCTCCGCGGATCCGTCCGCGGGGCTCGACGCGTTTCGGAGGTCGACCAAACGCCGCTCCCCCCGCTCGTTGAACACGGACGGTGTGCCTCCGGACGCGAGCGAAGGCCCCAAGCCATCGCCGACCGCTGGAGCGAGACGGCCTCCTCGCTGCTTTTGCTGCGCCTCGGGACGTGGTTTCGGCGTTCTCCGCAAAGGATGCCATAAAGAACTCCGAGGAGGACGCGATGCTCGCCGAGAGTTACCCACTCTACGTAGCCAACGCTCCAGAGCGGCCGAACACCGATCTGGAAGTCACGGACAAGTACACGGGGAAGGTCGCCACGCGCGTGGCTCTGGCCACGACGCCCATCATCGAGCGAGCCATCGCCGCAGCCGACGCCGCGCAGGCGCCGCTCCGGCGCTTCGCCGCCTACCAGCGGCGCGAGGTGCTCGAACACTGCGTCGAACGTTTCACGGAGCGCTTCGACGAGCTGGCCATGGCGCTCTGCATCGAGGCCGGCAAACCCATCAAGGACGCGCGCGGCGAAGTGACGCGCCTCATCGACACGTTCCGCGTGGCGGCCATGGAAACGATCCGGCTGGGGGGCGAGGTGATGGACCTCGAGATTTCCGCGCGCGCCCGCGGCTACCGCGGCATGTACAAGCGTGTCCCCATCGGTCCCTGCTCGTTCATTTCTCCGTTCAACTTCCCGCTCAACCTCGCCGCACACAAAGTAGCGCCAGCGCTCGCCGTCGGTTGTCCGTTCGTCCTCAAACCGGCGAGCCGTACGCCGGTGGGCGCGCTCCTCATCGGTGAGGTGCTCGCGGAAACCGACTTGCCGAAGGGCGCGTTTTCCATTCTGCCGGCGCACCGCGACGGCGCAGAGCTCTTCACGACGGACGAACGCCTCAAGCTTCTCAGCTTCACCGGCTCGCCCAGCGTGGGCTGGGATCTCAAGGCGCGCGCTGGAAAAAAGAAGGTGATTCTGGAGCTCGGGGGGAACGCCGCCTGCATCGTGGACGAGGACGCGGATCTCGAGGACGCCGTATCGCGCGTGGTGTTCGGCGCATTCTACCAGTCTGGGCAGAGCTGCATCGGCGTGCAGCGCATCCTCGTGCACGAGCGCGTGTACGACGAGTTTCGCGAACGGCTCGTGACCGCCACGTCCGCCTTGAAAATGGGCGACCCCAAGGACCCCGAGGTGTTCGTGGGACCCATGATCTCGGAGAGTGAGGCCCAGCGATTGGAAGACTGGCTCGTCGAAGCCAAAGAGCGCGGCGCGCGCATCTTGTGCGGAGGCAAGCGCAAGGGTGCGCTGCTCGAAGCCACCCTGCTCGAGGGAGCACCCCACGACGCACGCATCGTCTCCGAGGAGGCATTCGGTCCCGTCGCCGTGCTCTCGAAGTTCAGCGACTTCGGCGCCGCACTGGCGGAGGTGAACTCCGGGCGCTTCGGTCTTCAGGCGGGTGTCTTCACGCGAGACCTCTACAAGGCGCAGCGTGCCTGGGACGAGCTCGACGTGGGCGGCGTGCTGATTGGAGACGTACCCTCGTGGCGCGTGGACCACATGCCCTATGGCGGCGTGAAGGACAGCGGCCTCGGACGCGAAGGAGTCCGCTTTGCGATGGAGGACATGACGGAGATTCGTCTGCTCGTGGTGCGCACCCCGTAACGGAATGCGACGCGCGCTCGCTCCCGTCTTGTCTCGGTCGTCGATATTCGAGACGACCGGCCGACGGGATAAATCGCGCGCGCCTCACGCCGTTGCCCAGAACACATGGCGTTCCCCGACGAGCCGGTACTCGACCCCAGCTACCTCTACGAGTCGTCCGATGGCGACCTGGAGTTCATGGAAGCCGTGCTGCGCGAGTACGTCGACGGGACCGCCGAGAACGTCGCAGAGCTCCGCGCCGCATTCTCCCAAGGCGACCGTCTCACGCTATGCCGCGCGGCCCACTCCGTGAAAGGCGCCAGCGCGAGCGTGGGCGCCCTGCGGGTCATGTCAGCGGCCGCGCGCCTGGAAGCTCTTGCCACCGACGACGCACTCGACGTGGCGGACGTATTGACCGAGCTCGAGCTCGAGTTCGAACACCTCTCGACGCTCGTGGCACGAGGCAACGCGCTGCTCGTCGTCTCCGCCATCCGCTGACGCTCCGCGCAGCGTTTGGTCACGCCTCACCCACGTGGACGACCGCTCGCGCGCCACAGCGCGTGGACCTGTCCCGCTCGACGCGAGCGGCCCCGACACAGCGGGGGACCCCACGAGTGCGGCGCAGAGCTCGAGTCAACGCGCGAGCTCGATCTTCGCCTTGGCCAGCGGCTTCCTGCGAAGACGCGCCCCCCGCGGCGGCTCGTTTTCGAAGAAGAGCTCCGGCTTGGTGTCGCCAGCGCCCAGCGCCAGAACGAGCTCCTGAAGGCCGGCGACCATGGCGCGCCTGCGCCCTGCCGGAAGCCCCTCCAGCGCCGCGAGCAGGTGCACCTGCGGCAGGCGCGGCGCTCGCCCCAACACCGCCTTGCCCGACCGCGTGAGCGCGATCACTCTGCGCCGCTTGTCGCCCGCGTCCGGCGTACTTTGCACGTAGCCGCGCTCTTCCAGCTTGGAGAGCACGACGGACACGGAGCTCGGATCCGTCAGGGTGCGCTGAGCCAGCTCACGAATGGAGCTGGCAGGGCCCGAAGCCAAACGCGACAGCACGAAGAGCTGCGCCGCCGTGACACCCGTCGCCTGCTCCGACTCGCTCTCGACGAGCCGAAGGTGACGCACGATACGGCGCAGAGAGTCGAGCAAGTCGCCGGCGTCGGCGCGCAGCTGATGCACCGAGGACGAAGCATGGGAAACCATGGATACGCCTCATAGCATTCGGCGCCTGCCCGAACCAGCGTGGGATCCCATCGATTTCTCACGGGACGGGACGCGCCACGCCGCAGCTCGCCTGGGGACCGGGGGTCCGTGTCCGGCGCCCGAAAGCACCTGCTTCGGCCTTTCCAGGCGGACGCGCGCTGGACCCAGCGTCGACTTTCCCTCGCCACGCTTCGAGCCCACACTCCGAAGAGCGTGTACTTCCACAAAGTGCCTCATCCCGACAACTTCGTCTTCATCGAGCGCGTACGTGATGGACGAGGCGCCGCGGGACACGAAGACCTCGACGTATCCATCGAAGACTTCGGAGGCGACGTGTTTCGTCTCGAGGTGCGGAGCCCGCGCTGGCCGAAGTCGCAGAGCCAAGCTGGCCTGTCCCCCGAGAAGGGTCCCGAGAGCCACTTTCACCTGGAGCTCGACAGAGAGGGCGCGCTCACGCTCGCCCCCCGAGCCACCGCGCGCAAGGGCCGAAAGAAGGGTGAGCCAAGAGGCCGCGCGCAGGCCAGCCTCGTCGGCCGCCCGAAAGAGAGCTTCGGCATTTGCGAAAATGGCTGGCTCCTCAAGCTCGTCCAAGAAAAGAGCGACCGCTTCTTCGGAATGGGAGAGAAATGGGGCCCGCTCGAAAAATCGGGGATCCGCACCAAGTTCTGGAACACCGACGTGTGGGCGGATTTTCCGCCTGGAGCCATCGAGGCGGCGAGCGTGGATCCACCCTATGCGTCGGTGCCGTACCTGATCGTGGCGCGCGGCGGCACCTTCTTCGGAATTTTGGTGGACGATCCCTATCCGGTGTTCATGGCCACCAATCCGCTCGTCGATCTGCAAGCGCAGTCGCCGTCGCCAGGCCTCGCTCCGGACGACGACGCCCTCTGCATCGGCGCGGCCGACGGCCTTCCGGTTCTCTACTTCTTGGTGGGGCCGACCCTGCACGAGCTCACGCAAAAGCTTCAAAGACTTTGCGGTACCACGCCGCGACCGCCCCTCTGGGCGCTCGGGCACCATCAAAGCCGCTGGGGTTACGCCAGCGCTCGGGATCTCGAGGAGCTCGACGAGCGCTTCGAGGAGCACGACGTACCTTGTGACGGTCTGTGGCTCGACATCGACTACATGGACTCGTTCAAGGTGTTCACCCTGGACGAGGGTCACTTTCCCGACCCAGAGGCGGCCCTCTTTCGTCTTCGCGAGCGAGGACGACGTGTGGTGGCCATCCTCGATCCGGGCGTCAAAGTCGACGAAGGTTACCCGGTGTACGAGCAGGGCCTGGCCGGCGGGCACTTTTGCTTGACCGCCGAGGGCAAGCCGTTCGCCGGCTTCGTGTGGCCCGGCCGCTGCCACTTTCCCGACTTCTCACGGAAGGGCGCGCGGGATTGGTGGGCCAGCCACGTGTCGGCGCTGGCGGCGCGCGGCTTCGACGGCTTCTGGATTGACATGAACGACCCGTCCGTCGGCCCCGTCGAGCTTTCTGCCATGCGCTTCGATCATGGGCGCGCGAGCCACGAGAGCTATCACAACCAGTATGGGCTCGGCATGGCCGAGGCCACGCGCCAAGGCCTGCTCGACGCACGCCCGAGCAGTCGTCCGTTCGTGCTGACGCGCAGCGCCTTTACCGGCATCAGTCGCAGCGCAGCCGTGTGGACCGGAGACAACCTGTCGAACTGGGCGCACCTCCGCGCGAGCCTGCCCATTTCGCTCAACCTGGCTTTGTCGGGGGTTCCGTTCAACGCGCCGGACGTACCGGGTTTTGGGGGCGACGCCACCGACGAGCTCTGCGTTCGCTGGTACCAGGCGTGCTTTCTCTTCCCCTTCTTGCGAAATCACAGCGTCAAGGGGAGCAGACGCCAAGAGCCTTGGGCGTTTTCAGAGCAAACGCTCGCAGAAGTGCGCCACTACGTGCGGCTCCGTTACCGCCTCACGCCGTACCTGTATCAGCTCTTCGTGGAGCAGGAGCGGAGCGGAGCGGCGATTTTGCGACCTTCCTTCTTCGATTCCAGAGATCCCGAGCTGTCCATCCGCGAGGATCAATTCTTGGTGGGGCCCGCGCTCCTCCAAGCTCCGGTGCTGGAGCCCGCTCCGAGCGAGGAGGAAAACGTCGCGGTCACACGCAACGTGGAGCTCCCCGAAGGGGACTGGTTCTGCGCCCGGACTGGGGAGTGGCTCTCCGGCAAGCAGGACTTCCGCGTCAGCGTAACGCGGAGCGAAACGCCTCTCTACGCGCGCGCGGGCTCGCTCGTGCCTCTGCTCGGTGAGGGTGCGTCGCAGCAAGCGCGGACCCTCGCGAGCGTCGAGCTCCACGCCTTCGTGCGCGCGGGCGAACGCGCAGAGCTGACCTACGAGTACGACGATGGTGAAAGCTTCGCCTATCGTCGAGGCGCGTACCGCCGCTATCGCCTCACGGTCGAACAGCGCGAGAAAACGCTTTATTTCACGGCTCGCGAGGAGTCTGGCGCGCTCACCGAGGCCGTCCCCGCGCTCCGTGTGTGCGTGGTCGCGTACGGACACGCCACCAGCGTCATCGCGCCGAACGGCGACCGCTTTTCGCTCGAGCCGAGCAGCGAACAGCTCACCGGTCCCACGCTCGCGGCCCAGAGGAGCGCGTACTTCGACGTTTGAACGAAAGGCTGAGCCCTCGTTCGGGCCGCGCTGTGCGCGGCGTGGGACGTAGTGCGGGAGCACCGCGCTCAGACGGAAGCCGCCTTCCCACCAACCCAGCGCTTTGTTAGCCGCTCGCTCGCCCCGGTTCGTTCAAACTCGATCGCTCGACGCCTCGAGCGGGGCTGCGAGCGCGTCGCACAACCCCGACTCGCGCACGACGCCTTGCCGCACCGCGCTTTCGATGGCCTCTCGTGTGCCGAAGAGCCGCACGCGGCGCTTGGCGCGGGTGATGGCCGTATACAAGAGCTCCCGCGTGAGCAGCGGGGAACCAGCTTGGGGGAGCACGATGGCAATTTCGTCGTGCTCCGAGCCCTGGCTCTTGTGAACGCTGAGGGTAAAGGCAGTTTCGTGCGCAGGGAGCCGGGCCGGCGAGAGTTCTCGGAGCTTTCCGTCGGCGCCCTGGAAGTACACGCGCAGCTTGCCGCTTCCGTTCGGCCAGGTGAGGCCCACGTCGCCGTTGAAGAGGCCCACTCCGTAGTCGTTCTGCGTCACGAGCACGGGGCGACCGCGGTAGAAGGGGCCGCGCGGCGGCACCAAGCCGGCGTCCACGAGCGCCCTTCGAATGACTTCGTTCAGGTGCTCGACGCCCGCGTAGCCACGTCGATGCGCGGCGAGCACGCGGAACTGCCCCAGGAGGCGTAGCGCGTCCTCGACGGTCTTCGCGCGCATGCACGGCCGGTAGCCTTCTACGACCACTTTGCGCAGAGCCGGCGAAAGCTCCCGCGCTGGCTCCGTGTTCGAAAATGTGAGCTCGGCGTCCGGCTCGGACGACAGACCCTCGAAAACGCCCGCCACGACTCCGGCTCTCACCGCCGCCGACACGCTTGCGATTGCGCTGTCTGCGCGGAACCGATAGCTCTTCGTGAGCTCCACCACGGAACGCGCGAGCGGCTCCGGCGCAGCGCACAGCTCCGCGAGCACGCTGCCCGCCTCGACCGAGGCGAGCTGATGACGATCTCCGAGCAGAATGAGGCGGGCCTCGCGCGGCACCGCCTCCACCAAGTGACGCATGAGCGCCAAGTCCACCATGGATGCTTCGTCGACGAGCACGACGTCCGCCACGAGAGGGCGGTGCGCATTCCGGAGGTAGCGGCTCGCCGATTCACGCGTCACCCCGAGCGCGCGATGGATGGTGCTGGCCTCTTCGACGATGGCAGAGCTCACCTCGACGGGCAGCGCTAGCTGCCCCTTGGCGCTCCGGATCGACTCCACGAGGCGCGCGGCGGCCTTGCCGGTGGGCGCCAAGAGCAGCACGCGCGGAGGACGCTCAGCGCGCGAAAGCGCCTGCTCAGCAAGCAGCGCCAAAATGCGCACCACGGTCGACGTTTTGCCCGTGCCGGGCCCGCCGGAAATGACCGCCAGGGGTCGCTCCAGCGCGACCCGCGCGGCTCGTCTTTGGCCGTCCTCGCCGCCCGCGTCACCGAAGAGTCGCGTCAAACCGGAGGCGAGCTCGGACTCTTCCAGAGCTCTGGGGGGCGCGACCGCTCGAGCGCGCAAGAGCGCCGCGAGACGAACTTCGTGCTCGTGGTACCTGTGCAGATAGAGCCGCCCCTGTTCGTCCAAAACCAGAGGCCGTCGCTCGGCGCCGCGACTCACGAGCGCGCTCACTTCGAGCGCGCGCCTCCACTCGCGCGTGTCGGGCCAAACGCATCCGAGCGGTCCGCTCTCGCCGACCACCAGCTCGGAACCGAACCGGTCGAGCGGCACGCAGACGTGGCCCGCGCGCGTTTGGCGGCTGACGAGCGCCGCAGCCAGAGCGACCGACTCGTCGCTCGCACCGGCGAGCGCCAGCAGATGGCGCGCGAAATGCACGTCGAGCGGCTCGAAGAACCCCGCCTCCCGAAGCGTCGCCAGGCTCGCCAGCGGAAACCCACTCGCAGCGAGGGGAGCGTCCGTAGCCAAGCGGTCCATTTCCGGCGAACGCGACTCCGAGCTCACAACGCCGCCTCCCCCGCGCTTTCGGCGAGCGTGTCTTGCCCGCGCGGATCGTCCAGGAGAGCCGACAAGGACTCGACGAGCTCCCGCGAGGGTCGGTGAAAGAAGACTCCGCGGCTCGAGCCCGTGCTCGGCTGCACCCCGCGCACGAACAAATAGTACACGCCGCCGAAGCACCGCTCGTAGTCGTAGTCGGCCATGCGTCGTCCGAGGTACCGATGGAGCGCCACCGCGTACAAGAGGTACTGCAAGTAGTAGTGATGCTCGGCCATGGCTTCCGCGAGCCGCTCCGGGCGGTAGTCGTCGGAGTGCGGGCCCAGGTAATTCGACTTGTAGTCGAGCACGTAGAAGCGTCCTTCTCGCTCGAACACGAGGTCGATGAAGCCGCGCAGGAAACCCGCCCACGCCTGAAATTCGAGGCGGGCCACGCGCTCCACGTACGCGGCGTCCCACGGCGCCCGCTCTCGATCACTCCGTTGACGAGCGCTCTTGGCAGGCTCTGGGGCATTCGAGAGCGCGCGAGCCAAGCGCTCCGCCGTGAGCAGGTGCCCCTCGTTCGCCCGGGATACGGGCACCACGAACTCCATTTCCGTCACGCGCGCCGCGCGGGGCACCTCACCGAGCGTCCACGGCGCGCCGTCGCCGCTCACGTCCGTGAGCGGCGTCGCGAGCACGTCGTCCAACGCCCGGCAGAGCGACGGAGCGTGCCGCGCATCGAATCCGTGCCGCCGCACCTCTCGCTCGACTACGGAGCGCCGCTCCTCGGCATTGCCCTCCCACGGCGCGTGCTCGAACACGGCGTGGAGCAGCTCGCCCGGGCCCGCGCCTCGAGGAAACTCGGCGAGCGGTAGGGCCTCGCCCGGCGACGAACGCTTGTCGACCTCCGCGGTCGTCGGTGTCTCCTCCCCCTCGTCGACGTCGCGTCCCGCACGCGCTTCGGGGCTGAGCACGGCGTGCGCGCCCCGCGTCATGGCCGAAAAACTGCTCGTTTTCGTGCCGCGTGGAACTCGCTTACCGAGGCGCTCGGCGCGGAGCGCCGAGCGCTCGGCGCCGGCCGGAGGCCGGAGCACGGGCCCCGGCTCCAGGCTCGCTCTTCGAACGACCAACGTTCCACCGCTCCGCGCGGCGAGCTGCTCGAGCTCCGCGAGGCGGGCCGCGTCGTCCAGATTTTTCAGGCGCGTCGCGACGTCCACCTCGAGCCCGCCCAAAGACTCCGCTGGCTGATGCAGCAAGTAGCCCAAGGGCGAAAAGGCGCCGCCCACGCCGCCCCAGAACGCGAGCACGTGGTGCTTGGCGCGCGTGAGCCCGACGTACGCCAGACGCAGCGCCTCCGCCTGGTACTCCCGTTCGTAGATTTCGAGCTCGGGCGTCTTGTGCGCCACGATGCGAACGTCCAGCACCAAGCGCTCGTGGTCCCCGGGGTCGTGAAACCTGAGGTTCTCCTTTTCACTCGCGAACGGCTCGGACGCCGCGCCCAAGTAAGGCAGCACCACGATGGGGTACTCGAGGCCCTTGCTCTTGTGCATCGTGGTCAGCGTCACCGCGTCCGCGTCGCTCTCGAGCCGGAGCTGCTGCGCCTCGGGAGCCATCCCTTGACTGTTCGGATCCCGCCGCGCCTCGTCGAACCACTGCAAGAGCCCCACGACCCCCAGGTGCTCGCTCTTCTCCGCGCCGTGAAGGAGCTCCACCAAGTGCCGAAGGTTCGTGAGGCGCCGCTCTCCGCCGAGCACCGCGAGCGTCTTGGCCACGACGTCGAGCTCGCGCATGAGCCGGCCAATGGCGTGCACGAACCCGCTCTGCGTCCAAAGCACGTGACCTGCGCGGAAGCGCGCCACCCACGTTTCCCACGCGGCCTCGTCGTCGGCCAAACGCGCGATGACGTCCGCGCTCACGCCGAAAAAACGCGTGGCGAGCGCGGTGCGCACCGCGCTCGCGTTCGACGGCTCCGCCAGAGCGCGCATGACGCGCGAGAGCTCCTCGGCCTCCTCCGTTTCGAACACCGTGCGATCCCCCGCGAGCACCGCAGGGACGCGGAGCTGACGCAGGTGATCCTGGATTTCCTGCGCCTGGCGGTTGGTGCGCGTGAGAACCGCGATGTCACGCGGCTCGACCGCGCGAAGGCGCCCCGCTTCTTCCAGGCACGCCCCGCTCGCGAGCAAGCGCGCTATTTCGTGAGCGGCCAGCGCCGTCCATTCTCGCTGCCCTTGCCACGAAGGGCTGTCGACGCCCGCCGTGGCACGGTCGAGGTAAAGAAGCTCGAACGGCGGGAGCGGAGCCCCCTCGCGAAAAAGCCGGTCCTTGCGCCCCTCCGGCGCGCTCACCATCGCGTAGCGGATGCCATCGAGCAAAAACGGCCTCTCCGTCCGCGAAAACAGCACGTTCAGCGCCGTGAGCAGTGACGGATCGGAGCGGTAGTTCGTGGAGAGCGTCCAAGCGCCGTCCGCCGCGTCCCGCGCCGCCGCCAAGTACGCGAAGACGTCCGCCCCACGAAACGCGTAGATGGCCTGCTTCGGGTCGCCGATGAGGAAAAGCGCCGGCGCGTCTCCGCCCTTCGCGTCTCGCTCGCTCACGTAGACCCGGCGGAAAATTTCGTACTGTGTGGGGTCGGTGTCTTGAAATTCGTCGATGAGCGCGACCGGGTAACGCGTCCGCATGCGCCGCGCGAGCGCGGCGCCGGCCTTGCCTCGAAGCGCCACACACAAGCTCTGCAAGAGCCCATCGAAGGACTGCGTGCCCGCGTGCTCGTGCTCCACCGTGACGCGCTCGCGCGCAAACTGGACCATGCGCGTTCGCAGCTCGTTCAAGAGCTCGTCCCCCGCTTGGAGAGCGCGCTCAGAAGCCTCACACAGCGCAGAAATCGCCGAGAAGAGCGGGTGTTCCGGGGGCTCGTGCCCCTTCTTGACCAGCGTCACAGCCTCCCGGCGGAGGTACTTGAGCGCGCTCGGCAGCTCGCGAAACGCCGTCACCTCTCCGGCGAGCAGTGTCTCGAGCTCCTCTCTGTAAGCGGCAATTTTCTCGAACGAGTAGCGGGTCGCATGATGCTTTACCGGTGACAGCAGGGCAAACGCCTCGCTCGCTCCGCTCCGATGCGCGCTGACCGCATGCCTCCACGCCGCCGCGAGCGCCTCGCAGGCAGCCTCCGGAGCGCTGTCGCCTGAAGCTCTCACTGCCCCATGCAAAGGAAGCTCGGGCCACGCCGCCGCGACGTACCCCAAAGCCACGAACGACGCGAGGCGGACGCGCCGCGCCTCGAGCAGCCTCCACACCTCGTCGGGCAAGGTCGCCACCTCCTTGGCCCAAAAATCGTGCGCCACCTCCGTGACGCGCGTCCGCTGATCCGCCGAAAGCTCCAGGTCGAAACGCGCGCCGCTTTCGAAGGCGTGCTCCTGAAGCATGCGCTGCGCGAACCCGTGAATCGTGAACACCGCCGCGCGATCCAGCGCCCGCTGCGCGACGCGCAAGCGCCCGAGCGCATCTGCTCGGTCCGTAGAACGCGAGAGAAGCCCCCGGAGCAGCTCGTCGCCGTCCGGCGCGTGCCCCGTGGAAAATGCACGTTCCGCTTCGTCGATGCGCCGACGAATTCGCTCGCGTAGCTCGGATGTTGCGGCCTTGGTGAAGGTGACGACCGCGATTTGATCGACGCCCAAGCGACGCTCGATCAAGAGCCGGAGCACGATGGACGTGATCGTGTACGTCTTGCCGGTACCGGCGCTCGCTTCGATGAGCTGCGTACCGACGAGCGGGAGCTCGAGAGGGACGAGTGGTTTCATCCTGTCCGGTGCTCCCGCACTGAGCCCGAGTGCGTCGCCAGCTCGACGCGATGATCGAGCAGCGGCTCGAACACGCGACGGCTCAGAGCCGCAAAGGTGAGCTCGGGGCGCTCGGCGTTCGTCGTCAGCGGGTCCATCCCTCGGAACGCCAGCTTCACGTACGGGTCGTGCGCTTCTCCGAAGCCGCGCGCGCTCGAAAACTCGTAGCGCGCCGCATCGAGAGCGCGCGCTTCTCCATCGTCCCGGCCTGCTTTCTTGCGCAGGCCCTCCACGTACGCCTGGGACGCGCTCGGAAAGAGCGGCAGCGGCGTCGTTTGCCCCACGCCGTACAAGGACACCAAGTCGAAGAGCAAAGCGCGCGCGTCCTCCCGAGAAAGCGGAGCGAAGCGTCTCACGCTGACCGGCCCCTTGGCGCTCCGCCCCACCAAGACGGCGTCCTCGACGGGGAGCTCGGCCGCGCGCGCCGCGAGATGACGCACCCAAACCGCGAGCTCGTGTCGCGCGCCGAGCTTCGCAAAAGAGCACTCGACCTGAGTACGGCCGTACACGCGATCCAGCGCGCCCTCGAGCTCGACGACGGGCTCCTCGGAGGTACGCAGAGAAAGCACGTACACGGGCGCTTTTCCCGCCTGCACGAAGGGCTGCCTGGCCGCGCGGAGCAGGCGCGCCGTCGCGATGATGGAGCGCAAGCCGACACGTCCCGGTGAGCCGATGGGCAAGAGCCCGCGCCCCAGCTCGGCGGCCTCGAGAGCCCCGGAGCTGGCCGCGTCGCCCTCCAAGACCTCATCCATGCCAGCGCCGAGCAAGCGCGCGCCCACCTGGTAGCGCAGCAGCGCCTCGCTCTCCACGGGCTCACGATCGGCAACCAGCTCGGCCTCGTCCTCGATGCGCAAACCGAGGCTGCGCAAAAGCCCGCGCGCCGGATTCTGGAAGAAGCGAACGAGGTCCTCGAGATCCAGCTGCGAGGGCAGCGACGCGCGATGAAGCACCCCGATCGCAAACGGGGACTCGGCGAAAAGCTCGCCCGAGAGCGCCTGCGCGCCGCGCGCGTGCTCCGGGTCGAAGCTCGCGAGGCGCGGCTCTCGCCCATCGAAGTGACGGGGGCTCCACGGTTGGAGAGGTTCCTCCAGCGGAGCCAAGAGCACGCGTCCCCCCGGCGCGGCTTCGGCGAACAGGCTTTCCACCGCCTGGGAGAGCTCGGAGACGACGACGGCGGGCGGACGAGCCTCGTTGTCCTGAATTCCTCGCCCCACGTAGCTCACCAGCAGTCGGTCGCGAGCGGACAGCAACGTCTCCAAGAAGAGGTAACGATCGTCGGCGCGCGTAGAGCGATCTCCGACGCGCGGTCGCTCGGCCATCTTGTCGAAGCCGACGTGCTTTTCCACGCGCGGAAACTCGCCGTCGTTCATGCCCAGCAGGCACACGACGCGAAACGGAATGCTGCGGAGCGGCAACATGGCGCAGAAGGTGACGCCTCCGCTCAAGAACTCCGCAGCGCGTACCTGGGACTCGAAATGCGCCGAGAGCAGGTGGGCGACTACCTCCAGCGACACGGCCTCCTCGAACCCGGCCGTCGCCCCCTGGAGCTCGAGCGCGTAAAACGCCTCGTAGAGCGGCCGGAGCTGCCACTCTTCGCCCTCCGCGAGGAGCGCGCCGGCGAGCTCCCCGAGCAGCGTACGCCACTCGCCGAGCGAGTGTGCGCCGCTCACTCGGCGCCGAAACGCGAACAGGTTTTCGCAAAGCTCGCTGAGCTTGCCGAGCAAGAGCGCTCCGTCCGATGTCACGTCGTCGTGCGGCACCGTGCCCTCGAAGGCCGTCGCGCCATCGTCGGAGAGCGCGTAGCCGAGCAAGAGGCGGCGGAGCCCGAAGCGCCAAGTGTTTCTTTCGTCCGGCGGCAGACCGTAGCTCGCGCGGTGCTCGCCGTCCTCGCCCCAGCGGATCCCCGCGTCGTACACCCAGCGCTGAATGCGCGGCAAATCCAGCGCTTCTATGCCGTAGCGCTTGCGGACGGGCTCCGCCTGCAAGAGATCGAGCACCTCGCTCGCCTTGAGGCGACCACGCAGCACGGCCAATACGGCGAGAAACGCCGAAGCCGCCACGTTGATGCGACGCTCGTCTCTGTCCGCCACGCGGTACGGAATGTGATGAGGCTCCGTAGGATCGCCGTGGAACACCGCGTCGATGAAGGGCGCGTACTCCTCGATGCGCGGCGCCATGACCACGATGTCCTCGGGGCTGAGCGATGGATCGGCATGAAACAAGCCGAGAAGGCGGTCGCGCAGCACCTCGACTTCACGCAGCGGCCCATGGCAACTGACGACACTCACGGAATCGTCCCGCGTCGGGCGCGGCAAATGTGGCGCGCTTCCCACGCCGCGCACGCGGTTGTGCAAGAGGTCCCTCTGCAGGGCGTGGAGCACCGTGTCTTCCCCGGGGTCGACGAACGCAGCTGCACCCTCCACGTAGTTCACCTCGGTTTCGAGGCTCTGCTGGAGCGCAGCGCCCACCGAGCCCAACGAGGCGAGCAAAGGATGGACGTCTCCGCCAGCGAGGTGCACGCCGTCGGATTTGCCCTCCGCGAAGTACTCCGCGCTCGGCGACAGCGCGAACAGGTGAACTTCCATCGCTTCGGAGAGGCGGCCGAACAAGCGGAGAAAGAGCGGCGGGAGGGACGAGCCACCGACGAGGCAAACACGCGCCGGCAGGCTTCCGCGCGCGACGAACAGCGGGCTGAACGCCTTTTCGAAGTCACGCGCACGCGCCGCAAAATGCGACGGCCCCAGACGAGCCACGAGGGCGCGCCACAGCACGGCCTGCCAATCTGCGCCTTTGCCGGCCTCCCACTCGAGCACCATCTCCGGCCGATACACGGCGTATTGATCGAAGAGGTGCGCCACGCGCTGGGCCAGCTGAACGCGCCTCAGCCCGTTCCGGTCGTCTTCCAAGTACCCAGCGACGACCGCGAACCCTTTTTCACCGCGCAGCTCCGCGAGCAGCGAAGCAATGCTCCACGTCAATGACTCACGCTCGTAGCGCGCCGCACCTTCCAGCGGACCGAGCACGGCGTTCAGCGCGCCCTCGAGAAAGATGCGCGGGAACGGAAAGCTCGCGTGAGCAAAGACACCGAGGCGGCTTGCGAGCTCGCGCGACAGCCAGCGCTCCATGCCACGGCTCTGGACGACCAGGGTCTCCACCGAAAGCGGCGCGAGCTTCGGTGCGCGGAGCACGCGAGCGAGCTCGTCGACGAGCACCTCCATGCGATTGCTCCGGTGAACGTACATGCGAGCTCGGTAGCGCAGGACACGGACCCGGGAAAGACACGCGCCGCTGGGGCGGACTTTGACTGTCCGCCGCGTGGGGTTTCCCGACTGCTGGCACGGGGCCGAGCGGCCGCGGGGCGCGGCTCGGAGCGCCGCAGGGCGCGGGGCAGTGGCGGAGTGCGGGAGCACCGTGTGCCGACGTAGGAAGATTCCCCAGAAAATCTGCACTGTTGGGAGGGTCGTCGTACTGGTGACGCCGGCCCTCGCTCCCCGAAGGTGGGGTGACGTCCGACCTCGGGCCGTTTCGCTCGCGGCCGGGCAACGTCCGTGAGCTGCGCGACGTGCTCGATCGCGCCGTGGACCCGCAAGGTCCAAGCGCTTCGTGTCGCTCACCCAAAGTGGTCGCGATGCAGAAGACTCCTTTTTCGGGCGAGCCGTGGGGCGCCGTTGCGCGGCAGGGCAACCACGCAGAGGCTCCCCACCATTCGAACCGTGGCTCCGTCGAACGGACGCAGTTTGGACAACGCTCGAGACGTTGGACGCTCGCCGGGACCCTCGTCCTTTTCGGCGCAGCGTGCGAGAGAGGCGGCGCCGAGGACGAAACCGAACCTCGGCGTCCTGCGCTCGAGCTCGTGGCGCGGACGTCAGCGCCTCCCCACGCGCCCGGGCCGACGCCCGTGGAGACACAGAAAGAAGCCGAAACGAGCGCGGAGCCCCCGAGCGCGTCACTTTGCCCGGGCGGCACGGTGCGCGTGAAGGGCGACTACTGCCCGAGCGTCGCCCAAACCTGCCTCGAGTATCACCCCGAGTACGTGAAGCGCCCTCACGATCCGACCGTGAGTGACCGCTGCTTGCGCTACGCGTCACCGTCGCGCTGTCTCGCCGCGCGTCGTGAGCTGGACTTTTGCATGGACCGCTTCGAGTACCCGAACCGCGAAGGGGCGCTGCCGCGAGTGCTCACGAGTTGGCTCGAGGCCGAAAAAATATGTGAAAGCGATGGCAAGCGCCTCTGCACCGAAGACGAGTTCAACTTCGCCTGCGAAGGCCCGGAAATGCTGCCGTACGCGACCGGCTACGAGCGAAACTCCACGCTTTGCAACTTCGACCGCGACTACCGAAGGCCCGATCACACGCGCCGTATGAAGCCGTACGACGAGTGCCCCGGAGATCCGTTTTGCAAGAGCGAGCTCGAGCGACTCGATCAGCGACATGCCATCGGCGCGCGGCTCAGCTGCACTTCGTGGTCGGGTGTCATCGACCTCAACGGCAACGTCAACGAATGGGTACGAATTCCCGGCGCCAAGCCGCCGTCACGAAGTGGGCTGAAGGGCGGTTGGTGGGGGCCGGTTCGTGACCGCTGTCGGCCCACGGTGCGCTTTCACAAGGAAAACGACTACGGCTACGAAGCAGGCTTCCGCTGCTGCGCGGACGTGTCGTCGGGGGGCGCGCCGACTACAGAGCGCCTGACACGGTGAGTCCGCCGCCATCCACCGCGACGCTGGCCTTCACTGCCAGAGGGCGTTCGGGCCAAAAAAGCAGCGTGGCCACGGTGGCAGTCAGGCCGGCAGCCAGCGTGACGAAGCCCCCCACGGCGAGCGCCGTAGCGCGGTCTTGAGCTTCGAGCGACTTTTGAAGCGATGCGCACGAAGGAGCGAGCGCGACCGAAGGCGAAGCACAAGCGCCCTCGAGAGCTCCCGCGCGTTCGCGCACGGACGCTTCGTTTCGACCCACGTCCGCGGCGCGATTGCCGCGCTCGATGAGGCCCCAAACGCCTACGCCGAGGCCCGCTGCCGCAATGGTGGCCGAGCCGATGAGCGTCCCCGTACGCCAGGGTGACGGCGAAGTTTCGTCCGCCGTCGCTGCGCTGGGAACGAGCGGGGGCGGAGGCGCCTTCGACACGAGTCGCACCACGACCGTGTTCGTTTCCTTGGGGCGCGCTTCCACGTCCACGGTGAACGGATCGTAACCAAGCGCCTCAACACGCACGGCGTGCGACCCGGGTGCGACGGGAAGCGCTTCTCCGGAGGTCATGTCCACGGGTGTGCCGTCGAGCTCGACGCGAGCGCCGCGCACGTCGTCTGGCAAGACGAGGCGGAGACGCGGAATGAGCGAGTCGATTCGTTCCAACGCCGGACCCAAGAGCGCCTCGACGTCCGTGGCGGGCAAAGTGGCCAAGAGCTCTTGCGCCTGTCGGTACTCGCGCTGGGCCTCGAGCAGGCGGCCCGAGTTTTCCTCACACAGAGCCAGGTGATAGTGCAGGCCAGGCGTGCGTTTGACGCGCAGGGCCTCCACGAACTTTTCGGCCGCCGCGCTCCACTCGTCTCGAGTCATGAGCGCCTGGCCCTCGGCGAACAGCGCCCTCGCGTAGTTGATTTGTGCGGGCGACGGGCTCTGGGCGGCGGTCGGAGGCTCCGCCGCGCGCGCGGAAGCTGCGCTCAGCGAAAGGACCGACGCCAAGACCACGCCCAGCGCATGCGCCGAACCCCGAGAACGCAGCGGTCGCTGCCGCTCCATCATGCCAACCACCCCTCGACTTCCCTCCGACGACTCGTCACCCATACCGCGGATCCCCGGGGGCGTGCTACTTCGACGCACCCGCCCTTGTATCGGCCCGCGCGCGCCCGCCGTTGCTCAGAAAGCGACGACCGGAGGCGGCTCTGTCGGGCCGAAAAAAAGGCGTTCGGCTCCGGCCGCTCCGGAGCCCCCTGCTCGCTCCCGCGCTGCCGCCGCTCGAGGGGCCGCCCGTCGGACTGGCGCTCGCGAGCCGCGCTTAAACGTGGTCGCTTTGGAGGACGCTCGTGCCGCCGGCTCCGGCGAAGCCTCCAGCGCTGGAGGTCTTCACTTCGAAGGCCGCGTGCTCGCCGCAGGAAGCGGCGAGCAGGAGCGTGGCTCCGAGGCTGGCGACGAGAAGTGCTCGAGCGTGGGGCATGGGGGCTCCTCAGAGCGAGCAGTAGCGGTCGCCAGCGGCAGGGCAGGTTGCCCCTGGGGGACAATCTTCAGTACCCAGGCACGGATACGTGCACCGCGCATCGCCTTCGCTGTCCACGCGGCAAAGGCCGTCGTTGAACCCGGCCGCGCCACATGCGTCATCGTCGCCCGCAGCGTTGCACCCAGCGACGGATTGGCGGTGGTGCAACAACGCGGGACAGGTCGTGGTTGCGAGCCGACACACCGTCGTTGCCTTCCCATCGACGCTCGTCACGTTCGCCGATTGCACGAAGGGCGCGAAAGGTTGCATCGTCGTGCTGCCGCAAACCCCATTCGGCGCGCCCACCCCCGTCGTCGCCTTTTCCC
>JAEYVE010000182.1 GCA_023432025.1 Pseudomonadota bacterium
CGGCTGCGGCGCCGCTGCCTGGCCCTGCGCCGTACTCGTCGCGACGCCTCCACCGCCGAGCGAAAGACTACCGGAGCGCTCTTCGGCGAACGCCACCGGCGTGGCAAAAAAGCTCCCCATCACGAGCCCGAGCGCGGCACGACGCAGTCTCATGGTGTTCACCATACCCGGTCGTCGTCGAACCCAGCAACTGCGTGATATCCCCAATTCTGGGGCTCTACTGTGGATAAGTCGGGCCCAAAGCCCCCTGAAATCCGCGATATTCTGGCGTTGGATGTGCTCGCGTGTGCGCGTCCATGATGACTCGATGACCCCCATGACGCCCCAGCAGACGAGCGGATGACCCACCCGCCGCGGGTTGGCGGAGGACGAAGCCCGGTCGCCGAACACGAGGCGCACGTAGTTCACCGGCAAGGACGCGCGCTCCAGCCACACGACGGCGTCAAAAGGGCGGTATCCTCCCGCGCTCGTGACGGAGGAATCGAACCCAGCGCGCGCCGAAGCCGCGGCGCCCCTTCACGAATCGCTCATCGTGGCTCGCTGGTGTCGCGCCCTCGAGCAAGCGCTCGGCGAAGGGGCGCTCGTCGAGCCCGCTCCACACGGCGACGAACGCGCAAGAGAGCTCACCGTGTGTCTGCACGACGGGGCGTACGCGGCGACGCTCGGCTTCGAGAAAAAGGGCGCCGCCGCGATGCTGGCGCCGCTGCTCCGCTCGGGCTCGCTCGACCGAGGCAGCACTCCGGAGACCATCGCGCTCGCGCTGGGACGGCGCTTGGCCGCAGAGGCCTCTCGCCTCTGCGGCGCGGCGCTGAGCGTGACGGTGGCGTGCGCTCCGGCGCGAGCAAGCTCGCGCCATCTGCTCGCGGCCCGGCAGGGCCGCGAGCGCTTCGACGTGTCGCTTTGGCTCGAAGTCGTCAACTCTCCGCTCCTCGCGGATCTGGAGCTCGAGTTGCCGCTCTTCGTGGCGCTCAGCACGGCGCCGCGCGCCGAGCTCGCGGAGCTCACAGTGGGCGATCTCTGGTATCCGGGGGAGGGCTGGCTCGATCACGCTGGGCCGACGTCCGGCGCTGCCAGAAACGCCATTGGAGAGCGCTTCGCTGCAGAGCATGGCATTGCAGGGCGCACCGTTGCCAAGAGCCTGGCATCCGCGGACGCGGCTCCTCAGCCTGCTCTGCTCGGGGCGCCGGACGGGCAAAGCGCGACTTGGGTCGCGTTGTCTCGGGACTCGGTGGTGCTGGCGGGCCCACGAACGCCGCTTCACGCCCTATGCGCGCCGCGAGTGCCGCTGCGCGGCGCCGCGGAGCCAGGCTTCGACCCGGCCTCTTGGTCCGTCGTTGCGGTGGAAGTCGCCGCGGCGCGCGTTCGGTTGGCGGAGGCCGCTCTGCTCGCTCCGGGAGCGCGACTCGCTGTCGTCCGCCACGAGAGGGCGCGGCTGTGGGTGGACGGCCAGGTCCGAGCCAGCGGCACTTGGCAAGAGCGCCCCGACGGCACGGCGCTCCTCGTGCTCGAAGTCACTCGAGCGTCGAGTTCGGACTGAACGACTCAGCGCCGCCCCTGCGCCCACCAGCGTCGAACGCGAAGCCGACTCAGCTCTTGCGCGAGGGAGGGACTGAATGACCTTGCGCCGAACGCGAGGCGACGGGCTCCGCTCTTGCGCGAGCCGGCGCGCCGGCGACGCCGCGAGGCGCGAGCAGTCGCCAGGCGGTGCGCTTCTGGTAAGAAACGATGGTTCCCGCTTCCCCGAGCCTCGAACGCCCGTGAAAGTCCTCCTCGATCTCTCCGTTCTCGCCACCGCCACGACCACTCGCGGCATTGGCCGTTACGTTTCGGATTTGGCGCTCGAGCTTTGTCGCTTGGCCGAAGAGCGAAGCGACGTACAGCTGCTCGGGGTGGAGGCGCTGCCTTGGCTCGGGCGGACTCGCGTGAGCGACGACGTGCGCGGGAGCGTCGAGCGCCTCGTTCTGCGCCCGCGTCGCCAAGCGCACGCAGCTTGGGCGTACCAAGTCCGCCTTTCGCTTCCGCGTGCCGTCAGAAAAGCCGCGCCGGACGTCCTGCACAGCGGCCACCCCAACGCCACGCCCGTCGGGCGCGTGGCTTGCCCGCGTGTCGTCACCTGTCACGACCTCATTCCGCTCGTGTACCCCGAGCACCACACGGATTGGCGCGACGGTGGCGCGCGCGGGCGCCTGCACCTGGACCGGCGTCGGTTTCATCGCGCCGACCACGTCATCGCCATCAGCCACGCGACGGCAAACGATCTCATGATGCGCCTCGACGTGCCGCGCGCAAAGATCACGGTGGTGCACAACGGCGTGGATTTGTCGCGCTGGAAGCCCGAGCCGCGGTCGGACGACGCGGCCGTGCGCGTCGCGCACGGTTTGAATAGCCCCTACCTGCTCTGCGTCGGCGCAGCCAATTGGCGCAAGAACAGCGAAGGCGTCATGCAGGGCCTCGTGCGCGCGCGCCGCCAGATCGGAAAAAACGACCTCGTGGTGGCTTGGGCGGCGCGCCTGGGCAAAGACGACCAAGAGCGCGTGCTCTCCGCGGCGCACGCCGCGGGCGTGGCCGACGCGGTCAAGCTGCTCGGCTACGTTTCCGATCCAGACTTGGCGGCCCTGTATCGTGGCGCCACCGCGCAAGTCTTCGTGTCGCGCGCAGAAGGCTTCGGCTACCCAGTCGTCGAGGCGATGGCGTCGGGCTGCCCCGTCATCACTTCCAACCGCTCGAGCTTGATCGAAATCGCCGACGGCGCCGCGCTCACGGTCGATCCGGAGGACGCGGACGCCATCGCGGACGCCATCGTGCTGCTCGCGGACGACAACGGAGAAC
>JAEYVE010000296.1 GCA_023432025.1 Pseudomonadota bacterium
AACCCCGGTAAGCCCTTCCCGGGCAACGTCATCCTCCAGGTGGATCACCGTGTTCCTGCGCTGGTCGTGAAGAGCGTGTTTCAGACCGCGGCTTTCTCCGGTTATCCGGCGGTGAGCTTCATGGTCAGCAAGATCGGCAAGGAATGAGCCGGTAGAGGCTCGGAGTTTTCCGAGGCTCGAGTTTGACTGGATGGGCGCCGAAGAA
The DNA here is from genome assembly GCA_023432025.1 of Pseudomonadota bacterium. Classification (GTDB taxonomy): domain Bacteria; phylum Myxococcota_A; class Polyangia; order Polyangiales; family Polyangiaceae; genus NIC37A-2. The sequence continues at coordinate 206 of JAEYVE010000296.1, forward strand.
GCGAAGCTTCTTGGGCGCTTTCCGCATGTGACCATCGCTCGTTCTACGGAGCTCTTGATGGTGCCCTTTCGACGAGCCTGCTCGGCGCCTTCTGACGCCGATGAGCTTGCTTCGTCCTTCCGCCTTGGTGCTCGGCTGGCGTCCGGTCCAGGTTCGAAATAGAAAGCCCCTTCGTCATGGCAGATCATCGCCCCGGCCTTCCGTCGCTCAACGAGGCGCGCGCCGAGCGCAAACGACAGCTTGCGACCGGCCGCGCCAAGGTGGCGGGTTTTCCTCCTCACTTGGTGCTCTGGGCGTTCGTGATCTTGGGCACGGCGGGGGTGCTGTACTACCGAAACTCGCAAACGGAGCTCGAGCGCGACCGGAACGCGTTGATGGCGAAACAACGAGCGGTGGCGGCGCTCTTGGGACCCAAGCTCTTCCCCATTCGCGACAAGGTGGAGTCCGCGGCGAAGGAGCTGAGCGGTGACTACCCCGGGGATTTCGTAGCGCCTGGCCAGGATTTGGAGCGCTTGGCGGAGACGCCCTCCGTGTACTTGCGGTTGCGGCAGGAGGACGCGTCGGACGTCGAGAAGCTGCGCAAGGCGGCGACGGCTTCGCTTCGGGACGGGTTCACGTCTTGCCTCTATCGTGATCCGCACGCCGCGGTGCCCGCCTCCGGGACGACGTGCCGGCTGAGCGCGGATTGTCAGCCTGGGGAGCTTTGCACCGAGTACAACGTGTGTCAGCGGCCCACGCAGCCGTTCAACATGCGGCTCGTGTATCGAGCGCTCCACGTGCTTTCGTCCAAGTGGACGGACGAAGTCCATCAAGCACGCAACGAGTTGGCTATCGACGCCTACGACGGAGGGCTCGAGAGCGTGACGCGCGTCGATGTGCCGGCGGCCATCGAGGTGTTTCAACGCTCGAAGCTGGTGACCGTCGTGGTGGACGAGCCGCCGAAGGAAGGTTTGCCGGCGGCCATCGAGGGTGCGGACGAGTCCGACGCCGAGCGTGTCCAGCGCAGCCAGCACATGGCGCGCGTCGGTATTTGGGACGTCAAGAGCGGACAGCTGCTCCTGCGTCTGCGCACCGAAGCGGCAGGCCAGCTGCACGACGTGGGACGGCGCGCATCGCAGGATCCGGCGGCGCTCGCCGCGCGGCAACGTCAGGCCAACGGCTGCGCCGTGGCTTTGGCGGTCAAGGACAAGATTGCGTCGGCCGCTGCGCCGCGGCCCGTGCCCGACGAAGCGGGCAGCGCGCCATAGGCGCCGCCGCCGGGCGTTTCGATGCGGACTCGTTCGCCGGCTTCGAGGCGAGCGGCGACGCACTCAGCGACTTCCTGATTTCGGAGGAGGTTTCGCCCCGGTTTGCCCGGGCCACCGCCGTTCAGGCCGAAGGGGGCGCGCTTCCGACGTTGGCTCAGGATGGCGACGTCTACGGGCTCGAGCATTTCGAGCTCACGGCAGATGCCGTCGCCGCCCGGATGCAAGCCCACGCCGCCCGAGCCGGCGCGGAGGGAGAATTCTATGAGGCGCACGGGGAAGCGCGTTTCGAGCACCTCGGGATCGGTGATGCGCGTGTTGGTCATGTGCGTATGCACGCCGCCTTGCCCACGAAAATCGGGCCCGGCACCCGAGCCTCCTGCGATGGTTTCGTAGTAGCCGAAGCGCTCGTTGCCGAAGGTGAGGTTGTTCATGGTGCCCTGGCTGGCGGCGGCGCGGCCCGCCGCGCCGAGGAGCACGTCCACGATGCGTTGGGAGGTTTCCACGTTGCCTCCGGCCACGGCACGGCCGGGAGACGGCGCGAGAATGGAGCCTTCCGGAATGACGAGGTCGACCGGCTCCAGGCAGCCTTGATTGAGAGGGATGGGCGAGTCGAGCAACGTACGTAAGAAGTACAGCACGGCCGCGACCGTCACCGCGCGCGGCGCGTTGAGGTTTCCCGGTTGCTCGCGGCCACTGCCCGTGAAGTCCACGACCATGTGTCGCCCGCGGACGCGGAGGGTCACGCGGACCGGCGTTCCGTCATCGAGCGCATCCTCGAACGAATGCTCGCCGTCGGGGAGGCGCTCGATTTCGTCCGACACCTTGTTCGCGGCGTGCTCGCGCAAGAACGTCATGTAGCGGTGAACCTCGCCCAAGCCGTACTCCGCGGCCCTGTCGAGCAAGAGCGTCGCGCCCCGACGATTGGCGGCGATCTGCGCCTCGAGGTCGGCGATGTTCTCGTGCGGGTTGCGTGCTTTGAAGCGCCCGGCGCCGAGGGTGGCGAGTACGCCCTCGTGGTCGAAAATGCCGGCACGCACGATGCGCTGTGCGCGAAACACGACACCCTCCTCCTCGAGCGTACTGGAGAAGGGAGGCATCGAGCCGGGCGTGATGCCGCCCACGTCCGCGTGGTGACCGCGGCTGGCCGTAAAAAAGGCGCGTGCGCCGTCCGGTGTGTAAATGGGCGTGACCACGGTGACATCCGGAAGGTGGGAGCCCCCGAGCGCAGGATCGTTGGTGGCAAAAACGTCTCCGGGGCGCATGTCCGGGTGCGCGCGCAGCACAGCGCGCACGCTTTCCCCCATGGCGCCGAGGTGCACCGGAATGTGCGGAGCGTTGGCGACCAAGCGGCCCTCTGCGTCGAATACGGCGCACGAAAAGTCCAGGCGCTCACGGATGTTGGTGCTCGAGCTGGTGCGCTCGAGAACCCGTCCCATCTGCTCGGCGATGGACATGAAAAGGTTGCCCATCACCTCGAGCCGTACCGGGTCCGGGCTGGACGTGGGGGGAGAGGCTTCGGCGCGCTCGCGCGCCGAAGCCTCGTTTGCTCGCACCACCAAGAGCTCACCTTCGACGGTGAGAGCGAAGCCGGGATCGATCACCAGAGTTCCCGTGGGGTCCAGCACGATGGCGGGCCCTGCAAGGCGTGAGCCGAGCGGCAGAGCTTCGCGGTGGTAAACGGGCACGTCCTCGAGGAAACGATCGTCTTGCCAGAGCCGCGTGCGGCGTACGGGCTCTGGATGGCTCACCTGTGCCGCTTCCTGGGGCGCGTAACCCGGCGCGCGGGAGCGAGAAAGGACCTCCACGCGAGCCTCGACCACCTCGACAGCGGCCTCGCGGCGCGAGTAGCCGAAGCGTGACTCGTAGGCGGCGTGGAACGCCTTCGCGAGCTCGGTCGCTGGGCGAAGCTCGAGGGTGAGCACGGCTTCGGTGCCCCGGTAGCGCAAATCGACCCGGCGTACCTCGGTGAGTGAGCCCGGAGGCTCGCCGTCAGCGACGAGGCTCTTGCGACCCTCTTTCGCGAGTCGGTCGAAGGCGGGGGCGAGCTCGTCCAAGGTGGCCTGGTCGAGCGCCTTTCGACCCGCGTCGACGGCGCCGTGCCAGGCGACGTCGGCGAGGCCCATGCCATACGCGGAGAGCACGCCTGCCAGCGGATGGATCAGGACGGTGCGAATACCGAGCGCGCGTGAAAGTGCGCAGGCATGCTGACCGCCCGCGCCGCCGAAGACGAACAACGCGTAGTCGCGGACGTCGTAGCCGCGGGCGACGGAAACTTGGCGGATGGCCTCCGCCATGTTGTGCGTCACGATCTCGAAGAAGCCTTGCGCGACTTCTTCCGCGGTGCGCTGCCGCGGCGCGCCGGTCTCGTCTCGTGCAGGCTGGGCTGCGTCGATCGCCGCGGCGAGCCGGGCGAGGCTCGCGCGCGCGCGAGCCTCGTCGAGCGAAAACGGAAAGCGATCGGGCAGGAGTCGTCCGAGCACGAGGTTCACGTCGGTCATCGCGAGCTCGCGAGCGTCGGGGTGGCCGTAGCAGAGGGGCCCTGGCACGGCGCCCGTGCTTTCCGGACCTACGGTCATGCGGTAGCCGTCGAAGCGACACACCGAGCCGCCACCGGCGGCCACCGTGTGAATGCTCATCATCGGGGCACGGATACGCACGCCGGCGACCTCGGCCTCGTAGGTGCGGTCGAGCTCACCATCGTAGCGCGATACGTCCGTCGACGTGCCGCCCATGTCGAAGCCGATGGTGCGTCCGTAGCCGGCGCGCTCGGCGATGCGCGCGTACCCCACCACGCCACCTGCGGGTCCGCTCAAGATGGCGTGGGGCCCCCGAAAGCGAGCGGCGTCCGTGAGGCCGCCGCTCGACTGCATGACGCGGAGGCGACTTCCAGGGAGCTCGGCGGCCAGCGTCTTCAAGTAGCTGCCCAAGAGAGGTGTGAGGTAGGCGTCGACGGTTGCCGTGTCACCTCGCCCGAGCATGCCGAGCTCGTGGGCCACTTCGTGGGAGAGCGCCACGTGGGAGAAACCGAGCGCCCGGGCCTCCGCGCCGATGGCGAGCTCCAGCTCGGGGTTTTTGTACGCGTGAAGAACGAGCACCGCGAGTGAGTCGAACCCCGCCACCCGAAGCTCGCGCAACTGCGCTCTCAGCTCCGTGGCGTCGGGGCGTGCCAGCACGGCGCCGTCGGGACTCAAGCGAGCGTCGACTTCCGCGACGGTTTCGTAGAGGACCCCTGGCTTTCGAATGTCGAGCTGAAAAAGGTGGGGACGCGCCTGCGTGCCGATCTCCAGGAGGTCTCGGAAGCCTCGGGTCACCAAGAGCGCGACGCGGGTGCCCTTGCGCTCGAGGAGCGCGTTGGTTGCCACTGTGGTGCCCATGCGCACGTCCGAGGGGGGGAGGGGAGCGTCGTCGGGGAGCCCCAGTAAGCGACGCATGCCGACCAGCGGTGCGCGGTCCGAGGACAACACCTTGGCCACCGAGAGCTCGCCGGTGAGCGGGTTTTTTCCGATGCAGTCGGTGAAGGTCCCCCCTCGGTCGATCCAGAACTCCCAGCGCATGGTCGCTTCCATAGCGCGCCCGGTCGCCGGGGGGGAGCTTCAGTTGCGGGGTTGGAGGCGTGCGGACGAAGGTGCGTAGGGCAGTGTCCTTGTGATAGCAGTGGGAAAATGCATGGCGTCGGCTTCGTCGAGGATCTCGCCCACGTGCTGGGCGTGGCGGCGGTCATCGGCGTCTTGTTTCGGCTGCTCCACCAGCCAAGCGTGCTCGGCTACCTCATCGCCGGCTTGTTCGTCGGGCCGTACCTGCCGACGCCCGTCTTCGCGAACCCCGAGCGCGTGCACGCCCTGAGCGAGTTCGGCGTCATCCTGGTGATGTTCGCGGTGGGGCTCGAGTTTCGTCTGTCGAGGTTCATGAAGGTGCTGCCGGTTTCCGGCGTGACCGGGGCGATTCAGATCGGCGCCTTGCTTTGGATTGGCTTCGCCGTCGGCAAGGAGCTCGGGTGGTCGGACGTCGAGGCGCTGTTCTTGGGCGCGTGCGTCTGCATTTCGAGCACGATGGTCGTGAGCAAGATCCTGGATCAGGAGCCGATTCCGCAGGACGCGCGTCGCTTCGTGTTCGGTGTCTTGGTGGTTCAAGACGTGGCGGCCATTGCGCTCATCGCCGTGATGACGGCCGTGACGCGCGGGGCCGGCGCTTCCTTTCTGAGCGTGCTGACGACGCTGGGCAAGCTTCTTCTGGTGCTCTCGACGCTCATCGCGGTGGGCATGTTCTTCGTGCCGCGTCTCGTGCGTCTTTTGGTACGCCTGAAGAGCCCGGAGACGCTCGTGGTGGGCGCGACGGGTCTCTGCTTTTGTGCGGCGCTGCTGGTTCACGAGCTCGGCTATTCCGTCGCCCTCGGCGCGTTCATCGCCGGAGTTTTGGTGGCGGAGTCCGGCATGGGGCAAAAGGTCGAGCATTCGATCGGCGCTCTGCGGGACACGTTCGCGGCCGTGTTTTTCGTGTCGGTGGGCATGAGCGTGGATCCGCGCGTTGCGCTCGCGAACCTGCCTACGGCCGGCATCATTCTGGTCATCGTCGTCGTGGGGCAATTGGTCAGCGTGAGCGTGGCGGGCATCCTGACGGGCAGCGGCGTGCGTCGTTCCGTCACCGCGGGCCTCACCCTCGGACAAATTGGCGAGTTCGCCTTCATCTTGGCGGCTATTGGCGCCAGCGCGCGCGTCGTGCGGCCGGAGCTGTCCCCCATTCTGGTCACCGTGGCCGTCTTCTCCACGTTTACGACTTCGCTCCTGCTCAAGCAGCGGGACCGCGTCGTGCGCGCGGTGGACAGCCTCTTGCCGGCGCGGGTAACTCATTTGCTCGCTCTGTACGAGGTGTGGTTCGAGGAGCTTCGTTCACGTTCTTCCAAAGACGACTCGCCGATGCGTCGTGCGGTCCGCGCCATTTTGTTGGACTTGGTTGGCATCGTCGTCATTGCGCTGGTGTGGAAGACGTGGGCTCCGGAAATTCGCCAGACCGTGACCGAGCTGTTGGGGCTACCCCCGAAGCGCGCCCGCGTGGTCGGCGCGACCGCGGTGCTTCTGGCCATCGTGCCCTTTTTGGTGGCCATGACGCTCAGCGCGCGCAAACTCACGCTCTTGGCGGCGCACAGAGCGCTGGGGACCGAGGCGCCGCTCCATGCGCGGGCCCTCTTGCGCGCGTCGGTCGCGCTCCTCGTCGTTCTGTGCATCGGCGCGCCGGCGGGGGCCGTGCTGCGACCGCTCTTGGGGTTGCCGCGTGTTTGGCCCGTGCTCATGGTGGCGTTTTGCATCGCCGGCGCGGTCGCTTGGTACGAGGCGGGCAAGCTGGATGGCGACATCCAGTCCGGCGGAGAAATCCTCGTCCGCGCCATCGCCAAGCAGGGCCTGCCCGATCATCAGCCCAAAGAGCGCAGCTCTCTCCTGCCTGGCCTCGCTCGCATGAGCGAGGTGACGTTGACCACGGGTGCAGCTGCGCTCGGGAAGACCTTGGCGGAGCTCCGTCTACGCACGGTGACCGGGGCCAACGTCATCGCCTTGCGTCGCGCGGACCAAACCGTCGTCATGCCGGTGGGCACGGAGGTGCTCGAGGCGGGCGATACTTTGTATCTCGCCGGTACGCGGGCCGACCAACGCACGGCCGAGGGCTATCTCGTGGACGGAAGCGTCCCGGAGGCGCGCTCGGAAACCGACCAAGAACTGGGCTGAGCGTGGGCGCTGCGCTTTTGCGGCGCGACGCCTTTCACGAGACGTGTGTCTTGGACGCGGCGTGCGGCGCCGCACTTTCGTGCGGCGCCGTGCTCTGCCGTGGCGCGAGCGCCGTGCTCTGCCGTGGCGCGGCTTTGTCGTAGTGCGGGAGCACCGGGCTGGGCCGGGCTCTGCCGCCCTCAGGTCAGCTTGAGTTTTCTGTACTTGATGCGATGGGGCTGATCGGCGTCGACGCCCAAGCGGCGCTTTCGGTCTTCTTCGTACGCTTGGTAGTTGCCTTCGAACCACACGACTTGGCTGTCTCCCTCGAACGCCAGAATGTGCGTGGCGATGCGATCCAAGAACCACCGATCGTGGCTGATGACCACGGCGCAGCCGGGAAACTCGAGCAGCGCCTGCTCCAGGGAGCGCAGCGTGTCGACGTCCAGATCGTTCGTCGGCTCGTCGAGCAAGAGCAGGTTGCCGCCTTGCTTGAGAAGCTTGGCGAGGTGCACGCGGTTGCGCTCGCCGCCAGACAAGTTGCCGACGAGCTTCTGCTGGTCGGAGCCTTTGAAGCCGAACCACGAACAGTAGGCACGCGACGCGATTTCGCGCTTGCCGAGCTCGATGACGTCGTTGCCGTTCGAAATTTCCTGCCAGACGTTGTTCTTGGGCGAGAGCGCTTCGCGGGACTGATCCACGTAGGCGATTTGCACGGTCTCGCCGACCTCGAGCTGGCCTCCGTCGGGCTTTTCTTCGCCCACCAGCATGCGAAAGAGCGTCGTCTTTCCGGCCCCGTTGGGGCCGATGATGCCGACGATGCCGCTGCGCGGCAGGCGGAAGCTGAGATCGTCGATGAGCAGTCGATCGTCGAAGCCCTTCACCAGGTTCTTGGCTTCGATGACGTTGTCGCCCAAGCGCGGGCCCGGCGGGATGGAAATGTCACCGCCGTCCTTGGCCGACTGTGACGCCTCGTTCAAGAGCTCTTCGTACGCCGAGAGGCGCGCCTTGCTCTTGGCCTGACGTGCGCGTGGCGAGGCGCGCACCCAGTCGAGCTCCTGCTTCAACTTGCGCTGGCGCGCGCTTTCCTGCTTTTCCTCTTGGGCGAGGCGGGCCGACTTTTGCTCGAGCCACCCCGTGTAGTTGCCCTTGTACGGATAGCCGCGCCCGCGATCGAGCTCGAGGATCCACTCCGCGACGTCGTCCAAGAAGTAGCGATCGTGCGTCACGGCGACGACGGTGCCGGGGTACTCCTTGAGGAAGCGCTCGAGCCACGCCACCGATTCGGCGTCCAAATGGTTCGTCGGCTCGTCCAAGAGGAGCATGTCGGGCTGCTCGAGCAGCACGCGGCAGAGCGCCACGCGGCGCTTTTCGCCGCCGCTCAGGTGCTTGATTTCCGAGTCGCCGGGGGGGCAGCGGAGCGCGTCCATGGCGATGTCCACGCGCGAGTCGAGGTTCCATGCGTCAATGGCGTCGATGCGATCCTGGAGCTTGCCTTGCTTCTCGAGGAGCGCGGTCATTTCGTCGTCGCTGAGCGGCTCGGCGAAGCGCGCGCTCACTTCCTCGAACTCCGTCAAGAGCGCGCGGGTCCCAGCGACGGCGGCTTCGACGGCTTCTCGCACGGTCGTGGCGCTTCCGAGATCGGGCTCCTGCGCAAAATAGCCGACCTTGATGCTGGGGTGCGGCTTGGCCTCTCCGGTGAAGCCGGTGTCGACGCCCGCCATGATGCGAAGAAGCGAGCTCTTGCCGGAGCCGTTGGAGCCGATGACCCCGATTTTGGCGCCGGGTAAGAAAGCCAGCGTGATGTTCTCGAGGACCTTCTTGTCGGGGGGGTGCACGCGCGTGACCCCCTGCATCGTGAAGACGAATTCGGGCATGCGCGGAAGCTAGGGCGCCGATCGGCCCACCGCCAGGGTGCGCGCCGGTGGGTCGATTCTCCGCGGCCGATGCTGGCGGACGGGGCCGTGATTCGGTGGCCACGGCCTGCGGCAACGTGTCGCATTCTGGAGCACGCCGAGCCGAGGTAGAGGGGCCGCCATGCTCATCCGCATCAGCTCTGCACTGTTTCTCGCCCTGGCCGTCATCGGAACGGCTTGTGGCTCCGACGAGGACGACGACAATCACGGCGGTCACGGGGCCACGGACCCCGACTGCGCCGCCATTGGCGAAGTGTGTACGCACGACGTGCACACGGAGCTCGCTGCCGAGTGCCATGAAATTTACCACGACAACGCCGCCGCCGAGTGCAGCGCGCGCAAGGCAGAGTGCGTGAGCCACTGCGTGGAAGCCGCGGGCCTCGGCGGAGCCGGTGGTGCCGGCGGCGCCGGTGGCGAGCACGGCTGACGCAGAAGGCCCTCGGGGCGGCGACTCCAAGGAGTGTGCCGCAGCCGAGGGCCTTTTCCTGTCGGAAGCCGCGCTGGGGAGCGCGGGTCTCGATCAGCGCGTGCGACGTCGGCGTGTCATGCCGAACGCCAGCGGGGTGAGCCAGAGCAAGGACGTCATCCAGCTGCCGCTCGAGGCGCCGAGCGCGGGGGCCACGGAGCAACCTCCCGAGTCACTTTCCCCGCTCGAGCTGCTTGCATTGGCGTCGTTCGTGGGGCCCTTGCTGGTGGGAGGCTGAGACGCCCCGCCGGGCGCCCCTTCGGAGACTTCGGCGTCGCCTCTGGAACCCGAGCCAGAAATGAACTCGCCCAGTTCGTTGGGCAAGCAGTGCCCGACCGTTTCAACGGGGGCGGGGGTGCAATCGGGCGGCAGGGTGCCGTCATCGACCGGCCGTTCGGGGACATCCGAGCTGGAGCCGCTCCCGGAATCCGGCAGGGTGGGTTCCAGCGGAGCGGGCCCTGCACAGTCTCCCCCTCCGCTGCTGGAGAAGAAGCAGCTCCAGTCGCTCGGACACTCCGAGCTCTCCTCGCAAGTGATGGTGCGGGGTTGGCACGCGCGCACCGTGGTCGGTTCACAGTCGAAACAGCCGACGTCGTAGGTTTGCTCGACGCACTCGAACTCGCGCGGGCAATCGTCGTCGTTGGTGCAGGAAGCCGTGGTGAAGCCGCAGTACTTGGGTGCGTCGGGGTCAGGCTCACTGCAGCCTTCGCCGTCGGGTCCGGACCAACACACGCCCGAGTTGGAGCTTTCGCACGTCAGGTACTCCCCACATTGCTCGTCGTTCGTGCACGGGACGGGCGCCTTTTCGCAGTAGCCAACTTCGTCCAGGACGGCGTCTTGGGGCGTGCACTCGCTGTCCGGACCGGCGTCACAACCAGGGCTGCTGGCGCCCTTCACGCAGTGGTACCCGGTTTCGCACTCTTCGTTCTTGCTACAGCTGCTTTGCGCTGCGGCGGACGAGGCCCAACCAGTGAAAGCAAGGGCGCAGGCGAGGGCGACAGAAGACAGGATGGTGCGTGAGTGCATGGGGCCTCCAGACGAGTTTCCCCATTGTAAGCAAGAGCGGGGCCAGACGAGCGAGCAACGAGGAAAGTCGTGAAAATTGCCGTTGGATGCCTGAGCCGCTTTCGGGAGCCTGCCCCACGACGGACGGGATGGTCTGAGGAGGGCCCGACACCCGGATCCGGACTTTGTGCCAAGACTGGCACACCCTGGGGGCTGACCCACGGGGTGGGGGGGTGAGTGGACGACGCCGTTCGAGGCCGCCACGTGGTCCGATGGCCAGCGCTCCGCGCTACGGTGAGTGTCCGTCGACGCGAAGCTGAAAGAGAAAGTAGGGGGGCAGGCAGACGCCCTCTTGCGGACGCTGCGCGTCGGCCAAAGCGCAGATGTAGTCGTCGCGACACGGCGCGCTGCGTGAGCACGCGCGCAGCCCCGCGAGCCGTACGTGCTCCCCGAGGCACGCCGGGAAGGGCTCGCCCCGCGCCAGGCACGCGTTGAACGGGGCGAGCACGGCGAGGGGACCGCAGCGCGCGTCGGGGTGACCGTCGCCGCATTCGCCCGTGCACATGCCGCCGGGGAAGCCCACTTCGTTCGAGTTGCAGACGAGTCCCGCGCCGCACGCGGTGCGAGTGAGGCGCGCTCGGTCGAGACGCGGATCGAGCGTGGATTCGACGGAGCCCACCTCACACGGATCGCCCACCGACGGCTCCGCGGGGAGACAAGTGCCGACCCAAGCTCGCTCTGCGCGCGGCGCGTCGTACGGCGCGCAACGCAACCCCTCGTCGCAGCCCCAGTCCGAAAAGCTCGTGTCGCCGAGGCCGCAGCGCGCGCCATAACCTGCGTAGCTCGAACGCTCTGCGGGTGGGCGAAAGACGTCCGCGGGCCGTCCCTGCGCGAGCGCGTGCGTGAACGCCGCGCGGCGCGTGAGCTCCTCTTCGACGTGCGGGGAGAACGCGCCCACGAGCGCGTTGCCGAGCGCGGTGGACTCGGCATCTTGGCCGAGCCAGTGAAAGCCGGCGACCGAACGGCTTTGGTGACAGCCCTGGCAGCTGAGATCATCGAGGCGCCGGAGGAGCCCAGGGACGGAGCGGACGACGCGGCGCTCGCCTTCCGCGAGCGACAGACTTTCGAGAGCGGCGAGCTCGGTGGCGAGCGCGCTTTGGAAGGGACGGTTTTCGAGGCGCGCCGAGCCGTGGGGGGACACGCTGCGCGCGCGTGTCGCGGAGAACCGCTCGGGGAGGCGAGCGGTGCCTTCGTCGATGGCGTCGAGGTTTTCGCCGATCCAGCGGACCAGCTCGCCACGTAGCGCGGGGCTCTTTCGCAGCCGGGTGACGTCCGGCGTGTTTTCGAGCGGGCGAGGAACGAAGGTGGTTTGCGCCGCGTCCCACGCGAACGCGAGCAGCACGTACTCCGCGTGCCCCGCCAGATCCGGGCGCACGGTGGAAGGCCAACGTACGGTCTGCGTGTTGACGGCGAGCTGGTGCAGGCGCTCTGCGTCGAGCCTGCTCGTTGCGAGCGGGCCGCGGAGCAGCGCCTCCGCCTGGCGCTCTGGTGAGTCCTCCTCCAGTTGCCACGCGCGCGCCGCCGCTCCGCAGGTTTCTTCGAGGGAAGCCCCCGCCGAGCGTGGTGGCCCGAGGTACTCGAGCACCAGCGTCATCGGCAGCCGCGAGTGTACGACGCTGCCTCGCGTGGTGGCTTCGTACGCCAGCCGGTAGACGAGCCGTACTTCGCCGCAGGAGTCCGCGTGAAAGGGCGCGCGGTCCAAGCGACTCACCACGCCCACGAGCTCGACGTGAGCGTTCGGTGAGTGAAGCCAACGCGCGTCGAACAAACGGTGGCTGAAGCGCGCCACGCTGACGCCCGCGGCGGGATCCGCGCGCTGGATGGCCGCGAGCTCCCGGACGAGGGGCTCCGTGACCGCGCTCCACGCCGCGGGGAGCGCCGTCACGTGACTTCGCGGGGCGCCATCATGGGCAGGGGAAGCCGGGGCGTTTCGTGCGGCCAGCGCAGCGAGGCGCTCGGCGAAGCCGAGCCCGCGGCGCTCGAGCTCCGCGAGCACCTTCGGATCGCTGACGGCGACGCGCGGCTGGCGCTCGGTGGGGACGATGTTGCGCTCGTTCGGCGCGCTTGGGCGGACTGCGCCGGAATGCGGGAGCACCGGACCCTGGGGCGCTTCGCCGCCCCCGAAAACCTGGTTCGAGGCGTGAGACGTCGCGCGCGCCGCGCCGATTTCGACGCGTGGCTCGCTCGCGCTGCAGCCGGCAAGGAGCGCGACGGCGAGCCACGTGAGCGCGCACCACGCCGCGCTCTTTGGCGTCACTTGCGATACCGGAAGGTCAGCTTTTGTCCGTCGAAGTCGACGATGGCGGTGCCGCCCTGCTCCAGCTCTCCGAAGAGAATTTCGCTCGACAGGGGCTTTTTGACTTCGTCTTGGATGAGACGTGCGAGCGGGCGCGCGCCGTTGTCCTTGTCGTAGCCCTTGTCCGCCAGGTACCGGCGCGCCGCCTCCTTGAGCTCGATTTTGACCTCTCGCTCGGCGAGCTGTTCCTCGAGCTCACGCATGTTCTTGTCCACGACGAGGCCCATCACGTCGTGCGACAGGGGCTCGAAGGGAATGCGCGCGTCCAGGCGGTTTCTGAACTCGGGGCTGAAGGTGGCCTTGAGCGCCACTTCCTCTTGGCCGCGGCTCGAGCGCTCGCCGAAGCCGAGCGGACGCCGCACCAGATCTGCCGCGCCCACGTTGCTCGTCATGATGAGGACCACGTGGCGGAAGTCCGCTTTTTTGCCGTTGTTGTCGGTGAGCGTGCCGTGGTCCATGACCTGCAAGAGCACGTTGAAGACGTCGGGGTGCGCCTTTTCGATTTCGTCGAGCAAGAGCACTGCGTGCGGCGTCTTGGCGACGGCTTCCGTCAAGAGGCCGCCGCGGTCGTAGCCCACGTAGCCCGGCGGCGCGCCGATGAGCCGCGACACCGTGTGGCGCTCCATGTACTCGCTCATGTCGAAGCGAATGAGCTCGATGCCGAGCGTCTTGGCGAGCTGCTTGGCGACCTCCGTCTTGCCGACGCCGGTGGGCCCGGTGAAGAGGTAGGAGCCGATGGGCTTTTCCGGCGGTCGCAGCCCGGCGCGCGACAGGCGAATGGCGGTGGCCAGCTCTTCGATGGCGCGGTCCTGACCGAAGACGACTTTTTTGAGATCGCCTTCCAGGTTCTGCAGTGACTTCTTGTCGCTGGAAGACACTTGGCGCGGCGGGATTTGCGCCATGCGCGCCACGACCGCCTCGATGCGATCGAGCGTGACCTTGCCGCCTTTGCCTTCGTCGAGCTTGGCGTCCGCGCCCGCCTCGTCCACGAGATCGATGGCCTTGTCCGGGAGCTTGCGATCGTGCAGGTGGCGCTCTGCGAGCGTGACGGCGGCCTTGACGGTGCCCTCCTCGTAGGTGACGCCGTGGAACTCCTCGTAGCGCGGCAAGAGGCCCTCGAGGATTTGCACGGTTTCTTCCGGGCTCGGCTCCAGCACCTCGATTTTCTGGAAGCGCCGCGCGAGCGCGCGATCCTTTTCCAGGTGGCTGCGGTACTCCTCGAAGGTGGTGGCGCCGATGCAGCGCAGCTTGCCGGAGGAGAGCGCCGGCTTGAGCAAGTTTGCTGCGTCGAGCGTGCCGCCGCTGGCGGCGCCAGCGCCGACGACGGTGTGCATTTCGTCGACGAACAGGATGGAGCCTTCGTGCTTTTCCAGCTGCTTGAGCACGCCCTTGACGCGGTTCTCGAAGTCTCCGCGGAACTTGGTGCCGGCGACCAGCGTGCCCATGTCCAGCGCGAAAATGACGGCGTTCTTGATGGCGTCGGGGACCTCGCCAGCGACGATTTTTGCCGCCAGCCCCTCGACGATCGCGGTCTTGCCGACGCCGGAGTCACCGACGAAGAGCGGGTTGTTCTTGCGGCGGCGGGCCAGCACCTGCACCGCGCGGCGCAGCTCCTTTTCCCTTCCGACGAGGGGCTCGATTTCTCCCTTTTGCGCGCGCTCGTTCAGGTTCACGGCGAAGCGCGCCAGGGGGTCGCCTTCTGGCTCCGCGCCGGCTTCGCCTTCCGCGCCGGGCTCGCCTTCCGTCCGTTCGTTCTCTGCGCCGCCCTCGGCGTCCGACTTCGGCGCGCCGTGGCTGATGAAGCTCACGATGTCGTAGCGCGACGTGCCGCAGTCGTTCAGCGCGGCCACCGCGTACGAATCCACCTCCGAGAAGATGGCGACGAGCACGTTGTAGCCCTTCAGCTCGTCCTTGCCGCTGGACTCCACGTGCCAGGCGGCGCGCTGTAGGACGCGCTGAAAGCCGCGTGACGGCGTGGGCGCCACGTCCTGCCCCAGAGGGACAGGCGTCATTTCGCGATCCAAGACGTCGGCGAGGCTCTTCTTCAGGCGCTCCAGGTTGCCGCCCGCCTTGACGATGACGCGCGCCGTCTCCTGGTCGTGAAGCAGGGCGAGCAAGAGGTGCTCGACCGTCATCAGCTCGTGGCGGCGGCGCTGGGCCTCGTGGTGGGCCAGGGAGAGCGCGATTTCGAGTTGGGTGCTCAGCTTCATACTCTCAGCCCTCGAATCCTTCTGGCTCGGCGCTGCAGCGCAGCGGGTGACCGCTGTGCTTGGCGTAGGTCATGACCTGTTCCACCTTCGACTCGGCGACGTCCCTCGTGAAGACGCCAACGGCCGCCCAGCCGCGGACGTGGACGTGGAGCATGAGGTGCGTCGCCTCCGTGACGTCCTTGTGGAAGAACTTCATGAGGACGTGAACGACGAACTCCTGGGTGGTGTAGTCGTCGTTGTGAAAGACCACGACGTAGCGGCGAGGCCGCTCCGTTTTCGCCCGCTCTTCCGTGGCGAGGTCGCCCTGGTGCTCGGGGGTTTGCGTTTTCTTGGTGGTCATGGAGCGAAATACGCCGTGAATGCGCTTGCGATGAATGCGCAGGGTAACCCCGCAACTCTCCGTCGCCCGCGAGGCCGTCTAGAAAGAATGGGTCCGCGCCGGGGCCCTGTCGACCCCTTGACGAGCGGAAGCGCCCAAGCGGTGCGGCGTTCGTTTTCGAGCGCCGGGGCCGTGCTGCGGGAGCACCGCGTTTTGCCGGGCCGGGGCCGTGCTGCGGGAGCACCGCGTTTCGTGCGACCCCGCCGAGCCCGAAAAAACGAAACGGGAGGTGGGGCGGTTCCGCCTGCGTGCGGGGGCGTGTCCCGTCCGGCGTCTGCCCAAATGCGGACCGCCCGTCTCGAGCGGCTCGGGGCAGCGTCGAGAGCGGGCGGCTCACGTCGGTTTGTCTGTGGGGGCGCTCAGGTCGCCGTCTTGGGCGGCGTCTTGGGCTGACCAGCGGCGGCGTGCTCTTCGGCGCGCTTCATCTCCCACTGGGCGTTCTTCTTGGCGCGACGCTTACGTTCGCGGCGACGGGCGCGTGAATCTTGCGGGGTCGACATGGCTTACTCTCCTCGGGTGTCCGACTCGGTAGGGCGGGCCTCGAGGCGGGGCGGGGTTGAATGGGGTCAGCCTCCTACCTCAGCTCGAAGCGCAATGCCAGCGCGGCGCGCGCGGCGGGGAGGTGGAAATTCACTCGAAAGGCCTCACCCCGGGGGGTCGGGCCGAGGGGATGCCCCGGACGGCCCCGCGGGGCGAGCGCCCCCACGGCCTTCAAGCGCTTGCTGCGTGGCGCTCGAGGAGCTGGCCCAGTCGAGGCATGGCCGCTTCGACGTGCTTTTTGGCGGAGGGGCGCAGCTTTTCGTAGGTCTTTTGAATGACGGCCTGCTTGGCGTTGGCTGCCCGGGCGTCGGTGACGGCGAGCAGCCGGTCCGCGACCGCGCTCCCCTCGGCGACCAAGGTCTTGCTGGGTTTTTCCCCACGGCTCAAAGCGGTCTGGTAGGACGGCTCGACCGCGCGGAGGAAGTCGTCGAGGAGGCGATCCATCACCTGGTTCAGAAAGCCAGGGGCGACGCCCTTGACCAGCTTGTAGCTCGTTTTCACCGCGATGCCGGTGAGGCCGGACTTGTCCTCGACCTCGGCGTCGAGCACGCGCAGCGCGTCCTCGATCACGGCCTTTCGCTTACCGTTCTCTCCAATCTGCTCGATCAGACTTTTCGCCATCGTGCCCTCTGGCGCTTTCGCGCCCCTCCGTCGCTACAGAAATTTCGGCGCG
Source organism: Pseudomonadota bacterium (assembly GCA_023432025.1). Taxonomy (GTDB): domain Bacteria; phylum Myxococcota_A; class Polyangia; order Polyangiales; family Polyangiaceae; genus NIC37A-2. The sequence continues at coordinate 16,694 of JAEYVE010000296.1, forward strand.
TTCGGCGTCGCTGCTTTCCGCGGCGTGCGCCGACGAAACCCGCGCCGTATCGGGGCGTACAGCGGCACCGCGCAGCCGTCTCCCCGTTTACGATGCCCTAGGAGCCGCGCACCTCAGGATGGCGGCGCATAGGCGATCTCGTGGCGACTGCCACTAGCACCCGGACGAAACGATGTCGATCGCGAGCGGGCGAGCGGGTGGGGGAGCCTTCGAGCCGGGTTGCACAAGGGTCGCGTTCCTGCTCGATTTCGAGAGTCGTGTCCACGAAATCCAAGACAACCCCGTCGCCGCGAGACGCGAGCGCCCGTCCCGTGCGCATCCTGGTCGTCGATGACCAGCGCAACATGAGGACCACGCTGGCCATGATGCTGCGCGGCGCTGGTTACGACGTCGACGAGGCAGAGGACGGCGCGCGGGGCCGCGAGGCGGGCGCCGCCGAGGCGTACGATCTGGTCATCACGGACTTGCGGATGGGCGATCCGGACGGCCTGCAGGTGCTGCGGGCGGTCAAGGAGGCGCAGCCGAAGTGTGAGGTCATCGTGATGACCGCGTACGGAACGATCGAATCCGCCGTCGAGGCGATTCGCCTGGGCGCGTTCGACTACCTGCAAAAGCCCTTCAACGAAGCCGAGCTCTTGATGAAGGTCTTCAAGGCGCTCGAGAGCCGGCGGCTGCGTGGACAAGTCGAAGCGTTCGCGCAGGAGTTCAAGGAGCGCTACGGGTTCGAGAACATCATTGGGCGCTCCGAGGCCATTCGGAACCTGCTGTCGCGCGTGGTGCGGATCGCGCCGACGGACTCGACGGTGCTCATCACGGGTGAGAGCGGCACCGGCAAGGAGCTCATCGCGCGCGCGGTGCACGCCAACAGCCGTCGCGCCAACCGCCCCTTCGTCCCGGTGAACTGCGCGGCCATCACCGAAACGCTGCTCGAGAGCGAGCTCTTCGGGCACGCGCGCGGCTCGTTCACGGGCGCGGTGTCTGCTCGCAAAGGTTTGTTCGAGGAGGCGGACGGCGGCACCTTTTTCTTCGACGAAATCGCGGAGACGACGCTGGCCTTCCAAGCCAAGCTGCTTCGTACGATTCAAGAGGGCGAGGTGCGTCGCGTCGGCGACAACAAGCCCATCAAGGTGGACATTCGGGTCATCGCCGCGACCAACGTGGAGCTCACGGAGGCGGTGGAAGAGCGCCGCTTCCGCGAGGATTTGTACTACCGCCTGAACGTGGCGCGCTTCGTGCTGCCGCCGCTGCGCCAAAGGCGCGAGGATATTCCGCTGCTCTTCGAGTACTTCCTGAACAAGTACAACCAGAAGATCGGCGCTCGCGCGCAGCTGGGTGACGGCGTGATGGATCACCTCTTGGAGTACAGCTACCCGGGCAACATTCGCGAGCTCGAGAACATGGTGGAGCAAGCGGTGGCGCTGGCCACCAACGGCACCATCACCCTGGACGACGTCTTGCCGGACGCGTCGCGCGAGCCCAGCCCGACCAGCGGCAAGACGCTCGCCGACATCGTGGACGAGGCAGAGCGGCAGGCCGTGGAGCGCGCTTTGCGCGCGGCGGACGGCAGCCGCGAGCGCGCCGCAGAGGCGCTCAACATCAGCCCCACGACCCTCTGGCGCAAAATGACGCGCCTCGGGATTACCTACGATAGCCGCTGATTGCTCGGCGCGCGCGAGCGCGCCGTGGCCCCCCGCACCTCGTGAAGACAGAATTGTTCGACTATGAGCTCCGCGAGGAGCTCATCGCATCGCGGCCGCCCGAGGCGCGTGACGGTGCGCGCATGTTGGTTCTCGGGCAGGGCGGCCTCGCGCACGCGAGCGTGCGCGAGCTATGCGAGTTCATTCCAGAAGGCTCCCTCGTCGTCTTGAACGAAACGCGCGTCCGGCGCGCGAGGCTGGTTTGCCGACGCCCGGCGGCGGCGAACGGCGGCGGGGGGCGGGCAGAGCTCCTCTTGCTGGCGCCCTGGGCGGGCAACCGCTGGCGGGCGCTCGGTCGGGCAAACAAGCCGATTCGTGTGGGGGATCGCCTCGAAGCGCCGGGGCTCCTCGTGACGATCGCCGAGCGGGAAGGGGACGGCACGTTGCGGGTCGATCTCTGCGCGCCGGACGGCGTGACACCGCTCACGGACAGCGAGATCGAAGCCGCGCTGGAGCAGCACGGAGAAATGCCGATCCCGCCGTACATGCGGCGTAGCGCCGAAACCCTGGACGTGGAGCGCTACCAAACCGTGTTCGCGGACAAGCTGGGCTCGGTGGCGGCGCCCACGGCGGGCCTTCACCTGACGAAGGACGGACTTGCTCGGCTGGAGGAGCGCGGCGTGCGAGTGGGGCGGCTCTTGCTGCACGTGGGCGTGGGAACGTTTCGCCCGGTGTCTGCCGACGATCTGGACGAGCACGACATGCACGCCGAGTGGATCGAGGTGAATGAAGAGCTGTGCCAGGCCGTTCGCGACGTGCGCGCGCGGGGCGGGAAGGTCGTGGCCATCGGCACGACGGCGGTGCGTGCGCTCGAGTCCGCGGCGCACCCCGAACAGGTCGGTTACTTGCGGCCATTTCGCGGGGAAACGCGGCTTCTCATTCAACCAGGCTACCGGTTTCGCGTGACGGACGCCTTGCTCACCAACTTCCACATGCCAAGGAGCACGCTCTTGGCGCTCGTTTCGGCGTTCGCGGGGCGCGAACGAATTCTCGCCGCTTATGCCGCGGCCGGCGCGGAGGGGTATCGCTTCCTCTCCTATGGAGATGCCATGTGGATTCCGGAGCGCTTGTCATGACCAGAACCGTGAGCTTCGAGCGGGCGGCCCAGAGCGGTCACGCGCGCGCCGGACTGCTCCACACGCGTCGCGGGGTCGTTCAGACGCCTGCGTTCATGCCGGTGGGCACGCAAGCCTCCGTGAAGGCGCTCGATCCGGGGGAGGTGGCCGCGACCGGCGCGCGCATGGTCATCATGAACACCTACCACTTGTGGCTCCGTCCTGGGCCCGAGGTGGTCCAGGACGGCGGCGGCCTCCACGACTTCAGTCGTTGGCCTCACGTGATAGCCACCGACTCCGGCGGCTTTCAGGCTTTCTCCCTCGCCGAACGCACCAAGGTGAGCGAGGAAGGGTTTGCCTTTTCGTCCCATTTGGACGGCTCGCGGCGCATGCTTTCGCCGGAGGAGTCCATGCGGGTGCAGGGGATGCTCGGCTCGGACGTCGCGATGCAGCTCGACATTTGTCCTCCCGGCGGCTCCGCGCGAGATGTGGTGCTCGAGGCCATGGCGCGCACGACGCGTTGGGCAGCGCGCTGTCTCGAGTCACGGAGGCCGGACCAGGCGCTGTTTTGCATCGTTCAGGGCGGCACGGACGTCGAGCTCCGGCTCCGGCACTTGGCGGAGCTGCAAGCGCTTCCATTCGACGGGGTGGCGCTCGGCGGCTTCAGCGTGGGTGAGCCGCCCGAGCACATGCACCGCGCGCTCGCCGAGGTCGCGCCACGCATGGATCCCGCTCGAATTCACTACCTGATGGGCGTGGGAACGCCGAGCGACTTGGTGCGCGCCATCGGGGCCGGCATCGACCTCTTCGACTGCGTGATGCCCACGCGCAACGCCAGGAACGGGCAAGTCTTCGTTCGCACCGGCAAGCTCGTCATCAAGAACGCGAAGTACCGGACCGATCGTGAGGTCATCGAACCTGGTTGCGACTGTGCCGCGTGCGCTGGCGGGTACTCGCGCGCCTACCTGCGACACCTCTACGTCGCGGGAGAAATCCTCGCCCATCGGCTTCTGACCCTCCACAACCTGCGCTTTTATGCGCGGCTGGTGGCCGAGGCGCGCGCGGCGGTGCTGGAGGCGCGGTACGCGAGTTGGGCGACCGAAAAGCTACGCGAGCTGGGCGCCTGAGGTCGACGGAGCGGCTTCGGAGAACCCGAACTCGGGGCGAAAATGCCACGGAAGACGTGGCCTTGGCGCGCACGGATCGGCTATCGTGTGTATTCGGACGGCCGCATGGCGGAAAAGAAGCAACTCGGACGAATCCTCCTCAGGCAAAAGGCGCTCACTCCAGATCAGCTGGAGCAGGCGCTGAGTGAGCCTGGCGGGCGCCTGGCGTCACGGTTGATCGAACAAGGCACCATCAGCGGCTTGGCCGCGCTCAAGGCGCTGAGCGAGCAGCACGGCATTCCGGGCATCGATCTCGAGCAGGTGTGCGTGAGCCTCGTGGATCTCGAGCTCTTGCCGAAAGAGATCGCCGAAAAGCATCTCATTTTGCCGGTCCTGTCACGCGGAGAGCGATTGTTCGTCGCCATGGCGAATCCGCGCGAGCGGAAGGTCATCGACGAGCTCGAGTTCGTGACGGGCAAAAAGGTTTACCCGTACGTCGCGCTCGAAACGCCGCTGGCCAAGGTCGTCGAGGAGGCGTACGCGCGGCGTGCTCGCGGCGAGCGCTACTACGTCGGTCCGCGTTGTCCCGCAGAAACCCTGCAAAAGCTCGGCATCGACGCGCATGGGCAGCCGCTGGGGCAAGGGACGGAGTGGGCGCCGCTTTCCACCGTCGAGGAGCCGACCCAAACGGACTCGGTGCCGCCGTCGACGGCGCTGACGCCGAGCGTGAACGCCGAAACACCGGGCGCGCAGGCGAGCTTGTCCGAGGTGAACGACGAAGGCTTCGGAGACGTCTCGCAGGAGCTCAGCGTCATCACGGATTTGCCCGAGCACGAGTCGCGTCCCGCGCCGGAAGGTGCGCGCACGGTGCTCATCGTGGACGACGAAGCGGAAATCCGCCGCATGCTCGAGCGCCTCCTGACGAGTCGTGGCTACCGCGTGCTCCAGGCGGACGCGGGGCTCATGGCGCTCAAGATGGTGAAGGAGCATTCGCCGGACCTCATCGTGCTGGACGCCATGTTGCCCGAGGTGCACGGCTTCGACATTGCTCGTCGCATCAAGGGCAGCAAGCGTTACGGCGGCATCCCCATCGTGATGGTGAGCGCTGTGTATCGCGGTTGGCACTACGCCGAAGACTTGAAAGAGAGTTGCGGCGTCGAAGCGTTCGTCGAGAAGCCGTTCAAGATTCAACAAGTCGTGGACGCGGTGGAGAGCGCGCTCGAGGGCTCGGCGAAGCAAGCGGAGCTCGACCAAGAGCGCATGCACCAGGAGGCCGAGGAAGCGCTCACGGCCGGCGTGGCCGCGTACAAGGCGGGCGACCTGGACACCGCCGTCGAGTACCTGCGTCGCGGCGTGGACATCGATCCGCTCGCGTACCGCCTCCACTTTCACCTGGGCTTGCTCTACGGGCGCAAGGGGCAGGTGTTCGACGCCATCACGGCGTTGGAGCAGGCCGTGGAGATCAACTCTCGGCACTTCCCCGCCATGAAGAACCTGGCCATCCTCTACCAGAAGGCCGGGTTCCGGAATAAGGCAGCAGAAATGTGGCAGAGAGCTTTGGTGGTGGCCCCGGACGACCCGACCCGCCAGACCATCAAGAAACAGCTATTGGCGCTGCTTTGACCCTGATTTCTGCCGACTTCGCTCGTCCTACGGGCCCGTCTCCGGTCCGTTCGATCCTTCTGTCCGCTCGCGCTATGCTGCCCCGGCCGGCGCGCACCCCCGGCGCCCTTCTCGCATGAAGTTCGTCTGTCAGAACTGCAAGGCCAAGTACCAGATCGCCGACGAGAAGGTCGCAGGCCGATCCGTGAAGATGAAGTGTCGCCAGTGCGGCACGCTCATCGCCATCACGGGCGCGAGCAGCGACGCGTCGGTGGCCACGCAGCCAGAAGGTACGCCCGCCGCTGTGCAGGCGACGGACGAGTCAGCGGCGGCCGTGGCGGCCCCCCCAGCGAGCTCGGACTCCGAAGCCACGGGGTCACGACCGACGGGCTCGCGGCCTACCGGCTCGCAGCCGACGGGCTCGCGGCCTTCTGCGGCTTCGCTACGTCCAAGTATTCCAGGTGCTGCGGCGGCAGCCGCAGCCTCCTCGCGCGGGGCCTCTACCGACGCTGCGCCCAAGCCGGCGCGCCCGACCGCCGCACGTGCAGCCAAGACGGCGCCTGCGCCACGTGCCGCGGTCCCTCCGCCGCGCGCTTCCGCTCCCGCCCGCGCAGCCGTCGCGGCTGCTGTTTCTCGCCCTGACGTGTCGTCGGTGACGAGCGCTCCGCCTCACTCGGACACCCACCCCGTCGATTTGGAGAGCTTCGACGACGACGAAATGACGCGTGTCGTCGAAGGGGGCGCACTCGCTGGCGCGTTTGCGGCGGCGGTCATTCGGGATCCTTCGGTGCCGCGCGGCGCGGTTCGCAGCGACATGCCACAAGCGGGTGGTGCCGCGGTCAGCGCTGGGACGCGCGAGTCGCAACCTACGCGAGACTCGTTGCCCATCACGGCGGACGAGTGGTTCGTCGGTGTCAACGGCGTGCCGGTGGGACCTCTCCGTTTGAGTGAGCTCCGCTCGCGTGCTCTGTCGGGAGCCATCGGCACGGACAACCTCGTGTGGCGTGAAGGCTTCGAGGAGTGGTTGCCGCTTCACAAGTTCCCGGAGCTGGTCGCCATCGTCGAAGAAGGGCTCTCCGCGGCGCGTGCCTCCGCGGCTCCGCTCGCCGTTCCTCGCGAGCACGCTGATCCGTTCGCGCGTGACGAGAAGAGCGCGGCCAGCCCAGCTGCGGCGCCGGTCGTGGCTCCAGCGCCGGCTGCGGCCCCGGAGAGCTTGCCAACCCGCCCCTCGGTCGTGCTCGACGACGTTGCTCCGCCCGTGCGGCGTGGTGGCATCAGCCCGGCCGCGTTGTTCGCGATGGTCGTCGCCGTGGGCTTGGGTTTGGCGCTCGGCTTCGTAGTGTTCGGCGGCGAGAAGACGAAAATCGTTCGGGAAGTCGTCGAAGTGCCGACGGAACGCGCGGAAGAAGCGGCTCCGCCGCCACCCTCGGCCGTGGCTGAGGTGGAAGCGGCGCCGGCAGACTCGACGGCTCAAAAGAGCTCTCCGGGCACTTCCTCGCGCACGGCTTCGGGCAAGCCGGCTCCGGCGCCCGCCGCCTCTCAGCAAGGCCTCACGGGTCTCTCGGGCCTCAAAGGTCTGGGCTCGGGCCCCCAAGGGGGCCCCTCCACGGGCTCGGTGTCGTCGGGTAGCTCCCAGCCTCTCGATTCGTCGCAGGTTCAGGCCACGGTGGGCCGCTACACGAGCAGCGTGAAGAGAAGCTGTTGGCAGCCGGCGCTCGATACGCGCGACAAGGACGCACCCACCTCGGCGCGCGTCACCGTCAACATTACCGTGGGTCCCGACGGCAAAGTACGTCAGGCCACGACCTCGGGAGATCCTCGCGGCTATAGCGGCCTCGCCTCGTGCATCTCGCGGCGCGTGCAAACTTGGACGTTCCCCCCGTCGAGCGGCACGACCACCGTGAATGTGCCGTTCGTCTTCGCGGCTCAGTGATTTGTTGGGAGGGTCTGGAGCAGACCCTCCCCCTAAAAACCTTGCGGTTTTTTGGGGCCCCCTCCCGCCTCCGCCCGTGTCTCGCAGCGGGGCGGGCTCGCCGCTTGGCGCTGCGCGCGGGGCCCCAGCCCCGCTTGCGTTGCTGGCGGGTGAGGTTGGTGCGGGTCGTGGGCGGACCCTCCCCCTAAAAACCTTGCGGTTTTTTGGGGCCCCCTCCTGCCTCCGCCCGCGTCTCGCACCGGGGCGGGCTCGCCGCATGGCGCTGCGCGCGGGGCCCCGACCCCGCTTGCTTCGCTCGCGGGGTGGGGTTGGTGGTTGTTTGTGAGAGAGACAACCTTGCGGTTTTTTGGGGGGCCTCCGGCGTCCGCTTCGCGGCTCGCGCCTTGGCGGGCTCGCCGCTCAGCGCTGCGCGGTGGCTGTTGCGATTGGGGCGCGCGAAAATAGAACACGCCAGCTTTTGAGGCTGGCGTGGTTCGAGTGGCTCGTAAGCCGGGTTCTGTGCGGCGCGCGGTCTCCCGCGCGCGGCTGGCGATCATTCATCTGGGACGAACGTTGCCGTTCGCCTCGAGCAGCCAACCCGGAAGCGATGAGCGAGCAGCTCACTTCCTTCTCGGCCTTGCTCCGGATGGGGTTTGCCGTGCCACCCGCGTTGCCGCGGGCGCGGTGGGCTCTTACTCCACCGTTTCACCCTTACCGAGGCGGAAAGCCTCGGCGGTTTACTTTCTGTTGCACTTTCCTCGAGGTCACCCTCACCGGGCGTTACCCGGCATCCTGCTCTACGGAGCCCGGACTTTCCTCCAGGCGGCGCATTTCCGTGAGGAAGCGCGCCGCCCAGCGATCACCTGATCCACTCGGACGCGTCGTGCCTAGCACCTTCACGCTGCCGTGACGAGGTGCGCCGTGACGAGGTGCTCTGCCCCGGACACCAAGTCCTCGCAGCCCTTCTCGTCACGCGCCAGCTCCGTAATGCGTTGACGAAGCTTGCGCCGTCCGCGCTCCTCCAGCTGACGAGCGCGTTCACGGCTGATGCCGAGCTCACGCCCCAAATCGGCGAGCGTGCGTTCGTCCTCTTGGGACGCGAGCAGACGACTTTCGATGACCAGACGCTCGCGCGGATCGAGCGTCGCCAGCGCGCGGTGCACGATGCGCTTCGCGCAGTCGCAGTGTCGCTCGGTTTCCAGGCGTTCGTCGGAAATGGGCTCTTCGTCGGGGAGACGATCCACGACGGCGGTCGCGCCGTCCTGGAAGGCTTGCGCGTCGAGCGACACGTCGCGCGAATCCAGGCGCCGCAGCAGATCTTCCACGCGTGCCGGTGTGAGACCGGTGCGCTCGGCCAGGAGCGTCAGGGCTTGATCGGCATCTCCGACCAAACTCTCGATTCTCCGCCGCTCGCGGCGCAGCTTGAAGAAGTGCTTCGAACGCAGTCCCACGTTCACTAGGCTCCAATGCTTGAGAACGTAGCCGAGCACGTAGGCGCGCACCCAGTGCGCCGCGTACGTGACGAAGCGATTGCCCAACTTGGGGTCGAACTTTTCGAGCGCGCGAACGAGGCCGAAGTTGCCCTCGGCGATCAAGTCAGCGAGCGGCAAACCATAACGGCGGTACTTCATCGCGATGCTCACGGCGTAGCGCAGGTGGCAGCGCAAGAGCTCGGCCTTGGCGGCCTCGTCGCCCCGTTCGTACCACCGCACGAGCAGCTCCTCTTCCGCTTTGCGCTCCAGGCGAGGCGCAGCGTTCGCCAGTGCGATGAAGTGAGCGACGCTGGAGTCGCGCGCGTCGCCGCTGGAAGGAAGCGCGGTTCGACCCGGGGTGGCGAGTGCGGTGAAATGGCTCGAAGAATAGGAGTGCTGCATGATGGCCCTCTTTTCGTTTGGGCGGCTTCGAGGAGTACGCAGGAGGACGGCCGTTGGTTGCAGGAACCAGGAGCAGGCTGCCGTCTCGGCAAGGGGCGAGTTCCCGTCGCATGCGAGACGAACAAAGCAGAAGAGGGCGTGCCGGCCGGCACGCCCTCTTTGAAAGGTGGTCTGAACGGCGAGAAGCGTTAGGCGCTGAACGATGACCCGCAGCCGCAACTACCCGTCACGTTTGGATTTCCGAACTTGAAGCCGGAGCCCTGCACACCGTCGACGTAGTCGATTTCCGTGCCGTCCAGGTACTGGAAGCTCAGCGGATCGATGAACAGCTGGACACCATTGGACTCGAACTGCTCGTCCATGTCCGTGGGCTTGTCCTCGAAGTAGAGGTCGTACTGAAAACCGGCGCAGCCGCCACCAATGACGCGCAGCCGCAAGCCCTGGCCCAAGAGGCCCTCGGCGGTGGCGATTTCCTTCACCTTGCCGGCAGCAAGAGGGGTAATCGAGATCATGACCGCACTATAAGGCGAAATTCGGAGCCTGCCAGGGCTCGGGTGGCACAATTACGCACCCACCACCCCAGAATGAGTGGGCGGACCCTTCCGAACGCGTGCAGCCGGCCCGAGCCAGGGGTCAATTCGGGCCAAAGGTTTCGAGGCGGAGGCGAGGGGCGCCGTCGACGGGCGGGGACGCGTCGCCCACGGCGAGGAGCTGCTGATCCCGCTTCGGCATGCCAGCGACCAGCCGGGCGGGGTAGAGAGCCCCGACGAGACAGGGCGGTTTGCTACAGCCTTGCTTCACCTCGAGCAGCAGGGAGCTGCCATCCGGCTGAGAGCGCGCGTCCACGACCTGCCCCACCAAGGCGACCCGGCTTCCCACTTTTGCGGCGAGCAGCTCGTCGAAGCCAAGCGGCTCGGGGTGTGTGGCCGCAGTGCGCGTCACATCGACCGTGACCGCGCGCGTGGCGAGGCCCTCACCCGTCGCAATGACGCGATGCGCGCCAGCGTCGGGTGCCCGCAGGGTGACGATGAAGCGACCCTCGGCGTCCGCTTTGGCTCGGGCGGCTCCGACGCGCACGGTGGCATTCGGAGCCGTCCGACCGCTCACGATGAGATCGCCACCGCGCAGCACGACGCGCGGCCCGGGGCCACCTAGGACGAGCGGCGTGACGGCGGCGCCGAGCTCTACCGTCGAGTGTCGGGCGGTGCCTCCCGGCGGCGTGACCGTCACCGTCAGCTTCTGCGAAAAAGACTTCGAGCTGGCTTCTTCACCCGTGGTTTCTGCATCCAGCGGGACGCGGTACCGGGCCACGCCATGAGCGTCGAGCTCCACCGCGTTGCTGTCCACGGTCACCTTCGAGCCCGAGGGCGCGCTGACCTCGACGCCTGCCGACGGCACATCGTCGCCGATTGAAGCGAGGAGGGCGCGGGCACGGAAGGCCACGGGGACGACCAGCTCGACGCTGGAGGTGGCTCCGCCCTTTTCGGGTGTGATGCCGAGGCTCAAGCGGTGCTCGCCCACGGTGAGCGGCGCGTCCGTCTTGATGATGGCCTCGCCGTTCTTGAACTCGGCTCGGCTCGCGCCGAGGGTGGCACGCACTCCGTCCGAGCATTGGGAGCACTTGAGGACGATTTCGTCTCCCAGCGCTCCGACGCGCAGACTGGACACCTCGACCTGCGGCGCCGAAGGCGACCAGAGTGCCGCCGCGACTCCGCCGAGGAGGGCCGCTGCGCCAAGCGCGCCCCCCAGGATCGCGCGACCTTTCTTACGCGGAGCCAACGGGGGAGGGGGGAGGCCCTCTTGCAGGGGCGGTGGTGGCGGCAGCGGCGCCGCTCGTCCCGTCGGCGCGATGCCGGGCCGCGCCACGCCGAGGAGCGTGCGCTTGTCACTGCCCGTTGCGGGCAGCGGTGGCTCGAGCGCGGCTGGGAGCGCTCGCTCCGGGAGCTGCGTGGGCGGAGGCGCGGCAAAGCCGGGCTGCGCGTTGCCGCCGAGGAGCGTTCTTTTGTCTCCGAGCGGCGCAGCAGCTGCGGGCCCTTCCGACAAAGCGGTCAACGGCGTCGGAGCGGGGCCCAACGCGCCGAAGCCGAGCAACGTTCCCTGGAGCTTGGCTCTTGGGGGGCCCGCTTCGAGGACGCTTTCGGTCGGTTGCGGAGGTGCTGCCTCGCGCGGGGTGCTCGAGTCGTGCTCCGCGCCGAGGCGGGTGCCGCCCACGAGCGTGCGCTTCAGGTCCTGGCTTGCTCGAACGACGCCCGTGGGTACCGTCCCTGCGTCGGCCCCGTCGAGGGTGCGTCCGCAGGCCACGCAAGCCGCCCGAAATGCGTCGGTTTGCGTCCCACAGAGCGGGCACGTGACCATGCCGACGCTTATCCGATCCTCGAAGGTTTGTCCAAATCGCCCGTCCTCCCGTAAGGAGAGTCTCGAGTGCTAGCGAAGCGAATCATCCCCTGCCTCGACGTTCGCGACGGTCGCGTCGTCAAGGGCGTCAATTTCGTGAACATCCGCGACGCCGGAGATCCGGTGGAGTGCGCCATTCGCTACGACGCCGCTGGCGCCGACGAAATTACGTTCCTCGACATCACGGCCTCTCACGAAGGACGCGGCGCGCTGCTCGACGTCATCGAGCGCACGGCGGACGTCGTGTTCACGCCGCTCACGGTGGGCGGTGGAGTGGGCAGTCCCGACGACGTTCGAGCGCTGCTCGAGGCGGGCGCCGACAAGGTGAGCGTCAACAGCGCCGCGGTTCGTGACCCGGGGCTCATCGAGCGCGTGGCGGGCGCGTGGGGCGCGCAGGTGCTGGTTCTCGCCGTGGACGCTCGCCGCAAGCCGGAAGGTGGCTGGGAAGTCTTCACACATGGCGGACGTCGCGGGACGGGCCTGGACGCCGTGGAGTGGGCGCGTCGCGGCGCGGCCCTGGGAGCCGGAGAAATCTTGCTCACCAGCATGGACCGCGACGGCACCAAGGGGGGGTACGATCTCGAGCTCTTGCGTGAGGTGACGAGCGCCGTGCCCATCCCCGTCGTCGCATCGGGCGGAGTGGGCACCCTGGAGCACCTGCGGCAAGGGCTGGTCGAAGGTGGAGCAGACGCAGCGCTGGCCGCCAGCATTTTCCACGACGGCATTTACACGGTGCGCGAGGCGAAAGCCTTCCTTCAAAGCGCCGGAGTCCCCATTCGGGGAGAGGCTTCATGACCGTATCCATCGCGGAAATCGTGGCGGCGGCCCGACAGGGCGAGGCGTCTTTGGTGTGCGAGAGCGCGGGTTACATCGTGCTCGGACTGGCCGACGCGCTGTCGCGATCGCCGCGCCTCGTCGGTCCCAACGACGCCGGCATCGACGAAAACGGAGACGTGGGCTGCATGTCGGGGGCGCCGCTCACGTCCGAGGACGTCGCCGAGCGCGGAATCCGACGTTTGCTCGGTTGGCTGCTGCGGGAGGCGCGCACGACGAGCCCCAATCTTTCGCGCGTGGCGGAGCGGAAGAACTCGGCGGGCCTGGCTCACCTCGTCGTCGAGCTGGAAGCCGCGCTCGTTCCGGTCAATCGCAAGGCAGCGCGGCGTTCGCTGGCGCGCCTGTGGCGCGAGACGACGCGCGCCATCTCGCAGGGCGTGGTTGCCGTGGCCGACTTCGAGGCGCTGTCGGATGCTCCTGCCTCGGTCGGGCCCATCCAGCCAGACCTTGGCGTGGGCGTCGTCGAACGCGGCGTTTTGCCGACCGCGCTCCAGGGCGCTCCTTTCGTCTCGTCCGAGGTCCTCGCGGGGGCAGCCGCGGTCCCCAGCCAGCCCGCCCCCAACGGCGCTACGGCGGGGCCGATCGACGCGCCGCGGACGCGTGCAGAGGTTCTCGACGTACGCCCCGACGAAGATGAGCTCGACGTGCTCGTCGACGTGGAGCTTCCACCGTTCGAGCTGAGCGCGGTCGCGCCGCGTGTGGCGCAGGTTCCCGACCTAGAGCCGGTCGTTTCGGCCGAGCCTTCGCTCCGCGAAGCGGTCGCGCGACGCACGTTGGATGCGATGGCGCTCGCGTTCATCGACACCACGCCGACGCACGTCATGCCGCGCGTAGCGTCGCACGTCGCGGAGCCGCACCTGAACCTGCACGCGCCGACACCCGTGTCCGCCGTGGCGAGCACGCCCCTGGGCGCCGAGGTCTTGACCGAGTCGTACGGCGCAGCGCCGTTTTTCGAAGCGGAGCTCACCGCGCAGCCGAGTCTCGAGTCCACGGAGTGGCACCACGAGCTGCAGGCGATCCTCGAGTCGCTGGAGTCGCGTCACGAGCTACCGGAGCCGCCCGCCGAGTCGCCGCCGCCCGCCGAGTCGCCGGAGTCGCACCACGGTTTGCACGCGAGTCCCGAGTCGCCGGAGTCGCCCGCCGAGTCGCCGGAGTCGCCCTACGAGCTGCTCGAGCCCTGCGCCGAGTCACTGGGGGCTGCTGCCTACGAGCCGGAGTCGAATTTGGCGTTGGCTATTGCGTCCGAGCCTTCACCGGAGCCGCCGACTTTGGAAGAGCTTCCGCACAGCTCGCCCAGCGAGTCCCCGCACCGTCCCAGTGACGTGAACGACCTCTTGGCGCGCTTTGCGGCCCCGCAGCGCCGGCCCGATCACGAGCTCTTGCGCGGCCTCGAACGTTTGGCTGGCGTCGACGCACGTTCGCCCTCGCGTCTGGAGTCCGAGCTGGACGACGGTCGCGCGCCCCGGGCGTCTTTCGTCGAACGCTGACCGTTTTCGCCCCTTCCAGGAAGTGGGCGAGGGTCCTTGGTGGGCTCCCGTCTTCAGAGAGACCATTGACGCCTCGCGTGACAGTGGGATCGTGGGGTCGCATGCACCCGCAAGACTTGGCCATCGTGAAGGGACTCGTGAGCGTGGCGTGGGCGGATGGCCGTGTCACCGTCGAGGAGCACGAAGTCATCGACGCGCTGCTCGAGGCCTATCGCGCGACTCCGAGCGAACGTCTGGAAGTGTTGTCCTTTGCCAAGGAGCCTCGCACGGTGCGGGACGTGCCCATCCACGACCTGAGCTACGACGACCGACGTGTGCTGCTCCAGCACGCGGGGCTCATCAGCTGGATTGACGGAGAGCACCACGAGAAGGAAGCAGAAGTGCTCGCCGAGCTCGCAGCGGAGCTTCGTATCCCGGGCGGCGAGGCAAAAATGCTCTTGGACGAAGCCGAGCGGCGCGCCAAGGAGCTCCGCGAGGGCACGTAACCCGCGTGCGTCTAAGGGGGCGGCGGTCTGCGCGAGTGGCGCTCGATTTCCTTGAGTAGGCCCGTGGGGCTGAACGGTTTGGTGTGATAGGCGGTAGCCCCGGCGCGCTGCGCCCGGCTCCGTGAAGCGTCGTCGTCGAGCGCGCTGATGATGATGACGGGCACCGTGCGTGTCGCCGGAAGTTTGCGCACGCGCCGGCAAACCTCGAAGCCGTCGTACTCACCCGGCAAGGTGAGATCGAGCAAGAGCACGTCCGGACGATCCGCGGCGGCCACGTCGAGAGCGCGTGCGCCCGAAGCCACGCCGGTGACGCGGTAGCCGCGGGCGCGCACCAGCACCTCGATCATGCGTCGAATTTCGTCTTGGTCTTCACACACCAGGATGTGCATCGCGGTCTCTTTCGTCGGTCGCGCGGACGCAAGATGGGTCTTGGGTCACCTCGTCCGCATCATGCCGTAGAGCCCCGCATGGGTCGACAACGTGGAGAGCGCAGGTTACGAAATCAATCGGAGGGAAGGGGGACAGTGACGACGCGGAAGAATTTGCCGTCGGCTGCTGAACGACGACACCACAGAAGCGGTGTGAGGAATGCGTTCTTCGCGTCGCTCTTGCTCGGCGGGCTGGCGCAGGCGCAAACGCCTTCCTCGCGCATCGAGCCCACGTTGCGCCGCGTCCCCCACGCGGGGCCGATTCAGAACCCGGAAGTGACGCGCTCCGTGCGGCGCCCCAAACGCATGGACCGACCGAGCTTGCCCGCCACCGAAGAGAGCGTGGTGCCGGAAGTCAGCGGGATCGGGCCAGAGGCCATGGCGGCGCTAGCCGTCTTGAGTGACGTGGAGCAGCGCAGCCTGCTGGCGGGCCAAACCGTCGTTCGGCCGGTCGAGTTCGAGCACGAAGGCGCGACGTACATGGGGGGCATTTCCTACGGCGTGGTCGAAGGCCGTCCGCTGGAGGTGCTGGCAGCCCTGCGGGAGCCCGGCGCGCTGCGGGACGCGCTGCCGAACACGCTGGAGGCGCGGGTGCTGAGCGACAAGGAGGGCGTCACGCGCGTTGCTCTCACGCAAGGCTCGCCCCCGTTCGTGGGGCGCTACGTCGTTTCTTTGCGATGGGAGCCCGGAAAGGGGCGAGCCCGCTTCTGGCTCGATCCGTCGCGTCCGCACGATCTCAAGGACATTTGGGGCTTCGTGCGCGTCACCGAGCTTCGCCCGGGGCAAACCCTGGTGACCTGGGCCGTCGCCTTCGATCTCGGCCAGGGCATGATGGGGCAGTTTTTCGAGAAGCCCGTCCAAAAGGTCGCGCTGCGGGCCCCCGACACCATCCGGCGCTACGTGGAAAACACGCTGGACCAGCGCTTGAACGCGTCCCGCTGAGGACGCCTTTTCAGCCTCTCGAAGGGTCGGTATGACGGGCGGCGCATGCTGCTCCGGGTATTGGTCATTGCTCTGAACACCTACCGCGAGGCGGTGCGGGCGCGGCTGCTCCACGGCCTCTTCGGGCTCGCGGTGGCTACCGGAGGTTACGCTTTGGTGGTGGGGGCCTACGCGCTTTCGGACAGGCTCCGCGTGATTTCGGATCTCGGCGCAGCTTCTGCCTCCATCTACGCGATCCTCGTGGCCATCGTGCTGGGCGCGACGTCGCTCTACCGCGAGCTCGAGCTCAAGACGATTTTCCCCATTTTGGCGCGACCGCTCCATCGCGCGGAGTACCTCGTCGGCAAGTATCTGGGCACGTTGCTGACGTTGTTGGTCTTCCTGGCGGCGTACGCGGGTTTGCTGCTCTTTGCGCTCGGGGGCAGCTCCGATCGTTCTCTCTTGAGCAGCGTCGCTTTGCCGCTCGGTGTGTGTGGTGCGGCGCTGGTGGTGGGGCTCAAGTGGGCGCGCCTGCGCACCTGGCTTCCCATCCCCGTGGCGCTCGTGCTGCTCGTTTGGGGCGCGTTGTTCGCCTCCGGCGCGCCGGACGACCGCCGCGTGCTCTTGGGTTCCGGACTGCTCACCGTGCTCGAGGTGTGTGTGGTTCTGGCAATCGCCACCGTGTTCACCTCATTTTCTTCGCCGTTTCTCACCGCCGTGTTCACGATTGGCGTGGTCTTGGTGGGCCGCTCTGCGGACACGTTGGCTCGCCTGCCAGCACGCGTTTTCGGTGAAACGCTCAAGCGCATCGGTGAGGTACTGAGCGGCCTGGTCCCCAACTTGATGACGTACGTTCCTCCCCGCCCGCTCCTCACGGGCGAGGCCGTGGGAGTGAGCTACTGGCCGTACGCTGGCTGGGCAGCGGCGCACGCCGTCGCCTGGGCGGTGGGGCTGCTTGCGCTGGCCGCGCTCATTTTCCGCCGCCGCGACTTCTTGTGATGAGGGACGCGCGGGATCCGTCGAACGTGAGGCAAGGCGCGCCGCGGGCGGCGCGCCTTGCCGTGCAGTGGGGCGCCTCGCCGTGACCGGCACTTGGCTTCGTCGCGTCGCGCTGACGCTCGTCGTGCTCATCGGGCTCGTGGCGGTACTGACCGCCCGCGTCATCACTCGGGGCAGCGCTTCGCTCGAGCTGAGCGACGCTGCCTTCGACCGGGGAGATCTGGAAACCGCGACGCTCGAGGCACGCACGGCCGCGTTGGCGTACGTTCCAGGAGCGCCACACGTGGCGGCTGCCTACGAGCGTATGGCGGCCATCGCGCGGGGTTCCGAGGCCGAGGGTCGCTACGCGGTGGCGCGTACGGCCTGGAGCTCCGTCGAGCGCGCAGCGCTCGAAACGGCGCATTGGTTCGACCCCCGCACCACCGAGCTCGAGGAGGCGCGGCTCGGGCTCGCGCGACTCGATCGCGTGGAGCGAGCACGGACGGGCGAGGGCGTGGACACTTCCGCCCCCCCACACGCGGCTCTAGCCGAGCGTAAAGCGCTCGGTCGAACCAGCGCCGAGCGCGGTGTGCAGCTGACGATTTTGGTGCTCGCCTTCGTGCTGCTCTTGGCTGGCTTTGCTGGTGCCGGGTTGTGGGG
Organism: Pseudomonadota bacterium; assembly: GCA_023432025.1. Lineage (GTDB taxonomy): Bacteria > Myxococcota_A > Polyangia > Polyangiales > Polyangiaceae > NIC37A-2. The sequence goes on from JAEYVE010000296.1 coordinate 34,127, forward strand.
CATCACCGTCGAGGGACGAACGAATCGGCGCGCGCTCGTGGTGGGGCTCGGGCTCGTGCTCGGGGGCGCCGCTTGTTGGGTGCTGGCGTTGGTTTGGGGCTAACCTTGCGTTCATGGCGAGGACGGAGGACCGCGGGACGAGCGCTGGCGGCGGTACGGGCGCCGTCACCCTGCGCGAGCACGTGGAGCGCTTTGCTCTGCACCTCACGCACGAGCGGCGCGCGTCGCCGCACAGCGTCGCGGCCTACGGGCGAGATCTCGCGGAGCTCGAACGTCACCTGAGCGAGCGCTTTGGCCGAGCCGCGTTGGTTGGAGACGTCGACAAGCTTTCCCTACGCACCTGGCTCGCCGAGCTCGCAGAATCCTCTTCGCCGCCCACGCTCGCTCGCAAGCTCTCGGCGGTGCGTTCGCTCTTTCGCTACCTCGAGCGCCGCAGCGTGGTCGACCGAAACCCGGCGGCGCTCATGAAGGCGCCCAAGGTCCGCCGGAAAATGCCCGTGTTCCTCACGGCGGAGGCCGCTGAGCGTGTGGTGCTTTCCCCGCTCGAAGGAGCCCAGGAGAGCGAGCCCGAGGGAGTGCGCCTCCGCGACTCCGCGCTACTCGAGCTCCTCTACGGCTCGGGGCTGCGCGTCAGCGAGCTTTCGGGGCTCGACCTTTCGCAGCTGCGCCTCGCAGAAGCCAAGGTGCGTGTTCGGGGTAAGGGCAACAAGGAGCGCGTCGTTCCGCTCGGAGCGCCGGCGCGCCAGGCGCTCGAGCGGTACCTGGCGGCTCGCGGGACGCTCGCGCACCCGCGCACCGGCGCGCTGGACGAGAGCGCCGTCTTCGTCAGCACCCGCGGCGCGCGGCTCGGGGTTCGTCGCGTGCAGGAGCTGGTGCATCGATACGGCGTGCTCGGAGCTGGTCGAGGTGATTTGCACCCGCACGCGTTGCGCCACTCGTGCGCGACGCACATGCTCGAAGGCGGCGCAGACCTCCGGGCCATTCAAGATTTGCTCGGCCACTCGAGCGTCGCCACGACCCAGCGTTACACCCATCTGTCGCTTCACCGCCTCATGGAAGTCTACGATCGCGCGCACCCGCTCTCGCGGGGCGACGGACAGCGCCCTGAGGTCGTTGGCGCCGGAGGCGTCGCGTCGCCCAGTGAGCCCGTTCCTTCACGTCGCGCGCTCTAGCCGGGCTTTTTCCGGGCTCCGGCGTCGTGGCGCTTCGGGAGGGCGGCGGCCAGCGCGCGTGTTACAAGCGTGAGGCCCATGTCGGACGTCTTGTTGACCGAGCCCCTGCCGCCACCTCCCCGTGTCCCCGGTTCGCCTCCGGCAGCTTCGCTGCTTCGGTTGGTGTTGGCGTCCTTGTTTGGCGCTGCCGTCGGCAGCGCCGTCGCGGCTCTCCTCGAAGCTCGGGCCACGTTGGGCGGAGCGTCGTTCGGCAGCGCCTTCTTCGCCGCTTGGGGGCTCCTGTGGCCGGTGTCCTTGCTCTTGGGCGTCGTGGCTGCTGGCGCCGCCTTCTTGATCCATCCTCGCGGTCCGCGCGTTACGTGGCGCGCCATCCGAGCGAGCAACTCGGCGCGGTGGTTCGTGCTCTTCGCGGGGCCAGCGACGCTTCTGGCATTGTATCTGCTGGCGCGGGCAGCGCTGGCGGTTTTGGCCGCGGGTCTCGCGCCAGAAGCTGCTTCGGTGGGCCTTGCCGGCGCGGCGCTTGCGCTCGCACTCGGGGTAACGGTGCTCGCAGATCTCGCGGTGAGTGCGCTCGCCGCGCGTCGCGAGGCGCCCAAGCTCGTGGTGTCGCTCGTCGTTTCACTCGCGGCGTTCGCGCTTGGGCTCGCTTGGCTCGTCGTCGCGGGGGAAACCGGCGGTGGCGGCCGTCCGTGGGATATTTTCGGCGTGCTTCGGCGGCAAGAGTTGAACCTGCGTCCGCTCGGAACGCTGTTCGTCGTGTTCGCTGGCGCGTACGTCGCGTCCGTCCTCGCACTGAGGGCGCCCCTCGCGCTGCTCGTGGTGGGGGTGTTCGTTCCGGCGCTGGGCTTGATTGGCGCACGCGCCATGCCCGCGCCCGCGGCTGTCGCGTGGGGGCGCGCGCCGGGGTTGGTTTCACGCCTTCTCCCGGCGGCCCAGCGCCTGACGGACCGTGACGGCGACGGCTACTCCTCGGCGTTTGGTGGCGGAGACTGCAACGACGACAATCCCGACATCTCTCCGGCCGCCAACGATATCCCGGGCAACGGAATCGACGAAGACTGCAGCGGACGCGACGCGGAGCGCGTGACGCTGGCGCCGCAGGCGCCAGCCGCTCCGCCGGACGCGGCGGAGTGGATGCGGGAGCGCCTCCCGAAGAACGCGAACGTGCTGCTTCTCAGCGTCGACACGTTGCGCTGGGATTTGGGCTACGCGGGTAACCCGCGTCCCGTATCCCCCAACGTCGACGCGCTCGCGAAGAAGTCCACCATCTTCGAGCGCGCCTACTCGCTCGCGTCGTACACGTCCAAGAGCCTCGGTCCCGCGCTCATCGGCAAGTACCCGAGCGAGACCAAGCGCACTTTCTCTCATTTCGACTTCTTCTCGAAGGAGGAGAGCTTCCTCCAAGAGCGCCTCCAGCAGCTCGGCCTGCGCACGGTGAGCGTTCAAGGCTATTGGTACTTCACCAAGGCAGGCTACGGCTTCGAGCGCGGGTTCGACGTCATCGACGCCACCGCGCAGCCCAAAACCTGGATCGTCGAGGGAGACACCACCGTCAACAGCGACAAGTTGGCGGACGCCGCTATCAAACATCTCACCGATCCGTCGCTCGAGAATCAGCAGTTCTACTTTTGGGTGCACTTCGTGGACCCGCACGCGGACTACGTGCCGCACGCCCAGTTCGACTTCGGCAAAGGTGGGCGCGCGCGCTACGACGGCGAGGTCGCGTTCGTGGACTTCCAGATCGGGCGCATCCTGACGACTCTCGCGGAGCGCCCCTTCGCGGAGCGCACCATCATCATTTTCACGAGCGACCACGGCGAAGCCTTCAACGAGCATGGCATGTGGCGGCACGGCTTCGAGGTGTGGGACGAGCTCGTGCGCGTGCCGCTCGTCATTCACGTGCCGGGCGCGGAGCCGCGTCGTGTGTCGGCGCGGCGGAGCAGCATCGACTTGGTGCCGACGGTGATGGAGGCGGTGGGCCATCCCCTCCCGCCGAGCGACGACGGACCGCGCGGCGTGTCGCTTTTGCCGGACGTGCTCGGGCCGCCTGGGTACGAGCCCAGGGAGCGCATCGTGCTCGTGGACATGCCCAAAGGCCCCTACAACGAGGAGCGCGTCGCGTTCATCGAAGACGGCCTCAAGCTCATCACGAGTGAGGGGCGCATCTTGGGCCTCTACGACTTGAACGCCGATCCCGGGGAAAAAAAGGATCTGAGCTCGGACAAGGAGCTCCTCGAGCGCACGCTGGACCGCTTCAAGGCGTTCCAAAATACCCTGAAAAAGCAAAAGCCCACGCCGCGCCCCTGAACGCAGAACGAGCCTCGCTCGAAGCGCGGTGACTCACGACGCCCTTCGGACGCCCTTCGGCATCACGCGAGCAGACGCCGCGGGGGAAGCGTCGAACGTCACCGCGCGGTGCTCCCGCACTCCGGCGGGGGAAGCGTCGAACGTCACCGCGCGGTGCTCCCGCACTCCGGAGAAGCACTCCGTTCTCGACATCGCGTGGCGAAGGCGCACGCGCGCCTTCACGACGCTGAACACGAGAACGGCGCTGCGCCTTCAGCTCGGCTCTTGGTCGTGCTCGAGCTCGACCAAGAGCGCGCCAGCTTCGACGGCCTGTCCGGAGGTGACGTGGAGGCGCTTGATACGCGCGGAGCTCGCCACCACGAGCTCGTTCTGCATTTTCATGGCTTCAATCACGACAACGCACTGTCCACGCTCCACGAGCGCTCCCTCAGCTACGCGCACGTCCACGATTTTTCCGGGCATGGGCGCGCGCAGCTCCGGCCGCTGGGCGGCGGCGGACGAGCTCGCCTGGCGCGGGTTTTCGCGCGAAACGACGTATGGCAGTGACGCATGGCCGAGGTCGACCACGCCGCGCGCGGCATCCGTTCGACACGGCACCGTGTAGCCGTCGACCACGACGGTGTCGCCGTGAACGTGAGCGGTGAGCTCGGCACCCGAGTGACGGATGCGATACTCGCCGGCGCCCAGATCTCGAACGTCGACCTCGGTCGTTTCGTCGCCGAGAGACACGAAGTACCTCACGCGCGCTCCTGGGCGTGGCTCTCACTCGTCATGGGCGCAAGATAGCAGCTTCGCGCTGTCTGCGGCGCTCCCTGTGCGCTCTCGAGGCGGCTCAGTCGCGGTGCGGCGATGCGGGTTCGGGATGCAGCGGCGGGGGAGGAGGCGGGGGCGCTCCCTCCTCGCGAGCCGGATAGGCGACGTCCGTCACGCGCTGCGTATCGTAGCCGTACAGCGGCGGCTCCGGGCTCACGGTGGCCACCGCGCAAACCACGGTGACACGCCGAGGGGCGTACAGGCCGAGAGTGGCTACCGTGGCAACCCCCGTCAGCAAGTCTCCTTGCTCCTGGAGCTCGGCCCATCCGCTCGAGCAGACGCGAGAGAGCTCGAGATCGGTGTCCTCGGTGAGCAAGCCGAACAAGTAACCGTGCCGCCAACGAAAGTCGTACTCGGGCGGAGGATCGGCGGGCGGTAGGCCCGAGCGCACTCGTACGCGGTAACAGCCACCCACCAGCGCGCTCGCGACGACCACCACGAGCACGCAAAGCAAGCGCATCGAGCTCGAGCAGCTCATGGCCTTTCCTCCGGAACGCACGAAAAAATCTGCTCGATGGGAGTGTAGAGTCCCAAGCTGAGGATGGCCGCCGCCGTGGTTAGCAAAGTGGCGTCGAGCTCTACGCTGCGAGCGACCCCGCTCGCGCAATGGTCACGCACATCGCTCTGCACGCCTTGGATGAACCCATACAAGAAAAAGTGCGACCAAACCGTCACGCGCTGACTGGCCTCGCCGCGCACCGTTGCCGCGGACGGGTGCTCGGTCTGGAGCGACTGGTACGACGAAGTGCAAGCGCTCAGGCAAAAGGCCAGTGCCGCGAAAGCCACGTCGAAGCCCCGGCGCCGAGCTCCGGCTCGGCCATCACTGCTGGAGGGCGGCTTGGACGAAAGCGTCATGTGCGTGCCGAGGTTCGCACCGCCCCGCTGCGTCGACCAGAGTCCACGGGAACGGCGGAGGCCAGCATTCGAGGCGGGCGGAACTCGGGGCCATACCCGAGCCTACAGCAGCCGCCGGCGGGGAGCGACGAGCAGTTCGGCGACTTTCACCGCCGATCAGGCAGTCGACAGCTCTTTCGTGGCATGCGCGACGGCGCGGCGAGGCACTATGGCGAGTCCTGAAAGCCGAGGAGATGGCCGATGCACGACGTGGCGATTCTGATGTTCGACGGTGTTGAGGTGCTGGACTTTGCCGCGCCCTTCGAGGTGCTTTCACTCGCGGGAACCCGGATCGAACCGGGAACGATGTCGGTAACGACAGTGAGCACCTCGCGCCAAGTGATGGCTCGCAATGGCCTCGAAGTCCGGCCTTCCGTCTGCGAAACGCTGCCCACGGCCGTCGACGTGCTCGTGCTCCCAGGCGGTCCTGGCGTCGAGCCCACGATTGACCGCGACGCCGTCGTGATGAAGTGGATCGCCGAGACGGTACCGCGCGCGAAGTGGGTCATGTCGATCTGTTCGGGAGCAGTCTTTCTTGCGAAGTTGGGGTTCCTGAAGGGCCGCCGTGCCACAACCCATCATTCGGATTTCGAGGTCGTACGGCGGCTCGAGCCCTCTGTCCGAATCGAACAAAACAAGCGCTTCGTGCGCGACGGCAAGTTCGTTACGTCTGCCGGCATCTCCGCGGGCTTGGACTCGTCGTTGTTCCTGGTGTCAGAGCTGCTCGGTCAAGACGCGGCCGGACGGACCGCTGACTGGTTGGAGTACCTCTCCGATGGCTGGAAATCAGATGAATCGTCGCAAGCAGGCGGTTCTTGTCGCTCGGTAGTGGGTCACATCGATAAGTAAGGGCATCGCCCGGTTCCCGTAGGCTTTGGGTGTCGAAGTCGCGGAGGGACGGCGCGGCATCGATGTCGAGCACGCCGTGCGTCACATCCCGGGCCGCGAAAACGTGCGCTTCGTCACGCTCGATTTGTGCGACCCGTACAAGCGCTTCGCCAATGAGCACTTCCCCAACGCGCAGCTCGTCGCCGACAAGTTCCACGTGCTGCGCCTCTTGCAGCCCGCGCTTATGCGCTATCGCAAGCTCCCCGAGGACGGTCGCAATTCGCTGTACTTGCGGCAGCTACTGCTCAAACCGCGCCGCCTCGTGCCGCATCGTTGGCGTCAGCCGCTCTACGAGTGGCTCTGCCGTCACCCCGCGCTCAAGGCCATCTACGAGGCCAAGGAGGTGCTGCACGGCTTCTATCGGACCAAGAGTCGCAAGCAGGCCAAGCTGCGCCTGACGGGGCTCTGCGATGCGCTCGCCCTCACCCGAATCCCGGAGCTCTCGACGCTCCGCTCGACCCTCGTCCGGTGGCGAAAGGAGATTCTGGCCTACTGGCTCTGCCGCCTGACCAACGCCCGGACCGAGGGCTTCAACAACAAGGCCAAGCTCGTGAAGCGCCGTGCATTTGGCTATGTGTCCTTCCGACACTACCGTCTGCGACTGCTCAACGCCTGCTCCGGATAGCCCTTCGAGCGTTGACCCACCACCAAGGGTGAAGAGCCTGGTGGGAGTGGTGGGAGCCGCCGCGAAAGTGGTGGGAACTTGAGGCTGGCGGGCTCTAAAACCAGGGATTTTCTAGTGGACGCAACAGGACTCGAACCTGTGACCCCCGCCGTGTGAAGGCGATGCTCTACCAACTGAGCTATGCGTCCGAAGGCGGCGCGGTACATAGCGCGACGGGTTAGCCTATGCAACGACGTGACGGCGCTCCGTGCGACGTTTTTTCCTGGGGGGATCGAGCGCCGCTCGAGGGCGCTTCAGATGCCTGCGCACCGTGCTATAGGGGGCGCCCGCATGGGCTCGACCTCCTTTTCAGATCGCGATGCTCGAGGCGCTTTCGCGACGGACGACAAGCGTCGGCAGGACAGGCGTCTGGGGCTGACCATCATTGCGATCACGTTTGCCCTGTGTCTCGCTGGGTCCTACTGGGTCAAGCGTGCCTCTGCTCCCAAGGGGAGCGCTCCGCCCGGTCCCCCCAGTGCTGAGGGGATCGAGGGGTTTCCTACCCACGTGGACCCGCTGCGGGTGTTGCCGCGGGCCCGCACCGTCACCGAGCGTTCGCTCCTTCGGGGCTTCGTAGCGGACGGCGTCCGCTTGGACGGTACCCTCGATTTTACGGCGCACGGCAGCACGCTGCGCTTCGCGTTCCAGAGCCCGCCGGGTAAGGGCGCTCAGCCTCCGCGAGAAGGCGGGACGCTGCCCAAGCGCACCTACTGTGGCAAGCAGAACGTACAGGTCCGCGCCGCGGGCCTGGTCGCGGACGCGGACGTGGCGTCGTACCCGTGCCCTTCGGTGCAGGACGAGCCGCTGCCGGAGCCGCGCTGTTCCCTCGCCAAAATTTGGGAGAGGGCGCTCAAGAAGGGCGCCCCCGAGGACGGCAAGGCGCGTATCGAGTACTTCCGCGCCAACGAAGGCCCCGCCTACCGTTTTGCCATCCCGGGCACGCGGCACAAGTTCGTCCTGTACGGGGACTGCGAGCGCGAGCTCAAGGGCAAGGCCGCGCTCGGTCACGTTCCCTGAACCCACGAGGCGCTCCAGCGAATGGCGCCTCGTGGATGAATGAAGAACGTCGGGGTGATACGCGGGCGGCACGGCGCGTCACGTCTTGGCGCGTCCGTGCCCTCCGTTCGCGTCACGTGCTCGGGGTGCTCGGCGGAGTAGGCTCGAGCTCGGGTTCGGGCTCGACTCCCGCGATACGCCGCAAGCGGCGCCACAGCGGCAGGCGCCCGGTGCCGTCGGTCGACGAGAACCCCATCACGCGCGTCCCCACCTGACGACTGAGTTCGTCCAAGCGGGGCTTGTGCTGGGCGCGCGGCAGCTTGTCCAGTTTGGTCGCCACCAACACGACTTGAAGGGGTGGACGTGACGTGCGGCTCGGCGACGCCAACATTTTCAGGAGCTCGAGGTCGTCTTCCTCGAAGCCTCGGCGCACGTCCGTCAGCACCACGACGCCGCGCAAGGTGGGGCGCTCGAGGAGGTAGCGATCAATGAGATCGCCCCACGCCTTTCGCTCCGTCTTGGAGCGACGTGCGTAGCCGTAGCCGGGGAGATCCACCAACGTGAGGTGCGCGCCGTCGTCCGCTTGAACGTCGAACCAGCTCACCTGCCGGGTGCAGCCCGGCGTCGAGCTGGTGCGCACCAGTGAGCGACGTTCGAGCAGGCGATTCATCAAGCTACTCTTGCCGACGTTGGAGCGGCCAGCGAAGGCGATTTCCACGGTGACCGGCGGCGGAAAGTGACCGTCGCTCTGGGCGCCACCGGAGAACTCCGCGCTCGTGACGCGGTCGCCGGGGCGCGCGTCCGCGGTGGGTTTCGCGGGAGAGGAGGAGCCGGGGCTCGTCGCCTTTCGAGGCGGGGTCGCGGCGCGCGCCGCGCTGGGCCGCGCGTCGGGCTTTTTCTTGACGGCCTTTTTGTTCTTGGACGCGGCGCTCACGGTCCGCGTCCTACGCGGCGAGGGCGGGCGATACAAGGGACGGCCCCGCTCTCCGCGAACGGGTGGCTCAACGGTGCCTGAAGCGGCGCACCACGGGGCCGGCGACCGCCGTGAGCTCCGGGCTCTTGAGCACGAAGGCGAGTCCCAGAAAGACCGCAGCGAACGCGGTCGAACCCACCAAGGCCGGCAGCGCCTGCGTGAGCTCCCTACCCGCGCCGCCCAGGGAGTGGAGCGGAACGTCCGTCACCGAACGCGCCGCGAGCCACGCGACGAGGCCGCCGCCCACGGCGGCTGCCAGACTCCGCGTCGCGGACCCGAGCACCTCGCCGAAATGAAGCTGGGGAAGGCGTGACCGCAGTCCGAGCCAGAGCAACGCCATCTGAGCCACGCTGGCTCCCGTCACGGCCAGGCTGACGCCTACGTGGCCGAGCGGTCCGCGCAGCGCAAAGGCGAGCCCCACGAAGACGCACAAATCGGCGGCCGCCACGATGACGGGCGTGCGCGTGTCGCCCAAGGCGAAGAACACCGAGACCAGCTGCCGTACTACCGCCACGGTCCAAATGCCGAGGCCCTGAGCCATGAGCGCGCGAGCAGTTTCCTCCGTTGCGGCGCGGTCGAACTCACCGCGCTGAAAGAGCAACGTCACGAGAGGATCGGCCAACACTACGAAGCAAGCAGTGGCGCCGATACCGACGAAGAGCGCGAGGCGCACGGCGTAGGCGTACGTCTTGGCTACCTCGTCGAGATGATTTTGGGCGACGAGCTTGGCCAAGCTGGGCAAAGTGGCCGTCGAGAGGGCCATCACGAAGATCCCTTGCGGGAAGTCGCAGAGGCGCAGCGCGAACCCGAAGTAGCTGATGGGACCCTCGCCGAGCTCCGAGAGGAGGCGACGGCCGATCACGACGTCCACGTAGTACACGCCGATCCCAATCAGCGTGGGGCCCATGCGCCGGAGGCTTTCACGCACGCCTGGATGGCCGAAGTCGAGCGAAGGAGGCGCGAAGTAGCCAATGGCTCGCAAGCTGGGCCACTGAGCGACGACTTGCAGCGCGCCGCCGACGAGCGCGCCGACCGCCATCGCTAGCACACGTTCGTATCCGTGTGCGCCGAGCCATCCGGGCAAGGCCAGAGCGAAGACGACGAACGCCACGTTGAGCAGCGCGGGCGCGAACGACGTGGCGACGAAGCGCTTGTGTGTGTTGAGCGCCGCCACACCGAGCGCGGCCGTGCCCATGAAGAAGATGTAGGGGAAGACCCAGCGCGTGAGCTGGACGGTGCGTTCGAACTGGCCGGGCTGGTCGCGGAACCCCTTGGCGAACAAGTCGACGAGCTGGGGAGCGAAGAGCATGCCCAGCGCCGTGACCACCAAGAGCGCCAGGAGCGAAAGCCCGCGCACTGCGCGGAAGTAGGCCTGGGCGGCGGCCTCGCCTTCTTGCTCGCGAGTCTTCGCCAGCACGGGCAACACGGCGTTTTGTACGGCGCCCTCGGCGAGCAGCTGCCGAAGCAAGTTCGGGATTTGGAACGCCACCATGAAGGCGTCGGTGGCAGCGCGCGTGAACGCAGCGGCGAGCACCAGATCACGCACCAAGCCGAGCGAGCGGCTGAGCAGTGTACCCAGCGCGACGATGGCGGCGCGCCCGGTGATGCGCTTGCGCTCGAGATCACCCTCGTTGGGCGTTTCGTTCGCGGGGGTCGTCGTGGATCGGGTGGCAGTCTCCGCGCTCACGGGCGCGACCATACTGCATCCCCGCCGTGAGACCTCATTCGAGGCCGACGTGGCAGTGAAGCGCGCGCTCGACCAGCTCGAGCGCCACCGCGACTTCCTCTCGGGGCAGCGCGGCATCTTCACCGTTCGCCGCGAGCAAGAGCCCAGCGCGGAGCGGGCCCGAGACGCGCACGGGGCCTCCGCCGCACGCGCGGCACACGAGCCCGCCGCGCTCGGGGCTCACCAGCGCCGTTTGTCCTGCCGGGCAAGCCTTGCCGCAGCGCACGCAGCGGGTGAGCTCGAGGGCCCAACCGAAAGCCTCGAGGAGCCGCACGCCCAGCTCCGCGAGGAGCTCGTCGTGGCGGGCTGGCTCGCGCTCCAACTCGTCCAAAAAGCGTGTGATGGCCGACCAGGCGAGCGGCTCGGGCGCGCGCACGGGGGCGGCCTTGCGCAGCCACGAAAGCGCGCGCCCCGCTGCTTCCAAGCTATCCAAGCTCGACACGACGCCGAGACGCGGAGTGAGCAGCGTGGCCTCGCGCAGCGTAAAGAGCTCTCCCGAAGCGCGCTCGTCGACCTCCACGGCCAAGGTGTGCATCGGCTCGAGCGCGCCGCCGAAGCGCTTGGTGCTGCGCCTCGCGCCGCGCGCCAGCGCGGAAATGCGACCGAGCGAGTCGGTGAACAGCGTGACGACCAAGTCGGCTTCGCCGTACGCGACGCGAGACAAAAGGAGGGCGCGCGCGCCGTGAAGCTTCGCGCCGCGAGCGGAGCGGGTCACGCGCGCGCCGTGACGTTCGACGACGACGCGGGCGCGCGGATGCTCAGCTCTTGAGGCATGTCGTTGCCGCGTGGCTTGAGCACGATGCTGAGCGCCAACGTGAACAGGATGAGCAAGAGGACGAAGGCGATGGCGACGCCCACGCGACGGCCGCGCGCGGGTTTGGCCGCGCTCGTGAGCGGGAGTGGCGTCACCCACGCGACGCGGCGGCTCGACGTGTAGAGCGCGAGCACTTCCTCCGCGGGCACGCCGACCGCGTGCGCGTACGACTTGAGGAAACCTCTCACGAACACCTCGGCGGGGAGCTCGTCGAACTGATCCGCTTCGATGCGCTCCACGCTGGACACCGGCACACGCGTCGCGCGTGCGATTTCGGCGACGCTCATGCGCCGTTCTTCGCGCTTCTCGCGCAAGAACTTTCCGACGGAGGCCATGGGGGAGTGGGGGAGCTGCGCGCAGCGGGCAACTCGCGCGCTAGCCTACCCAAAAAAGCCCCAAAAACTACCGAGAAAACTGGGATTCTGGACGTCCTTGCGCTGCCTCAATCTGGTACGCGTCACGCCGGTCGCGGGGGTGTTTCCGAAAGCGGGCGGCAGACGGATAGAGCGCGCCGGTCAGGGCTACTGCAATTTGGTGAGCAAGCGACCGCACTCACGTCCCGAGCCAGTGCGCTTGTCGAGTCCGATGCAGCGGTCGAGATCCGCTCGCGTGCGGTCCAACTCGCCGAGCGCGAGGTTCACGAGGGCTCGCTCCAGGTAGGCGTCCTGGATTTGAGCGCAGCCAGGAGCGTCGGTCTCGAGCGCGCTATCCAGGGCGTCTCGAGCCTCCGACAGCCGCTTGGTGCGATGGTAAGCGACGCCCAGCCGATAGTTGCCGACGCAAAAGAGGGGTTGTGCGGCGACGGCGCGGCGGAGGGCCGCCACGGCTTCCTCGCTTTTTCCCTGTTCCAGGTAGGCCCAACCCAGGTTCCCCCAGGCAATTTCGGGGGTCCGGTAGAGGATATTGGCCGTGATGGGCTTCAGAATTTGGATGGCTTCCGCCTGGCGCTTCTGGTGGACCAAAACCACGGCGAGCGTGTTTTGAGCCTCGAGGAACGACTCGCGGCTGGCGATCGCGCGGCGAGCGTATTCTTCGGCATCTTTCAGCCGGCACTCGTCGAGGGCGCTCCTGCCGCAGAAATCCAAGTAGATCAGAGCGACCAGGTGCGAGGCGTCCGCGTTGTCCGGATCGAGCTCGGTGGCGCGCAAGGCGTGTTCCAGAGCCTCTCGGGGCTGGTTGCGCACCTGCCAAAGGTCCACCGCGATGTCGGCTTCGCTTTCGCTCATCCGCGTCGGGTCGCCGGCGGGTTTGCTCGATCCGGCGCACCCGAACGTGGCCCCCGCGGCGGTCAGAATGAGAACGGCTTCGAGCAAGCGGCGACGGAGCGACGGCATGGCCTCCGGCCCTTACTGCAAAGGGGCCCGGACGGGCAATTTTGCTGGGATCCTGCCTGGCGGGGTGGCGGCGGAAAGCTCGACCGAGAGGGGCCTGCCCGCCCAGCGAGGGTGGGCTCAGGAGCGTGGGAGCGCCAGCGGGGAGGGGACCAGGCGAGGGCGTACGACGTCCGGACCGCGAACGTAGTGGGGAGCTGGAGGGTGCGCGTCCGGGCTCAGCGTCGCGGCGAGGCGGGCAACCACGCGCGCGTCGGGCTCTGCGGTGAGCTCATTTGCGGCAAAAGGGTGCCCGGAAAGCTCGGTGCCCAAGACCACGTAGGGGCCCGGCGGCACGAGCGACGCGAGTTGGTCGGCCAGCGTAGCCTGGGGAAGCGCGATGGGCGCCAGAACCTCCTCGCCTCGCGAGGAATAGGCGCCGACGAAAAAGTCCCCGCGCCGCGCGTCCCGCACGACGACCCTCAGCCGGGGGTCGTCCGAAGGCAGCCCAGCAGCCACCGCTCGGAGTGAACCGACACCGACGGCCGGCACCCCCAGACCGAGCGTGAGCCCGCTCGCCAGGGCGAGACCCATCCGGAGCCCCGTGAAGTTGCCCGGGCCCACGCCCACGCCGACGCGCTGGATGCTCGTCCGGGGCCAGCCCAACTGCGCGAACAGCCCGTCGATGAGGGGGAGGATGCGCTCGCTGTGCCGCCCCGGCTCGTCGCTGACCGCGTGCGCGACCACTTGGTCGCCTTCCACGAGGGCCACGGAGCCGCGGGGACTGGAGGTTTCGATGCCGAGGACTCGCACGACTCCCCCCGTTTAGTCCCTCGCCTGGCGACCGTCCACTCCCCACCTTCCCGGTGGCGAGCGGCGCCGAGGGGTCAGTCTCGTGACCAGTCGAAGACCACCCTTCGTCGAGCCGTCATCGATATCACGATTGCATCATAGGAGGGCGAGCCAGACGCGAGCTCCACCGGCTCGTCCGGGGTCTCCGCGGCGAGGTTCGCCAACCTCTCGAAGTCGACGTCCTCGAGCCAGCCGCGGGGATCGAACTGCACGGTGAGGTGACTCCGATCGCCCATCAGCGCGTGCGTGGTCGCGACGCCCGTGGTGAGGCGGCCAGGAGCCTTCACGGTGACGTCCACGTTGGCGAAGAACTCGAACGTGTCGTCGCCGCGCGCTGCGGTGCCGCGCAGCTTCATGGAGTGGCCGCCGGGAGCGCCGGGGCCAGGCGTCGGAAAATCACTGGTGAGCGCCCAGCCGATGCCGTAGTCGAATACGGCCGAGCGCACCTCTCCCGTGGTGCCCTCGAGCTCCGGGAGCGGCTGTGCGTCTGGATCGAGCGCGTCCACCGTGACGCTCGTCGTGAGCTCAGCGAGGGCCGTCCCACATAGCTCGTCCGAGGGCACGTTGCTCGCGCACAAGTACAGAGGGCCAAAGCCCACTTGGACTTCGTCCAAAGTGACGTGGAAGTCGCCGACGTCGAAGGCGCGCGTTTCAGCGCCACGCGCCGAAACGCGCGCGGTAACGCGCTCTCCGACGGTGTCTCCGCAACCCCACGCCAAGAGGACGAGAAACGATGCCGCGGCACAGCGAGCCTTCACAGGTGCACCCCCAACGTCGCGAGCAGCGTACGGGGGCTACCCGCAGAGAAGTGCCGCTCCGGCAGGCGAGACGCAGGGCCGCTCGCATCCCAGGAGGAAACGAAGTTCAGCTCCTCGGCCGCGTACTGTGAGTCCAGCACGTTTTGACACTCCAGCGTGAGCTCGAGCGCGCGGTAGCGCGCGCCCACGAGCGCGTCCAAGAGGCTCACGGGCTGGGCGCGGTCGCCGAACGGAAGGGGGCGCGGCGAAAGGTAGGAGTACCCGAGCCCGGCACGGCCTCGAAGCGGCGCGTTCGCAAACCGCGTGAGCTCGGGGGTGACCGACGCGTCCACGCGGAGCGTCACGGGCGCCACGTACGGCAGGGCGGAGCCGTGCGCGAACGCGGGAGAAGGGTTCTCCGCCGTGGCGGGCGGCGGCTCGTCGAGCGTGGCGCGGACGACCGTGAGCGATGCGTTCAGGAGTGACCACGGCGTGGGGCGTGCCTTGGCGTTCGCGACGACGCCCATGCGTGTGGTCGGCCCGATGGGCTCGAGGCGCCCTTCGGCAGCGTCGAAGGCCACGTCGTCGCCCAAGCGCGTCCAGAAACCCGACGCCATGAGCTCCAGGGCCTCGCGCGGCAGGAGGCGCGCGCGCGCGCCGACGTCCGCGCTCTTCACCCGCGCGAACGGTGCGTCTTCACCGTCGCTCAAGGTGCGTGCTTGCGGAGAACGGTAGCCCTCGCCGTAAGCGGCGAGGGCGGTAAGCCAAGGCAAGACGTGTACCTCCGTGCTCACGCGTGGTCCCACGACGATGCCGAACGCCGAGCGACGAAAACCAGGCACGTGCTCTTCCGAACGAAACGCGGGAGTGACGTTTCCGAGGCGATCGTTCACGTCGTAGAAGAGGGCGTCGGCGCGGAAGCCTCCGCGCACTTGGACGAAGCGCGAAAACTGCCAGTCGAGGTCGAGCCAAGCGCCGAGATCTGCTCCCGTGATCGAGGCGTCCACGCGCCGGTCCCAGACTTCGTTCTGTGGCGCGCCCAAGAGGTTCTGCGTTTGGTCCACGAGATCGAGACGTGTGGCAGTGCCCACCTCGACGGTGCCGAAGATGCTTTCGTGGGGGCGGTACGGCGCCGTGCGGTGCCGAGCGCGCGCGCCGAACGAGAGCTGCTGGTTCGTCTGTTCGATCAAATCACCGCGGCCCACCCACTCCGGGTTGGTCCGCGAGCGCCCCAAAAAGCCCGTGTAGTTCTCTTGGAGGCGAAACTCGTTGTACGTGCTCCACAGCAAGAAATCGGTGTTTTCACCCTCCGAGCCGCGGTGTTCGGCGCCGAAGCTGAGCTGACTGCGGGCCGAGAGCGCGTTCTGGGCTTCCGCCGTGGCGAGCGGGTACACGCCGTAAAAGCCGACCCTGCCCTCGTCGACGTCGTCGCGGCGCAGCACGCCTGCCTGCGCGTAGCGCGCGCCGCTGAGCATGGCCGTGGCGCGATAGCGCGTCGCGCCCTCGCCGAAGCCGTGTTGAGCAATCATTTGCGCGTCCGCGCCGCCGCGGTTTTCTCCGAACCCCGAGCTCTTTCGGAAGGCCACGGCGCCGAACGTGTCCGGGCGCTCTCCGCGCGGCGCGTACAGGAGCGCTTGGCGCACGGTGTCGTACGAGCCGTAGGTGGTGAGCGAGTGAGTTCCGCGATCGGTCACTCCGAGCGTGAAATCGATGGTGCCCGCGGTCGCAAAATCTCCCTGCCGCGGATCGTACACGCCCTCGGTGACGCGAATTTCACGCACCACCTCCGGCAGTAAGAACCCCAGGTCGGCGTAGCCTTGCCCGTGCAGGTGAGACGGCTGATTGATGGGGACGCCGTCCACCAGCATCTCGATGTCTTGGCCGTGCTCGGCGTCGAAGCCGCGCAGCAGGATGCTCTGCGCTGCGGCGTTGCCTTCGCTCCGGGCGACGTACACGCCGGGCACTGTGCGCAGAAGATCCCCGGCGTCGCGGTGGGGCGCGGCGGTGAGTACGTCGCGCTGCACGGTGACGTCCGCCGCGCCGCGCTCTCGGGACCGGAGCGGTGTCGCCGAGGCTTCCCCACGCGCGCTGTACTCTTCGCCTTCCTTGGGTTCGAGCGGCGGGGCAGGGCGCGGAGCAGCCGCCGCTGCGGTTTGGTTCGGCGCCGCGGCGAGGGCCGGAGCCTCCGTCGGGAGTGCGTCGGACGGCGGCTCTGCGGACGGCGCGGGAGGCGCGAGGAAGGGCACGTCCACCGGCACCGTCGCGGCGATGGGTTCTCCGTCTCGCGTGGCGGGCGCGAACTTCCACGTTCGAACGGCGGCGATTGCGGCTTCGTCGAGGTGCGCGCCAGCGGACTCCACCACCGCCACTTCCGTGACGAGCCCAGCGTCATCGAGCGTGACCTGGAGCCGCACCCGAGGGTCGGTGGGGGCCGCGCCGTCCGTCGCTGCGTCGGGGAGGGGCGGCAGCGGCGCTTCCAAGACCCGAGGCGGTTCGAGATGGGGCCCTGCGTTTGCGGGCTCCTGCGCGTGACTGGCCCAGGCCGACAAGCACAAGGACAGCAGGAGGCGGCCACCCAATCGATTCTTCGGGGCTCGAAGCACGCGCGGAAGCTACCCAGCTGGTCGGCGATATGCAACGCGATTGCATCTGCAGCCGAGTTGCGGGGAAAGAAGCGCGTTCTTCGGCGTTTTTGGGGGTCGGAGACTCGTTCAGGGCACAAGCTTTTGAACTTGGCGGCGTGGTCAACGTGCGCGAGAAACCACGGGAAGCTCGAGTCCGTAGTCAGTTCTACGGCGTAGGGACGCCCCCAAGAACGCAAAAAAAGCCCCCGCAATGAGTCGATCGTACGAGGACGGAAAGAGCGGCGCGGGCGCGCTCGTGTGCGGGCGTCGCCAAGTCGTCGGCTTGCTGACGCTCGGGCCGCTGGCGTTGGGCCCCCTCACTTCAGCGTGTCGCAGCCAGGAGGAACGCGTGACGGAACCCAGTGCGCTCAGCGCGAACAGAATGCCGGTCATCTTCATCGCGCATGGCGCGCCGATGGTCTTGGACGACCCGACTTGGGTGACCGACTGGGCCACGTGGGCACGCCGCCTGCCGCGTCCGCGCGCCATTCTCATGATTTCGGCGCACTGGGAGGCCCGGCCGGCGACCTTGGGTGCGACGCGGACCGTGCCGCTCGTTTACGACTTCTACGGCTTTCCAGATCGCTACTACCAGCAAACCTACCCGGCTCCCGGCGCACCCGAGCTCGCGGGGCGCGTGAAGGGGCTCCTTCAATCGAGTGGGCAAGACAGCACGGACGCCCCGGAGCGGGGCCTGGACCACGGCGCCTACGTGCCGCTCGTCGCCATGTATCCGGAGGCGAACG
Organism: Pseudomonadota bacterium; assembly: GCA_023432025.1. GTDB lineage: Bacteria > Myxococcota_A > Polyangia > Polyangiales > Polyangiaceae > NIC37A-2. Next base: position 51,643 of record JAEYVE010000296.1, read on the forward strand.
TTCCCGTGCTCCAACTTTCGCTGCCGTCCCTGCGCGCGTCGGAGCTGTTCGCGCTCGGGCGTGCGCTCGCGCCGTTGCGGGACGAAGGGGTCCTCATCGCCGGCAGCGGGTTCATCACGCACAACATGCGCACGGCGTTCCACAAGGGTACGCCCGCCTGGGCATCGGAGTTCGATCAGTGGACGGCCGAGGCGCTCGTCAAAAACGACGTGGACGGCCTCGTGGACTTCGAGCGACGCGCCCCCGCAGCGCGCACCGCGCTGCCCACCACGGAACACTACGTGCCGCTCGTGGTCGCCGCGGGCGCGGCGCAAGGCGCCGCTGCGCCTCCCAGCTTCCCCATCGAGGGCTTCTGGGACGCTTCGGGCTCGTTCACGCGTCGCTCCGTGCAGTGGGGCTGAGTCCGAGCGCATTTTCCTCTCGCTTCCGTCTCGGGTAGTGGTCAAAGGGAGTCTCCGCGCGGAAACACCGCGGAGCAAAGGAGCTGCTCGATCATGGCCACGCGCACCGAAACCGACAGCTTGGGTCCCGTGGAAGTCCCGGCGGATCGCTACTGGGGGGCGCAGACCCAGCGCTCGCTGCTGCACTTCGAGATCGGACGCTACCGCTTTACCCCGCCCGTCATTCGAGCGTTCGGCGTCGTCAAGAAGGCGGCGGCCCTCACCAACCACGCGTTGGGCAAGCTCGAGCGAGAAAAATGCGAGCTCATCGTGCGCGCTTCGGACGAGGTCATCGCGGGCAAGCTCGACGAGCACTTTCCGCTCGTCGTGTTTCAGACCGGCAGCGGCACGCAGAGCAACATGAACGCCAACGAGGTGATCGCCAACCGCGCCATCGAGCTCGCCGGCGGGGTCTTGGGTTCGAAAAAGCCGATTCATCCGAACGACGACGTCAATCGCTCGCAGTCGTCGAACGACGTGTTTCCCACCGTGATGCACGTCGCGGCGGTGGATGCTTTGGAGGAGCAGCTCTTGCCGGTGCTCCGGGCGCTCCGGGCGAGCTTGGAAACCAAAGCGCACGAGTGGCGTGACATCGTCAAGTTGGGCCGTACGCACTTGATGGACGCGACGCCGCTCACGTTGGGGCAAGAGTTCTCCGGCTATGCGGCGCAGTTGCTCTTTGCCGAACGGGCCCTCGAGAAGGCCAGAGACGAGCTCTACGCGCTCGCGCTCGGGGGCACGGCCGTTGGGACGGGGTTGAACACGCCCCCGGGCTGGGACACGCAGGTGGCGGCCACCATCGCGGAGCTCACGGGGCGTCCTTTCCTGAGCGCGCCCAACAAGTTCGCCGCGCTCGCTGCGCACGAGGCCATCGTGCAGGCGAGCGGGGCCACGCGGCTCCTCGCGACGAGCGCCATGAAGATTGCCAACGACGTTCGCTGGCTGGCGAGCGGGCCGCGCGCGGGACTCGGGGAGCTTCAGTTGCCGGCGAACGAGCCGGGAAGCTCCATCATGCCCGGCAAAGTCAACCCCACGCAGTGCGAGGCGCTCACCATGGTGGCCGCGCGGGTGATCGGCAACGACGTGACGATCGCCGTGGCCGGCAGCGGCGGCGCGTTCGAGCTGAACGTGTTCAAGCCCGTCATGATTCACTCGCTCCTCGAGTCCATCGAGTTGCTTGCGGGAGCGCTGCACGGCTTCGACGTGTACTGCGTGCGAGGCATCGAGCCCGACCGCGCAGCCATCGCCACGCACGTCGAACGCTCGCTCATGTTGGTCACGGCGCTCTCCGAAATCATTGGCTACGACGAGGCGGCTCGGGTCGCCAAGACGGCGCAGAGCCAAGGGACCACGCTTCGGGAGGCAGCGCTCGGTCTCGGCGTGGTGACCGCCGCGGAGTTCGACGAGCGCGTGCGCCCCGAAAAGATGCTCGGCCCAAAAAAGTGATGGAAAGCTGAGTGTATCCAAGGTCACCGGGGCTGTCGGCTCCGCGGACCAAGGCCGCCGGCTTGCGTTGCCGGGCCGGAGCGGCACTCTTGGCGGATGGGGCTCATCATTTCGTGGATCGCGGTTGCCTTCGGCTTGTGGCTTGCGACGAAGCTCATTCCCGACTTCGAGGTGGCGGGTGATTGGAAGAGCTACGCGGTCGTCGCCGCGGTCTTCGGCGTTTTGAACTTCTTCCTCGGCTGGTTGCTCTTCGTCATCCTCGGCGTGGCGTCGCTGGGGCTCGGCTTTCTCTTCGGGTTCGTGACCCGGCTCGTGGTTTCGGCCATCGTGTTGAAGATCGCGGACTCAGTCAGCTCGCGGTTGACCATTCGTGGCTTCGTTCCGGCGCTGCTCGGCGCGCTCGTGCTGGCCCTCGCGGGCAGCTTGGCGGATTTCGCGCTGCGCTGAGGCCTTGCTCCCGTCAGCGAGCCACGCTGCTGGCCAAAACGTGCTGGCGTCACGCGCTCGGGCCCGCCGGAGGACGAAGAAAGCGCCCTGCCGCGCGGCGAGAAGCGAGATGTCGGCTCAAGCTCGGCGCTTCCACGCCGTACCCCGCCAGCGAAGGCTTCCAAATCTAGCGATATTCGCTTGCGAGGATGACCGGACGACGAGCGCGGGGAGCGCAGGGCGGCGTTAGCCCGGAGAAGGAGCGCCGTGAGCCAGCGCGCCGCCGCGTCCAGCAGGGAGAGAACATGCCGACTCGCACGGGCTCATACGGCCGAAACAACAAGCGGAGTGCGTCCAACAAGGTGAAGCGGGCGCCCGCGCGGAAGGAAAGCGCAGGGCCCTCCGGTCTCCGCGCCAAGAAGTCGACCAGGAAGAAGCGCAGCGCCATCGGGCTCGCGTCGTCGCGTGCGGCGAGCGGGAGCGCGCAGAAGCGTTCACCAGCGAAAAAGAGCCGCAAGAAGGTCGCGCGCAAGGCGCAGGTGACCTCGCGATCGGTGAGCGCGAGCCGCGCGTCCAGCGTGAGCCGTCGGTCGTCCAGCGTGAGCCGTCGGTCGTCCAGCGCGAGCTCCAGCGCGGGCAGCCGCCGGGCTTCGAGCTCGAAGCCTCGTTCCGCCCGCAAGACGAGCGTCGGACGCGCGAAGTCTGCGGCGCGGCCGCGTGCGCGTGCGCGTATCGCGCGGCGCTAGGACGGTGGAGTCAGCGACAAACGGTTTGCCTCCCAAACCGTTTGTCGCGAAAAGCAGCACTTTCGGGAGAGCTCCACGCCGACGTATCGCGCGGCGGTTCGACGAGCTACCTCGAGGAAGGGAGCGAATCGATGTGCGCTGTGCTAAGTGCGCGCACACCTTGAGCCCGAATACCCCCATGTCCGTCTCCGTTCCTTCCGTTTCTGTCGCGCGTTCCGACGCCGCCAAGCTGCCGTCCGTGCCGCACGGCTCCGAAACCGCGCCCTCCGCATCCGCGTCGACCCCCAGCACGTTTGCGCTGTTGGGGCTTCACGAGCGCCTTTTGCAAGCGGTTCGCGAGGAGGGGTACGAAGCGCCGACTCCCATCCAAGCGCAGGCCATTCCGCGCGCTCTGGAGGGGCGAGATCTCTTCGGTGCCGCGCAGACCGGAACGGGCAAGACGGCGGCGTTCGTGCTGCCGACCTTGCAGCGGCTCATGCTGACTCCGCCTGCTGTCTCCGCGAAGCGCAAGGTTCGCGCGCTGGTTCTCTCGCCGACGCGTGAGCTCGCGAGTCAGATTGGTGAGGACTTTGCCGCGCTGGGTCGTCATACCGGCCTCACCCACGGCGTGATTTTCGGTGGCGTCGGTCAAACCCCGCAGGTGCAGGCTTTGCGCCGCGGGCTGGACGTGCTCGTCGCGGCCCCTGGACGGCTCTGCGATTTGATGGACCAAGGCCTGGTGGATTTGTCCGGCGTCGAGGTGCTCGTGCTCGACGAGGCCGACCGAATGCTGGATCAAGGGTTTTTGCCCGCGGTGCGCCGGATCCTCGGCAAGCTCCCGAGCAAGCGCCAAACCTTGTTCTTTTCGGCGACCATGCCGCGCGAGCTCGAGCCGCTGGCCTCGCAGATTTTGCGGGATCCCGTGCGCGTCGAAGTGGCGCGTGTCGCGACGACCGCCGACCGCGTCGTCGAGGAGCTGTATCACGTGAGCCAGGCGGACAAGCGAAGTCTGCTCGAGCACCTGCTGAAGGATCCGTCGATCACCCGCGCGGTGGTTTTCACGCGCACCAAACACGGCGCCGATCGCGTTGCTCGTCACCTCGAGCGCGCAGGCGTGCGTGGTGGCGCCATTCACGGCAACAAGTCGCAAGGCGCGCGTGAGCGCGCCCTCGGCGGCTTCAAGGAAGGCGCGCTGCGGGTGCTCGTCGCGACGGACGTTGCGGCTCGCGGCATCGATATCGACGGCGTGTCGCACGTCATCAACTACGATCTTCCGACGGACGCAGAAGCCTACGTGCACCGCATCGGCCGCACGGCGCGCGCCGGCGCGGCGGGCAAGGCAATGTCGTTCTGCTGTGAGGAGGAGGGGCCCAAGCTCCAACGCATCGAGCGCTTGATCCGCCGCCGTGTGCCCGTGATCCACACGCCGGCGCTTCCGCCCTCTCCGCAGGGCAACGGCGCCGAGCGGGGCACGAGCTTCGGCGGTCGCTCGGAGCAGCGCACCGGACAAGGCGGTCGCCCGTCGCACGACGGTCGGGGCCGCTCGGAGAATGGACGCGGCGCGAGCGGACCTATGCGCGCCGAGCAACGTCCTGGACAGGGCGGGCGGGCCGAACAAGCAGCGCGCTCCATGCACGCGCCACGACCCATGAACGCGCCGGGGGCCCGGCGTTCGGATCGAAACGGCGGCGGGCGCTCCCGCAGTCACTGACGCTCAGGCGTCACGCAAGCAGACGGTCAGCACGGCGCACGGCGCCGTGCGGACGACCTTTTCGGCGACGGAGCCGACGAGCGCGTGCTGGAAGCCGGTCCGTCCGTGGGTGCCCATCACGATCAAGTCGAAGGCGCCGTCGGTCGCGACGGAGACGATTTCCTGAGCCGGCACTCCTTGGAGTAGACGCGTCTCGACCTCGTGTGCTCCGGCGGCGAGCGCCTCCTCTTTGGAGCGCGCCAGTTGCTTGTCGAAGGTGTTGAGAAGCGCGCTCAGCTGACTAGCCGAGTAGAGAACGTAGCCATCGGGCAGCGGGTAGTAGATGGGGTTGTAGACGTGGATTAGCTCCAGCGTCGCTTCGTAGTGTTGGCACAAGTCCGCCGCATGACGGATCGCCTCGGAGGAGTGAGGTGAAAAATCCGTCGGAACCAAAATCTTGTGATACCCCGTCATACGCGTTCCCTTCTGCTCGTAGCGTGTCGTCACCCGAGCTCGAACGCCCACTGCCCACTTCGAAAAGTGCGTCTCCAGGCGTCGCCCTCGGACGGCTGACGCAAGAGAGGTACCTGGCGATGGGCGCCCGCCCCGCGAGGGGCGCCTCGCTGATCCGTTGGATGAACCTCGGCTGACACCGGTGACGCGCGCCAGTACCTTTGCACGGCATGGGCCAGCCCAAATCGCCCCTCCGCCCCAGCGCGACGCGGAAAGACGTGCTCCTGGGAGGCGCCTTTGCAGTCTTGCTCGCCGTGGGCGTTGGCTGGGGGGTGACGCGAGCGTCTTCGACGCCACACGCGCCCGACGCACCCCACGCGGTGCAGCTCGATTTTCAGCCGGACGAAGCAGAGCTGCGCGCCTTGGAGGAGCTGCGCGCGCGTCTGAGCCCCACGGAGCGTCGCTTTCCGATACGAGACGCACGCAAGAAGGACAACGCCAAGCTCTTCACGTACATGGCCGCGACCAGCACGGAATCGACCGTCGTGGAGGCGGCGCTCGAGGCGATGCGCACGTCGTACTCGCCGAGCTCTACCAAAAAACAAACGCCGGACGCGGACGTCGATCGTGTGCTCTTGAAGTACTTGGCGTCGGATGACGAGAGGCTCTTGGGGGCGGCGCTAGCGGCAGCGCGGATCCCGCTCATGGGGGCGCCCAGCGCCGAGCTGCTCGGTCGGATCAGGGAGCTCGCTGGAAGCGAGTCGCGGCCGCCCGCCGTCCGCTACGCAGCCGTCGAGGTCTTGAACTTGGTGCCGCCGGAGCGCAGAACCGCCGAGTTTTTGGCGACTCTTGGAGCTCTGCTCTCTTCCTCCGAAGCGTATCTCGTGTCGGCGGCGCTGGATGCGCTCGGTCTCACGGGGACCGCACTCGGAACGTACCCGGAGCGGGCGCGTGAGGTCTCGGCGCGTGTCGTCGCCCTCACCGAGCACCCGGATCCAGGGGTTCGCGGGCGCGCCCTCATTCAGCTGTCTGCGCTCGACGCCGAGGCGGAGGCGTCGAAACGCGCGCTCGCCGCGTTGGCCGATCCACATCCGTACGTGCGCTCCGCCGCATGCGCGGCGCTCGCCACCGTAGGACGCCGCTCCGCGATTCATCACATTGTCGAGCAGGTGGGCGACAAGCAGCCGGCCGTCTACGAGCTTTCGGTGCCTTCCATCCTCGGGGAGGCGAACTCACTCGTACACGTCGTGCCCGGTCGCGCTTCCGTCAGCGAGAGCGCGCTTTACGCGCTCGGTGAGCTGAGTGGAGGGGAGCTGCCGTACCGTCTGGGCGCCCGCCACACCACGGCGCAAGCGTGGGACGAGAGCATCGCGGCAGCTCGCGCCTGGTACGAAAAGGTCGCCCCGAGCATCCCCCGCGAACCCTGAATCTCCGGGCGCGGTCGCTGGCTGGCGCCATCGCACGGGCCCCGGACGAAGACCCAACCGCGAAACGCGTCAGCCGCTCACTGAAAGACGGAGCAAACCTCGGACGTGTTGACGAGACCGTTGTCGCCGTCAATCAACTTGGCCCCCCACGTCGAGCGAGCGCTGGGGTTCCAGTTCTGCACGATGTCGAGCGAGCTTAGATCGGTGCTGTTTCCGGACCACGACCAACCGAGGTAGCCGAGGCCTCGCTCTTCCGCTTGTTGCATGATGGCGTCCTCGGCAACGTTCAGGGGCTGGTTGTCGCGCGGATGATCATCCGCGAACTCACCCACGACGAGGGGCAAGCCCGTGGCCAAGAAGCTCGTGAAGTACGAGCTCACGGCGCTTGCCGTCGAGTACACGTCGTACATGTGCACGGAGAACACCACGTTCTTGTCGGGATCTCCGTTGAACAAGGCCGCGGCGCCGTTGCGCATGCTGCCCGTGTGATCCTGACCCCAGTTGGGCGCGTCGACCATCAAAGTGTGCCGCAGACCTGCTCCGCGCAGCGCCGTGATGGCCGTGGAGTGCACGCTTTGCCATTGGCTGTGCGTGCTGCCATTTCCGGTGGGCTCGTTGGCGATGTTGACGATGACGTAGGCCTCCTGACCTTGAAGCGCCGCCATGACGTCGTTGCTCGTCCAGTAAGCGATGACTTCCGACATGTTGGCGGAGCCCGCTTTTTCGTCCCAGCCCGTCATGTCGTGGACCTCGGCGATGACGATGAGCTTCTGGGCCTTCGCCCAGTCGATGATTTGGGTCAGGTTTTGACCGGACGTGCGTGTCCAACCTTCGCCTTGATCTCCGGTGGACAGAACCACGCGCACCGAGTTCGCTTTGGTGGCGGCAATGGCTTGAAAGTCGCTCGACGTGTTCCGCTGCGCGTACCAGGTGTACGGGTAGTTCACGCCGCGCATGATGAAGTCGCTACAGTTCTTGTCGAACAGGCGGCCGTTCTCCACGTAGAACCCCGTCTTGTTGCAGTCGCCGCTGCCACCCGTGCCGGTGTCGCCGCCCGTGCTGGCGCCGCCGCTGCCGGGTCCCCCGCCGGTGCTCACGCCACCGGTGGCAGGTTCGCCGCCGGTGCTGGCGCCGCCGGTGCCGGGTCCTCCGCCCGTGCCGACCGTGGGCTGGCACATGCCACCTGCGCACGCCTGACCGACAGCACACGGAACGTTGCATCCGCCGCAGTGCAGCGGATCGTTCAGTAGATCCGTACAGCCGGTGCCGCAGTCCGTACGGCCCTGCGTACACTGGCAAGCGCCGTTCGCGCACGCGGTGCCGGCTTCACAACCGTTGTCGCAGACGCCGCAGTGGGTCACGCTGACTTCGACGTTGGCGCAGCTCGTACCGCACTGCGTTTCACCGGGCGCGCACGCCGTCGTGCAGACTCCGCCCGAGCAGACCAGGCCGGCGCCGCACACGTTGCCGCAGGCGCCGCAGCTCGCGCCGTTTTCCATGAGGTTCAGGCAGGTCCCTTTGCAGTTGGTGAGGCCGGCCGCACAGGTACAGGCGCCGCCCACGCAGTCCGACCCCGCGCCGCACACGTTGTCGCAGGCGCCGCAGTGCAAAAGGTTCGTGTCGACGTTCGTGCACTCGCCGCACCACTCTTGGTTCGGGGCGCAATTGCCGAGCGCGCCATCGCCAGCCGGGTCGTCGGCGCTGGAGCAAGCAACTGCGATGAAGAGACCTGCGAGCGCAGAGGTGAGACGACCGAGCGAAGACTCGACGTGCGTCGGGCGAGCTCGGCGCACAGGACGGGTCTTGGAAGCCGAGGAATGAACGACACGCATGGTGGACCTCCGCTCGCACGCGCCCGAGGGGAGTCCCCGAGCCCAGAATGGCCACCCTGACTAGCGCACGAATTGCTCGTTTTCCAGCGGAATGAAGCGTTTTAGTGCCGACCCGGAGGCCTCGCGTCGCATCCGTTCATGGAGTCGACAGCCTCGACTGGAAGTTTCCGAGGATGCGACTCGCGGCGACAAACGAAAAAAACCTCCGCTTTCGCGGAGGGTTTTTTCGTTCCGTCGGGGCGAGAGGATTCGAACCTCCGACCCCTTGACCCCCAGTCAAGTGCGCTAACCAAGCTGCGCTACGCCCCGGACCGACCTTCGTGGGCTGCCGGCACGAGCCGAAAACGGCTCGGACGGCCCCCGACCGGTGTCCTGGGGGGACCCGGCGAAAGGCCCGCGGACCTTACCGGTTTGCGAGACGATTTCAAGGGCGCTCGTAGCCTGTTTGAGTGGGTGTGCGGCAGCTCGAAAGGCAGCGTTTCCGAGCTGGGGTCGAGGTCATGTGCGTGAAGGGAGGCTCGGGAAAGCGAACCCGCGAAAGAAAAAAACCGCCGGCGCGTGGCCGGCCGTCTTCGTGCCTCGTCGAGGAGGCTCGGGTCACTTGAGGATGATCGGGGGGACCGGCGGGATCTTGAACTCGTCCCAGGCGGGCGTGACGTTGTTCGTGCCGAGCGGGGTGACGTTGCCCTCCGCGTCCACCAGATTGTTCTGGTTCCAGAGGTAGATGGCCGGGTAGCTCTCGATGGCGCCGTCCGCGTGCTTGACGATGGTCGCCATGTAGAGCTGCGAAGCGGGGCTCGTGCGCGAGTTGCCACGGTTGATGGCGAAGGGTGAGTTGCGCGACGTCGAGAAGATCAAGAAGTAGAAGGTGCGGCCCGTGTCGTCCGTGGCGGTGGACGGAGCCCACTTCGCCCAGCTGTTGTAGAGCTGCCCGGCGGTGCCTTCCGAGGGGCAGATCGGATCGTTCGCGGTGAGGCGATGCGGCTCTCCGCCGCTCGCCGGCACGACGTAGATGTCGCTGTCGGGGCGGTAGTAGACGTGATTGAACGAGTCTTCGCGTCCGCCGCTGGTGGTGAACTGGGGCACACGATTGAACGCGATGAGCGAGTCGTCCGGCGCGAAATCCGGGTAGTACTCGAAGAACTCCGGCGAAGAGGCGCCGGGAACGCCTGCCGCGGGGCCGCCTTGCCCGTCTCGGAACGGCACGGTGTACACGTCGACCGAGGTGGCCTGCCCCACGCGACCGTCCTGTGGCACGTCCGTGGACGTGTAAATGATGGTGGCGCCGTCGTGGCTCCAATCGGCGAGCACGGGGCTCTGTGTGTCACCCTCGCGCGGAATGACGCTCCAGCCCGTGCCCTGCAAACCGGCGAGCGCCGTTTGAAGCGCTTGGCCCTGGTTTTGAGAGTCGAGCTCTTCTTTCGTCAAGGCGGTGCGCAAGTCGACCGGGACCGGTGCCGGCGACGCCAAGTCGATCCAAACGAGCTCGGTGGGCTCGGTCGACATCACGGTGCCGTCGTGAGTGCGCCAGGCGCCGCTCGCGAGATCGCGCCGGCTCCAGGTCGTGATCATGCGGCGCTTGCCGGTGTTCCAATCGTTTGCGCTGAAGGTGGGCGTGCCGAGCCACGTCATGGATGCCATGGCCGCGCCCGCCGCGGAGAGGAACTCGGGGGCGCCGCCGCGAGACCCTTCCTCGATGCTGGAGAGGCGCAGGTTCCACTCCCAGTCGTCGCCCGTCGCGACGCTCCGTCCGTCGGGCGTGGACGTGTGGCAACCGACGCAAGTGGACTTGCCCGGGTCGGGCGTGTCCTTGGCGCGCAAGTTTGCGTTTTGTGAGATGGAGGTGCCCCCGATGTCCCCCGGCGCGAGCGCCGTGATGACACCCTCGTCGCCGACGCCGAAGCCGTACAGCTTGTTCGTTTGCTGGCCGGGCGTGGTGCCGGTGGAGCCCCAGAACACCATGCTGCCACCGGCCGCCACCGGAGCGATGCGGAACGTGCCCGTGGCTTCCGAGGGCGCGCCGGAACCGTCGCCGCTGCGGATGACGTAGGTGATGTCCTCGTCGTGAACGTTCTTGCTCAAGCCCTCCCAAATTTCCTTGGGGAGGTAGTAGGGCATTTGGTTCGTGTAGACGACGAGCTGGTTCTTCTCTTTCTCCGCGCTCAGGGTGATCTTGTGCACGCTGCCGCCGCCCTCGAAGTTGAAGCGTGGTCGCGTCCATCCGGCGGGGAACAGGGTGCCGCTCGCCGGCTCCACTACACACGGCCCGGCCCCCGACGCAGCACCATCGAGAGACGCCTGTTCCGCCGGCGTCACGCCTTCGACGATGGGCTCCGCCGGAAAGTCCTCGCAGTTTGCCTCGCACTCGGGAACGAGAATGCCGCCGGGAAGAGTGGGGCCCCCGGGAAGCGTTGGGGCGCCCCCGGTCTCGCCACCGGGCAAGGTCACCGCGCCACCGGTGCCACCGCTGCCGCCCTGCTGAGGCCCGACTTCGCGCGCCTTTTCGCTCGAGCAGGCCGCGAACGTCGCGGCGGACAAGATCAAGAGGGTAGGAAGAGAAGCAGTGTTGCGCATGCCAAAAGGTCTCCGCGCCCGCGCCGGGGCGCTCCAGTGACACCGCTATCATGCACTACGAGGGCGCGCACGATGCCAGAGAAGTGCACGAGCGGAAATCTTCACTACGGGCGCGTGCTCTGGAGATCCCTGTGGCAGCCCGGGTGAACGGTGCTGCTCTGGGTGAAACTATTCGGCGCTGGAGGGCGCGGGAGCCAGCTGCTCTCTCCGCCGCCCCGAGAGACCGCGCAACACGACGTAAAAGACCGGCGTCAGAAAGAGCCCGAAGAGCGTTACCCCGATCATTCCGGCGAGCACGGTGACGCCAAGCACGCGGCGTACTTCCGCGCCAGCGCCCGTGGCGAGCACGAGCGGCACCACGCCAGCGATGAACGCTACCGAAGTCATCACGATGGGTCGCAGGCGAAGGTGGCACGCCTCGATCGCTGCTTCCACGGTGCTCTTGCCCTGCTTTTCGAGGTCGCTCGCGAACTCCACGATGAGGATGGCGTTTTTGCTGGCGAGCCCCATGAGGACGACCAAGCCGACCTGAACGAAGACGTTGTTGTCTCCGCCCGTGAGGCGAATGCCCAGCATCGCGGAGAGCACGCACAAGGGAACGATGAGCAAAATGGCGAGCGGCAGGATCCAACTTTCGTACAAAGCAGCCAGCACCAAAAACACCAAGAGCAGCGCCAGTGGAAACACGAGGAGACTGGCGCGTCCCTCGGTGACCTGCTGAAAGCTCAGATCCGTCCACTCGAAGCCCATCCCGACGGGCAAAATCTGCGGCGCCAGCTCGTTGATTTTGGCGATGGCGTCCGCCGACGAGGTCACGCGGGGATCCGTGTTGCCGATCAAATCGGCTGCGGGGTAGCCGTTGTAGCGGACGACGGGGTCCGGGCCGTAGCTCGGCTCCACGCTGGCCAGGCTGCCGAGCTGCACCATTTCTCCCGCGGCGTTGCGCGTCTGAAAGTTCGCGATGGACTCGACGTTGCGACGGTACGGCGCGTCTGCTTGGACCATCACGCGGAAGTTGCGGCCGAAGAGCAAGAAGTCGTTGACGTAGAGTGAGCCCAGGTACACCTGCGTCGTCTCGAACAGATCGGTCAGCGCGACGCCGCGCGCCTTGGCGCGCGTACGGTCCACGTTCAGCTGAAGCTGAGGAACGTTGGGCTGGTAGGAAGAGATGGGAAAGAGAAAACCAGGCTCCGAAACGAGCGCGCCCGACAGCGCCTTCACGGCGCGATCGAGCTCGGCATAGCCGAGGCCCGTGCGGTCCTGGACGTACAGTGAGTAACCGGAGCCGGTTCCGATGCCCAAGATGGGCGGCGGCATCAGCGCCATGCCGATGCCGTCGCCGAGCGCTGCAAACTTTCCGTTGAGCTCCTGCGCCAGGGCCTCGGCGGGCTGCTCGCGCAGCTCTGGATCCGTCAGCGTGAGGTACAGCGCGCCCGCGTTGGGTGTGCTGGTGCCTTGCAGCGGGTTCATGCCGGGGAGTGCCACCGCGTGCGCCACGCCGGGCGTATCGAGGGCAATTTTGCTCATTTGGCTCATGAACGCTTCCGTGCGATCGAGCGATGCGCCTTCCGGTAGCGCCGCCACGCTGAGCAAGTAGAGCTTGTCCTGAGTCGGGATGAAGCCACCTGGCACGGAGCGGAACGCGAGCACGGTGAGCGCGATGAGACCGCCGTGAAGCAAGAGCGCTCGAGTGCGACGCCTGAGAACCGCGCCGACCACGCGCGAATAGCCATGGCTTGCGCGTGTGAAGGCGCGATTGAACGGGCGGAACACCCATCCGAACAGCCTCTCGATGACGCGAGAGAAGCGGTCGGGCGGCGCGTCGCGGGCCTTGAGCAGCGTCGCCGCTAGGGCCGGCGAAAGCGTGAGGGAGTTGATGGCGGAGATGACCGTGGAAATGGCGATGGTGACCGCGAACTGGCGGTAGAATTGCCCTGTGACGCCGGTCAGGAACGCCATGGGCACGAACACCGCGCACAGGACCAGCGCGATGGCGATGATGGGGCCGCTCACCTCACGCATGGCTTGATGTGCCGCCGCTCGCGGCTTTAGGCCGGCTTCGATGTTGCGCTCGATGTTCTCCACCACGACGATGGCGTCGTCGACGACGATGCCGATGGCGAGGACCAGCCCGAAGAGGGTGAGGGTGTTGACGGAGAAGCCGAGTAAGAGCAGCGCGGCGAACGTGCCGACGATGGACACCGGCACGGCGAGCAGCGGGATGATCGCGGCGCGCCACGTCTGCAAGAACAGGATCACCACGAGCACGACGAGCAGCGCTGCCTCGAACAGCGTCTCGACCACCGAGCGCACGGACTTTTTGACGAAGACGGTCGGGTCGTAGACGACCTTCCACTCGAGCCCCGGCGGGAAATCCTCCGCCAGAGTAGCCATTTTGTCGCGCACCGCGTCCGACAGCTCGATGACGTTGGAGCCGGGGGCCTGGAACACGCCGAGCGCCGCGGCCGGTGTGTCGTCGAGGAGCGAGCGCAGCGAGTACTCGGAGGCGCCGAGCTCCAGGCGAGCCACGTCACGAAGCCGCGTCACCTCACCGCCAGGCCCCGAGTGGAGCACGATTTCGCCGAACTCTTCCTCCGTCGCGAGGAGTCCTCGCGCGTTGATGGAGAGCGAAAAGTCAGCGGGGTCCTGTTGAGGCGGCGCGCCGAGCTGCCCGGCCGATACCTGGACGTTTTGCTCGCGGATGGCGCGTACGACGTCACCCGCCGTGAGCCCCCGCGCGGCGACCTTCGGCGGATCGAGCCACACCCGCATCGAGTAGTCACCGGCGCCGAAGGCGATCGCGTCGCCCACGCCTGGCACCCGCGCGATTTCGTCGCGGATACGCAGGGTGATGTAGTTGCGCAGGTAGAGCGTGTCGTAGGTTCCCTCCGGCGCGGTGAGGTGAACGACCATCGTCAGGTTGGGCGAGCGCTTTTGCGTCGTGACGCCGAGGCGCCGCACGTCCTCGGGCAAGCGCGGCAAGGCTTGCGCGACCCGGTTTTGAACCTCCACCTGAGCGATGTCGACGTCTGTCCCGGGACGGAACGTGACGGTGAGCAAAAGCGTTCCGTCGCTTCCGGCGACGGACTTCATGTAGCTCATGTCCGGGACGCCGTTGATCACTTCCTCGAGCGGAGTTGCTACGGCCTCGGCGACCACCTCGGGGTTGGCGCCCGGGTAGAACGCGCGCACCTGCACGGTTGGCGGCACCACGTCGGGGTACTCGGTGATGGGCAGGAGCGGCAGCGAGATGAGTCCCGCCGTGAAGAGCACGATGGAGAGCACCGCCGCGAAGATGGGGCGGTCGACGAAGAAGCGCGCGATGTTCATCGCTCCGGGTCTCCAAGCGCGCTCGGGCGCGCGGGCCGCGCCGAAACGGGAACGTCGGGGCGCACCTTGGCGAGACCACTCACGATCACCGGCTCACCTTCGGTGAGCCCCTCGCTGACGATTCGGTAGCGCTCGAGCGCTCGCCCGAGTTTGACGTTGCGCCGCTGGGCGCGGCCGTCCTTCACGACGTACACGTACTTGCGGTCTTGGTCCGTGAGCACGGCCTTGCCGTCGACGATGAGGGTGCGCACCTTGCTCCGTCCCAGGAGCCGCACGCTCGCGTAGAGACCCGGCGACAACGCGCGATCGGCGTTGTCGAGGCGCGCGCGCATCCGCACCGTGCCCGTGGTCTGCTCCACGCGATTGTCCACGAAATCGACGACGCCGGTGAAGGGGAAGCCGTCGTCTCCAGCTCGGGCGACGAGGACCCTGAGGCCTTCTTGCGTCGAACCGAGCGCCCCTGGGGGGTTCTTTCCGACGTGGCGTAGGTACGTTTCCTCGTCACAGTCGAAGTAGACGTAGATTGGATCGAGCGACACCAATGTAGTGAGCAGGGTCGGCGTCGGCGCGCCGGTCACGAAGTCACCGAGCGAAACCACGGCGCGGCTGATGCGACCGTCCAAGGGCGCACGAACCTCCGTGTAAGACAGGTTGAGCTGCGCGAGCTCACGCGCTGCCTCCGCGGCGTGAAGCTCCGCCTTGGCTTGCGCGGAATCCGACTGGCGCGTGTCGTAGTCCTCCTGCGTGATGGCGTCCCTGCGGAGCAAGATGGCGGCGCGTTTGACGTCTCGCTTGGCGAGGTCGAGCTTCGCTCGGGCCCGTCCGACGTTCGCCTCGGCTTGCGCGAGCTCTGCTTGGTACGGGCGAGGATCGATGACGAACAGCAAGTCGCCTTGCTTCACCTCGACGCCCTCTTGGCTCGGGATGGACTTCACGTAGCCCGGCACGCGCGCGAACACGCGCACGTCGTGCGGCGATTCGACCCTTCCGTTGAAGTCGTCCCAGGGCGCCAGCTCGCGCGCGAAAACGGGCACCACCTCGACGGCTGGTGGCGGCATCTGCGTGCCGGGGCCCGGCTCCGGCGCAGCCT
>JAEYVE010000302.1 GCA_023432025.1 Pseudomonadota bacterium
CCCCGACACCGAGCTCGCCGTGCCCTCCGCCTTGCGCTTTCGCCCTCCCACGGGCTGGCACATCGCCGCCGAGCCGGCGCAAGCCGTGGCGCGCTCGGCGGACGGCAATGCGCTCTTGTCGTTTGCCGCCGCGAGCGGAGACCCGGCGCGCCGCGAAGACCGCGCCAAAATTCTGGCTCGCATCGAGGAGCTCGTTTTGCGCCTGGGCGTGAGCGGCGTCGATTTCGCTCGCTTCGAGAAGCGACTGCGAGAGCCCGACACCGAGATCGAGGAGGAAGGCTCCTTTCCTATCAGCCTGTGGGAGATAGGCGCCGACCAGCAGCAAGGTAAGTCGCCGCTCTTGGCCGAGGCTACGCCGGGCACGGTGCTGGTCGTGGTGAGCACGACCCCGGTGGGCTTACTCTTGGTGGGCGCAGCCTTCGTCACTCCCGAAGCCGCCGCAACCGAGGCACCCCGCGTCATGGAATCCGTCAAATCTCTCCGCCTGGTCGGTCCGAACGACGAATTCGGTCCCGCGCCGGCAGCCGCGTCCGACGCTTCGGGGACTTCGTCGGATGGCAGCGCCAGAGAGGCAGCCGAAGCGCCGTGAGCGAACGAGGAGAACGCTTGGAAATCGGCGACGTGGTCGGCGGGCGCTGGCAGATTTCGCACCACGTCGCCACGAGCGACCTGGGCGAGCTTTACGAGGCGTACGACGTCGAGCGCGCCTCTGTGTTCGCGGTGAAAGTGCTAGGGCCACGCGTCTTGGGCAATCGCGAGCGCTGGAGCGCTTTCGTACGCCTCGCGCGAAGAAGCACCGAGCTACTCGGCGCGTGCGCCGCGCGCATCGAGGCCATCGAGGTCGACGGCGCCTCCGGATGTCCGTTCATCGTGAGCGAGAGCGTGGCCGCGCGTCCTCTCGACGCCGTCGTGGAGAGTGACGGGCCGGTCAAGCCGGAGCGTGTGCTCTCGCTCCTGTGCCGCCTGGCGGAGGCGCTCGAGCCTGCACACGCCGCGGGCTTGGCGCACAGAAGCCTGAAGCCCAGCAACGTGCTGCTGGCCGACAACGGAACGCCCCGTTTGACGGACTTCGCTCTGGGCGCGCTCCGTGAGGATGCTTGGGCTGCGCCTCCGGCCTGGTGTGCGCCAGAGCTCATGGCTGCCGGCGCGGTGCCCTCGCCGCAGAGCGACGCGTACGCGCTCGCGCTCTTGGCCTTTTTCGCGCTGACCGGGCGGCACGCGTTCGAGGCCGCAGAGCCTTTGGACCGCGAGCGCCTCGCCACCGCAGCGCGCGGCGGTTTGCGCACGGCCTCCGCGCGCGCGGCTGCGCTCGGTAAGAAGGCCGATCTTCGCCTCGACCGGTGGTTTTCGCTCGCGCTCGAACCCGACCCCACGCGGCGTTTTCAGACGACGCGCGAGCTCGCCACTTCGTTCGGTCAGCATCTTGGGTTGCCGGTCGATCTCGCAGAGCCGCGGGTTCTGCCCGCGACGGTCGGCAGCCGCGCGCCGCAGCTGCCTCTTTCCGAACCGTCGAACGTGGGCCCGAGCGCGGCTGCCGCGCCCTCGCTCGAGGCACCGCGGCCCATGGTGGTGCTCGATCAAACCCAGCGAGATCCGTCGCGCGATTCCGGCATCGTCTCGGTCAGCGCGCGCCCGCTCCTTTTCTCCGAGGATCTGCCGCGCCCCCCAGCCGCGAGCACCCCAGCGCTCACGCCGACGAAGCCCGACGAAGCGCCCGCCGGCGTGACGGCGGGTTCGCCACTCCGCCGTGACGACGCGCTGGCCGCCACGCTCGTGGGCACCTCGCCGCTCCACGCCGCACCAATTCCTGCAGAAAACACGTCCCGAGAGAGCAAACAGGCAGGTGCTCTCTCGGACGAGTCAGAGCGCAGCGAGGGACTCACAGAGGCTTCTCACGCAACCGACGCGACCGACGCAACCGCGTCGCCCGTTTTGGCCTCACCGAGCGGCGACGCGCGTGTCGCGAGCGCCACCCCGTTCGCTCCAACGCACGACGCCGTGCCACCCCAGGAGCTCGCGCCAAAGCCAAAGGGCATCACGGTGTCGCCCTCGGTGGTGATCGCGGTGGGTCTGGGCTTTTTGGGAATGGGCCTCGCGATGCTGGCGCTCGTCCTGTGGGCCCTGTCCGATCGAGGGGGACGCGCGGACGTGGCACGCGCCGAGCCGTCTGCGCCGCCCCTCCCCGCCGAAATCCCCGCAGCGACGCAGAGCGCCACGCCAGCCGCGAGCGCCGCCGCAGCTCCTACCTCTCCCCCGCCTCCCGCTCCGGAGTCGCCGGAGGAAGCTCCGGCCTCGGCTGCCACGCAAGCCTTCACCCCGTCACCCGGGATGGCCGGCGTGACGTTCGAGTGCTCGCCCGTGCCATGTGAAGGCATTTTCTGCGACGCGGAGCGTTACGACGCGACACGTCCCGTGGAGCTCACGCCGGGCAAACACGTGTGCAAGGGGGTCGCTAGCGGCTACGGCGCCCCCGGAGTCACGGTGCACCTCGCCGAAGGTCAGCACACCGTGACGCGCATCGAGCTCTCACCGCGCAAGCAGCCCGCCGCTTCCGGCAAGAAGAAGCCGTGTGGCACCTTCATCAATCCGTGCAAGTAGGCGCGCTCGTGCGCAGCACCCGAAACCTCAGCGGCGTCCCTTGAAGTCCATCATCTGCTGAACGACGGACTCGCTGGCCTCCGCGATTTCGCTCTGTTCGCGCGCCTCGTCCGCGCAGTCCTCGCAGAGCTTCTTCTTTTTCCCACCGACGACGACGATCACGAGCTCGTCCACCTCTTCACCACAAGACTTGCACTCGGCCATGGGGCGCTGAGCATACAGCACGCTTCGTCGTCGTTCAGCGGTTCACGCGACGGCCGCGACGCCTTCCAGACGCTTTTCGTCAAGGTCCGGCTCCCGCGGTGCCCTCGCCAGAAGCCGCGCCCCGCTCCCACGGCAAACGTCCGCTGGACGCCGGCGGCTCGGGCTCCGATTCGTCCGATACGGGCACGGGTGCGCGCGGCGCCTGAAAACGGCCGTCTCCGTCGAAATCCACGAACACGGGGTTCACGATGGCAAGAGGCGTACCGCGCGCCTCGGGGAACGTTTCGCCGAGCGGCCGATCTCCGCGCACGATCGCCACGATCCACGAATCGCGCTCGAGCACGAGCTCGTGCCGCAGCCCGTAGATGCCCCGGGCGCCGACTTTGCGTGGCAGAGCCGTCTTGAGCGCCAGGCTCCCGTTGACCCACAACTCGACGCGCGAAACGTCCACCCAAGGAGCCGCGCGCGCCGTCACCTCGACGAGCGCCCGTCCGCGCTCGGTCGGAACGAGATCTCCCGGCTCTCCGACGCCCGCCACGCGCACCGTCGCGAAAACTCCGTTCGAGATGACCGCCCGCCCCTTGAGCAACGCGCTCGCGATCTCACCCGCCGTGACCGCTTCGGGCCGATCGTCCACCGCCGCCACGTACGTCCGCGGCGAGCCGGGCCATTGAAACGCCAAGTTGTGCGAGTCGGAGTTGCCGACCGCCGTGTAGGCGTACCCATAGTCGAGGAGCGTGAACCAGTCGCGAAGGCTCGCTTCGATGACGGAGGGCGACTCCAGATCGAAGCCGTTGACGACCTCGAGCGTGTCGAAGTCGAAAGAGAAGCCCTCCTCCGCCCGCGGCGGCTTGTCCGAAGACAGCTCCAAGCGCCTGAAGTAGCCGATGCCGCTCATGCGCGGGTGATTCACTTGGATGAGCGATCGGGGCGAAAGCGCGCGAGCGTCCGCGAAAATTTCCCAAGGAACCACGCCCGCGAACTGCGGCGGGCGCTCGCCGCCCGGGTACGGGTAACAATTGAAATGCCCCCAACCGACGGTGGTGATTTCGACGCCCGTGATGCCGCGCAGAGCGCCCACGAGATTGCGCTTGTCGATGGCAGACGCGTAGTCGGTCACGTGATTGTGATCCGTCGCGACCGCGACTTCCACGCCCTCCCCCGCGAGCGACGTGACGCGGTCCTCGAGGGTTACGCTCGAGTCCGGGCTCGGCGCAGCATGAACGTGGAGATCTGCGCCGATCCAGCCCGGGGTGTCCACGACGCGCGCGAGCGAAACCTGAAGCGCCTGGCCACGCTCGGCCGTAATGTCGACGTTTTTTTCGAACACCGCGTACTCCGGCCCGCGCGTGACGCGCACCGTGTAGCTGCCGGGCGGCACCTCGACGTTCAGCTGCCCGTCGTGAGTGTAGGCCACGTTGGCGATGCCGGCGGCACGTTGTTTGGTGCCGAGATTCGGCGTGGGCGTGGGGTGACGTCCCGTGAACGTCACCCGCGCCGGCATGGGCGCTCCACGCGCGTCGGCGACCGAAATTCTCACTGCGCCGGCGCGGGGCGGGAGCAGGGTGAGCTCCGTGCGGTCGCCGCGCCGCACTTCGACGTCCTGCACGTGGCGTCCGCCGGGCGCGTCCAACACGACGCGATAGCGCCCGGGCGGAACGGCAAGACGGAAGTGACCGTCCGCCTCCGGCGTCGTTTCGAGCTCCGGGGTGCCATCGGGCCGCTGCACCTCGATACGCGCCGAGGGCTCGGGGGGTACGGTCGCGCCGCTCACGCTGCCGAACGGCTGAGCGAGCGCGACCCACGCGTTTTCTGCGGCGCCCACCAGTCCAGAGGGCGACATCACGAGCACGCGCTCGTAGCTGACGCTCTTGCCCGGTTCGAGCCGAAAAGGCTTTCCGAATGCGCGCTGCTCGCTCGGTCCGATGCGATCGGTCTCGAACTCGATTTCCGCCTCCCCTTCGAGAAAGACCAACGCGTAGCCGAGCGCATTCGTCGACCGTCCGAGCCAACGCGCTCGTCCCGTTCTGTCCGTCGTGACGAAACCGAGACCCGGCGCGAACGGCGCGTCCCCGGGCCAACGGACGCGATCTCCGATTTGTGCGCGCTCAATCGCCTCGCCACTGCCATTTTCCAGGACGGACTTCAGGTGAACCCAGGGGCGCCCCACCTCGAGCCAAATTCGCGTTCGAAGCGTCATGCCCTCGCCGCGCTGGGTCACGACGATCGCCGGCGTCGAGCCCGACGGGTCGGGCTCGACCGTACGCGTCGGGAGCACGACGGCCCGCCCGGCGAGCCTGACCAACGGCCGCAGCTCTTCGATGCGGTCGGCGACGATGTCGCTCGCCGCCGCGTCGAGCAGCGCGCCGAAGTGCATCGCCCGCTCGACGCCGCGTCCTTCCGCGCCAACCACCGCCAATGCCACGTCCGACTGGAGGGCCCAGTCGCCTTGCGAGCCGCCGAGCTCTGGACCGAGGCTGGGAGGTACGACGGGGAGTGCGTCCAGTGTGAGGCGTTTCAGCGTGACACCGCCGGCGCGAAACGGTCCCTCGAGAGGCGCCACCCGATGCTGGGCATCCCACCACCACAGGCTCCCCATC
Organism: Pseudomonadota bacterium; assembly: GCA_023432025.1. Lineage (GTDB taxonomy): Bacteria > Myxococcota_A > Polyangia > Polyangiales > Polyangiaceae > NIC37A-2. The sequence continues at coordinate 5,403 of JAEYVE010000302.1, forward strand.
GCCACGACGACGGCGCTCAGAGTCGGCACCCCATACCTGAGCAAAGCCCTCGTCGCCACGCACTCGCCCCTACCTTGCGGTGCCGCCGAAGCCAAGACGCGCTACGAGGGCAGTGGAGTGGCGGTGCCCCAGGCGGTCCGCCATAGTCCGGCCCGCTTTCCCCAGAGAGCTCGCTCCCGAGGCCCCAAGCCTGCCCGAGCGGGCCCCCAAACTTTCGCCATGTCCGACACCGAGCTCGAACGGAAGGTCCGCCGTCGGCGCACCTTCGCCATCATTTCCCACCCCGACGCCGGCAAGACCACGCTGACGGAGAAGCTGCTGCTCATGGGCGGCGCCATTCAGCTGGCTGGCGCCGTCAAGGCACGCGGAGAGCAGCGGCGCGCCCGCTCGGACTGGATGAAGGTCGAGCGGGAGCGCGGCATCTCGGTGTCCGCGTCGGCGATGACGTTCGACTACGGCGACTGCACCTTCAACCTGGTCGACACGCCCGGCCACGAAGACTTCAGCGAGGACACCTACCGCACGCTGACGGCCGTCGACTCGGCCATCATGGTCATCGACGCGGCGAAGGGCATCGAGGAGCAGACGCGCAAGCTCTTCGAAGTGTGTCGCCTCAGGGACGTCCCAATCATCACCTTCATCAACAAACTCGATCGCGAAGGCCGCGATCCGTTCGACCTGATGGATGAAATCGAGCAGAACCTGGCGCTCGACGTGACCCCCGCCAGCTGGCCCATCGGCATGGGGCGGGACTTCTTGGGTTGCTACGATCTCCGCCGGGATCGCTTGCTCTTGATGGAACGCGCCAAGGTGCGCCTCGCGGACCACGCCGAGGAGTGCAACGGGCTCGAAGATCCCAAGCTCGACCAGCTGCTCCCCGAGGCGCGCGTCAAGGAGCTCCGCGAGCAAGCAGAAATGGTGCGAGGGCTGTGCCCGGAGTTCAACCTCCAAGCATACCGCGAAGGGCACATGACGCCGGTGTTCTTCGGCAGCGCGCTCAACACGTTCGGCGTGGGTGAGCTGATGGACGGCGTGGCGGAGCTCGCGCCTCCACCGCGCGCTCAAAAGGCGATGGAGCGCACCGTCGAGGCCACCGAGACCAAGGTGACGGGCTTCGTGTTCAAAGTGCAGGCCAACATGGACCCGAAACATCGGGACCGCGTGGCGTTCGTTCGTCTGTGCTCGGGTCACTTCAAACGCGGCATGAAAATGACGCACGTGCGCAGCGACCAGGTCTTCGCCGTGCACAACCCGGTGCTCTTTTTGGCGCAAGATCGCGAGCTCGCCGAGGAGGCGTTCGCAGGAGACATCATCGGCGTTCCGAACCACGGCAAGCTGCGCATCGGCGACACCCTCACGGAGGGCGAGCACATTACGTTCACGGGTATCCCCAGCTTCGCGCCCGAGCTCCTGCAGCGCGTGCGCCCCAAGGATCCCATGCGCGCCAAACACCTGGGCCGCGCGCTCGAGCAAATCGCCGAAGAGGGCGCCGCGCGGATCTTCAAGCCGAGCATCGGCTCCAACTGGATCGTCGGAGTGGTCGGAGGGCTGCAGTTCGAGGTGCTCGCGGACCGCATCCGCACCGAGTACGACATCCCCGTCATCTTCGAGCACGCGTCGCTCCACACCGCGCGTTGGATCTCCTTCGAAGATCGCAAGGTGATGGACCGCTTCCGCGCGGGCAACGAGGGCTACTTGGCGACGGATCACACGGGCACGCCAGTGTTTTTGGCGCGCAACGCGTGGCACCTGGAGACCACCGAGAAGGACTGGCCCGATCTCAAGTTCCTGAAGACGAAGGAGCAGACCTGAACGCGCGCACTCGAGCGCGCGCGAGCGTCAACGCTCCCACCAGAGTTTCAGGTCAGAGAAGAGCGTCGCGTCCATCGCGCGAAGCTGCCAGACGTGATCGGGTGCTTGCTCGCCTTCGTAGCCGCGCACGTGGAGGCCCCCCGAGTCCGCTCGGGTCGTGGGCGCTCTCGGGTCACGCGAGGGTCCGCTGAGCGGACCAACGTCTGCCGGGGTGCGCGCCACGCCCAGCTCGGAGAGCAAGTAATCGGTGGTCTCCGTGGTGCTTGCGTAGTCCGGCGGACGAATCGAGCTGTGCGTGATGGAAAACAGTTTTTTCCCCGACACCGCCAAGCGCCCGAACTCCACGAACGGCTCCACGTCGTAGGCGAGGACGCGGCGCGGCTCGCTTTCCGTCGGCGAAAACCCGGCGTGAATACCGTCGGACAAGAGCACGGCGTCGACGCGACCCGCGCCTTCGTCGCGCAAGATGTGCCGCACCACGGAGTAGCCAGCGCTGAAGCCGCCCAGCGCCAGGCGTCGAAGCTCGCTCGGCGCCCCCGGGCAGAGCTCACGCACCTTTTCGTCCACGCGCGAAAGCACGTCTCCGAGCACACCCGAATGCCCGTACACGCGCCGGTAGTCGCGAGACCACGCGCCCGCGTTGGCCACGGCGAGCACGCCCCGAACACCGGCCTGGGTCCACTCCTCGCTCACGACGTCCGCGAGGCCGTGAAAGTGCACCAAGAGATCGTATTTTTTCGCCCCCGCCAGGCAGTCGTCGGAAACGAAAACCACGAATCCCGGCGACTCGGCGCGGAGAAGCGAGCCGGGCGGGCGGCGCTCGTCGACGAGCGAAGCGGCGTCCTTGGCCATCGTGCGCGTCGGAGAGACGGGCGCGGGTGCTTTGCTGGGATGCGCCGGAGCGTTCACCGTCGCCGTGGCCGATGCCACCGGACGCGCTCCTTGGATGGAGCGCGTGTGCTCCGACTGACAAGCCCATGACGGCGCGAGGGCTCCGGCGACGAGACCCACGAGACAAAGCTCACCGAAACGAGAGACACGCGGCCCGGCTTGCATCAGCCTCATTCTATCCGCGACGGGCCGAACGGTATGGCCTACCCGGGGGAGTCGAAACGTCCCCGGTGGGCGAAGATGGTGAAAACACGAGCCAGCGCGCGTCCCGGAGCCTCACTTTGAGACATGTCGCGCCGAGCTTCGCCCCCCGAAAGCTCGGGGGATGGCCACCCCGCCCCACCGGCAGCGGACGGAAAGCCGGAGAAAATTGAAGACCCGTGCCCCTGCGGCGCGGCGGGGCAATCGTCTACAGTGGGCGCTCTCCGCCGACCCCAAAGCGCCGATGAAGCTCGTTCGAGTCGCAGCAGCCGCCGTCAATCAGACGCCCCTCGACTGGGCGCGCAACGAAAAGAACCTGCGCGCTGCCATCCATGGCGCCAAGCGCGAAGGGGCGAGCATTCTGTGCCTGCCCGAGCTCTGCATCACGGGCTACGGCTGCGAGGACGCCTTCCTCGCCCCGGAGACTTCGACCACCGCGTTCGCCGTGCTCGAAAGCCTCCTCCCCGAGACGCACGGGCTCGTCGTTTCGTTCGGCTTGCCCCTGAGCTTGAACAAAGCGTTCTTCAACGCCTGTTGCCTGGTCGCTGACGGAGAAATTCGTGGCTTCGTCGCCAAGCAATCCCTCGCGGGAGACGGGCTGCATTACGAGCCGCGTTGGTTCAAGCCTTGGCCGCGCGGAGAACGCACCACGCTCGAAATCGCCGGGAGGCGCTATCCGATCGGCGACGTTCATTTCGACGTGGGCGGGGTGAAGCTCGGCTTCGAAATTTGCGAGGACGCCTGGGTGGCGGAGCGGCCCGGTCTGGGCCTGGCGTTGGACGCCGTGGACATCATCCTGAACCCCAGCGCGAGTCACTTCGCGTTCGGCAAATACGAGGTACGCAGACGCCTCGTCCAAGAGGCATCTCGCGCGTTCGGCGTCACCTACGTGTACGCCAACTTGGTCGGAAACGAGGCTGGCCGCACCATCTACGATGGTGACGCGTTGATCGCTGCCGGCGGCGAGGTGGTGGCGGAGTCACCGCGTCTGGTGCTGTCCCCCGTGCAGCTCGTGGCGCACACCTTCGATGTCGAGCTCACTCGGAGTCGGCACGCGCGCCTCTCGAGCCACACCCCGGTGGTAGCGCCGGAAATGGGCGAGCGCGTGCGCGTGCCCTTTGCGCTCCCCGAAGCGAGCTTCGAGGAGCGCAAAGCGTCGCACCGGGCCGCGTCGTGGGAATCCTCGGCGCACGTCAAAGAAGAAGAGTTCGCGCGCGCCGTCGCGCTGGCGCTCCTCGACTACATGGAAAAAGCCCGCGCGCGCGGCTTCGTGGTGTCGCTCAGCGGTGGCGCGGACTCGTCCGCGGTCGCTTGCCTGGTGCGGCTCATGGTGCGCTTCGGCGTGGCCGAGCTGGGCTTCGACGGCCTCCTCGAGCGGCTACGCCACGCGTTCGACGAGCGCCCGGCCGACGAAGCGGTCATGGTGCGTGAGCTCTTGACGACCGTCTATCAAGGCACGTGCAACAGCGGAGAGACGACGCGCCGCGCCGCACGCGAGCTCGCCGCCGCACTCGGTGCGAGCCACTTCGAGCTCGACGTCGATGGGCTCGTTTCGGGCTACGTGAAGCTCGCCGAAGGCGCACTCGGGCGTGCGCTTTCGTGGGAAACGGACGACACGGCGCTGCAGAACATCCAAGCCCGCGTTCGCGCGCCCAGCGTGTGGATGCTCGCGAACGTTCGAGGTGCGCTGCTCCTGTCCACCAGCAACCGCTCGGAAGCCGCCGTGGGCTACGCGACGATGGACGGCGACACGGCGGGCGGCTTGAGCCCGATTGGAGGCATCGACAAGGCCTTCTTGCGCAAGTGGCTCGTGTGGCTCGAAACGCGCGGTCCCGCAGAGCTCGGACCGCTTCCCGTGTTGCGCCTCGTCAACGAGCAAACTCCCACGGCCGAGCTGCGACCGCCGGGAGCCGCTCAGACCGACGAGGGAGATCTGATGCCTTACGACCTACTCGACGTCGTCGAGAGAGCGGCCATCCGAGACAAGTACGGCCCGCGCTCCGTCTACCACCTCGTGCGCCACCGCTTTCCCCAGTACGCACCGGAGCAGTGCGTGGCCTGGCTCGAGCGCTTCTTTCGCCTTTTTGCGCAAAATCAATGGAAGCGCGAGCGATACGCGCCGAGCTTTCACGTCGACGACGCCAACCTCGACCCGAAAACGTGGTGTCGCTTTCCGATTTTGTCCGGTGGCTTCGCGCGCGAGCTCGCCGAGCTGCGCGCAGAAGTGCTGGACTGAGCTTCTGAGTCGTTCCGCGCCCACGCGCCCGGCTGCGACACCGGGCGCTTTTCTCGCGCTCCGCTCAGCGGCCGACGAAGCGAGGCGCACGTTTGCCCAAAAAGGCCCCAACGCCCTCTCGCAAGTCCTCGGAAGAGAGCAGCGACAGCTGCCCCGCTTTTTCCCGTCCCAGCGCACCTTCGAGCAAGTCGCGCGAGGTCGCTCTCACGGCGTGCTTGATGGCGCGCACCGCCAAAGGCGCCGCCTCCGACAACTCTCGTGCAAGCCCCGCCACGGCAGCCTCGAAGGCTTCCACCGAGACCACGCGATTGGCCACACCGAGCTCTTGGCAACGCGCAGCGTCCAGGCGCGTGCCCAAAAGTAGGTACTCGAGCGCGCGCCCCGCACCGACCAGCTCCGGCAGCCATAAAGTGCCGCCACCATCCGGCATGAGACCAATGCGCACGAAGCTGTCCTGCACATAACCGCGGTCCGACAGCACGCGCAGGTCGCAGGCGAGCGCTAGATCCGCCCCGAAGCCCACGGCGGGGCCGTCAATGGCCGCGACGACCGGTTGGGGCGCTGTCACGACGCACCGAATCAGACGATGAAACTCGTCGATGCGCGCGGCGAAGTCCCCCGCCGCGCCGCCCATGCCCGCCAAGTCCGCCCCCGAACAAAAGCTGCCGCCCGTTCCCGTCAGCACGATGACGCGGGTTGCCTCGCGCCGCACAGCGGCGTCGAGAGCATCTCCCAACGCCACCACCAAGTCTCGGTCCAGCGCATTGCGCCGCTCCGGGCGGTTCAAGGCGATGCGTACGCTCGCCCCCTCCTCGGTCACGATGAGTGATTCGCTCGTCATGGTTTTCCCTACAGCCGTCCCCGGGCCGCTGTTTCGCGCCCCGCTGCTCGGGCAGCATAGCCGGCTTCCCTTGGGGATGTCGCGGCCCAGCCTCCCGTAGCTTCTGGAGCATGGCAGCGACGTTTCGAGCCCGCGCGCGCCGCACCCGCGGCGCGCGCCGTCCGACATCGTCTCCTTGCACGTTCGAAATCTTGAAGCACCTTGCTTCTCTCTAGGCTCTCGGTGCAAAGCCCCCCCGAGGAAGCCCATGGTTCGAAACCCGCTTTCTTCTCCGACCCTCCCTCGCCATGTCCCCGAGCGGAGCTCTGCGCGAAAACGCCGAGCGGCTGGCTTGCCCCAGAGTCGGCGAACAGCGTTCAAATGGTGGGCGTTCTTGCTCGTGCTGCTCCTCTGCGGAATGGCGAGCGCCGCGACGACCTTGCGCCATCGGGCGAGCCACCTCACTCGAAAGTCGCCCGAAGAGGTCCTCCGCATTTTGACGGCGTACGAGCAGCACTGTGACCGCGGCTGCCGCTACTGGGGGCCGCGCGTCGCCAAGTGGGTCACGGTGCCGTACAAACGCACCCGCGACGACCACTACACGTGGACGTACATGTCGGCGCGGAGGGACGCCGAGTACTTCGCGCACGTTCGCGTCACGCGCCGCGACGACGGCTCCATTCAGCTGAAAACGCGCATGCTGGACGACCGGGACGAAGACCTCGTCGAGCTCTTGGAGGACCAGACTGGGCGGGACCACGATCCCGGGTTCGACGACGGCGAGGTCATCATCGAAATTCGTCCCCTCGGAGACGGCAACACACGCGTCACCGAGTCCATCACGCTGACCGCCAGCGGTCTCCTGTCCCTGTACGCCGGCACCATTCGCGCCGGCATCGAGGAGTGCGTGCGCGCGAGCTTCCGCAACATCGATCTTTGAGCGAGCGCATCGAAGCGTCGGCGGCGAAAAGCGCGGGAGTTTCAGCCAGCGAGCGCGTCGTCGACGATAGCGCGTGCCTCGTCTTGAATTTGCTTCAAGTGCGCCGGGCCCCGGAAGCTCTCCGCGTAAATCTTGTAGACGTCCTCGGTGCCGGACGGGCGAGCGGCGAACCAGCCGTTGTGGGTCACGACCTTGAGTCCGCCGATTTCGGCGTCGTTGCCGGGAGCGCGCGTGAGCTTGGCCACGATGGGTTCCCCTGCGAGCTCCGTTGCCTGCACCTGCGCCGGCGAGAGCCTTGCCAGCCGCTTTTTTTGCTCGGAGCTCGCCGGCGCGTCGAGGCGTTCGTAGAGAGGCGCGCCGTGTTTGACGGTGAGCGTTTGATAGAGCTCCCCGGGATCCCGACCGGTCTTGGCGGTGATTTCTGCGGCCAGCAAATCGAGAATGAAGCCGTCCTTGTCGGTGGTCCACACGCGGCCGTCCTTGCGCAAGAAGCTGGCTCCGGCGCTCTCTTCGCCGCCAAAACCGAGGCGCCCGCTTTCGAGGCCTTCCACGAACCACTTGAAGCCGACGGGAACCTCTTGCAGCGGGCGCTCCAGCTCCTTCGCCACGCGGTCGATCATGCTGCTGGACACCAACGTCTTGCCGATGGCGGCGTCTCGCCGCCAGCCCGACCTGTTTTGGAACAGGTAGTCGATGCAGACGGCCAAGTAGTGGTTCGGATTCAAGAGGCCGTGGCTCTTGGTCACGATGCCGTGGCGGTCGTAGTCCGTGTCGTTGCCGAACGCGATGTCGTAGCGGTCCTTCAGCGCGATGAGGCCGGCCATGGCGTAGCGCGACGAGCTGTCCATGCGGATCTTGCCGTCCTTGTCCACGTGCATGAACGAAAACGTCGGGTCGACCACGTCGCTGACGACGTCGATGTCCAAGCCGTACGTTTCCGCGATGGGCCCCCAAAAATGCACGCCTGCCCCGCCCATGGGATCCGCACCAATGCGAAGCTTCGCCGCGCGCACCGCCTCGAGATCGACCACGTCACCCAAAGCGCGCACGTACGGCGTCGTAAAGTCGAAGAGCTCCGTGGTGGATGCATGACGCGCTCGCGTGATGGGCATGCGACGCACGTCGGCGTTCCCTCGAGCGAGCAGCTCGTTGGCGCGCTTCTGAATGGGCCCCGTGACCTCTCCGCCCGCGGGTCCGCCGTTGGGCGGGTTGTACTTGAACCCGCCGTCCTCGGGCGGGTTGTGGGACGGCGTAATCACGACGCCGTCCGCGAGCCCCGAGGTGCGGCCGAGGTTGTGCTGGAGGATGGCGTGCGAGAGCACGGGCGTGGGCGTGTAGCCGCCCTGCGCGTCGATGCGCGTGGTGACGCCGTTGGCAGCGAGCACCTCCAGCGCGCTCACGAACGCCGGCTCGCTGAGCGCATGCGTATCGACCCCCAAATAGAGCGGCCCCGTGATGCCTTGGGTGGCGCGGTGCTCACAAATCGCTTGCGTGATGGCGAGTATGTGAGCCTCGTTGAAGCGCCCCGCGAGAGAGCTGCCGCGGTGCCCCGACGTGCCGAAGGCGACGAGCTGTGAGGGATCCTCCAAGTTCGGCGAAATCGTGTAGTAGGCGCTGATCAAGCGCGGCACGTTGACGAGGAGGGAGCGCGGGGCTGGCTTTCCGGCGAGGGAGCTCATGGCTTCGAGTACCACTGGTTCGGGCGCGAGCGAAACGTCTCGCAGTCCGCTCGCCGAGACCGCAGGCACCCGCATTCCGTTCGCTTCCATGAGCTCGAGCGGCACCCTCCCCCGCTCGCTCGCGTGCCCTAGCGCTAGTCGTGCAAGACGACGCTCGTGGACGGCCCGTCCCCGGACCGCACCCCGTGCCAGCCCGACGGCAGGCTGGGCTCGCTGAAGTCGAACAGCCACTTGCCGTCGCGGGGCGACACGTTCACGCAGCCGCCACTCTGGAGTGAGCCGAAGTCGTCGTGCCAATAAGCCGCGTGGATCGCGTAGGGGCCGACGAAGTTCTGAGTCCACGGCACGTCGCCGTGCACGATACCCGTCGGCGACGTCATGGTCGCCGTCGCGAACTTGCCGTTGATGCGAAAGTGACCCGTCGGCGTGGACGAGTCGAGGAGCGGATCGGCGCCGGGACGCGCGCTCCCGCCGTGTCCGGCAGAGATCAACGTGGCGTAGACGGGGCGCGTCCCCTCGTACGCGAGGAGCCAACCGCCGAGAATGCTCACCTCGATCCAAGTGGCGCGCCCCGCGGGGGCGCGGCCCGTCTCGTCGGTTCGTCCCACGACGGCGCCCCACGGTGTGTTGCCTTGCGGGTGCGGAATGACGGCGTCGGCCTCACGCACCCAGGCGCCGCTGATCGTCTCGTGAAAGACGTCCGCGCCGACTTCGCGGACGCGCCCCGTGAGGAACACCGAGCCGAGTCGCGGGAGCTCTTTGCCCGAACGCTCGAGCGCGCCGCTCGCGTCGAGGCGATACTCCAGGCCCCCCGCCGTTCGAAAGAAGGCCACGAGCCGAGTCGCGTCCGAAAGCTCCACGCCTTGGAACTCACTCTGCGGAAACGGCTTGACGTAATCCTTCGGGACCCAGCTCATGTCTGCCGCGAGAAGGAACGTGCGGCCTTCTTGCTCGACCTCTTCCGCGTACGCCAGGGTCGAGCGGCGTGGCATCTTGGTGCGACCTTCGGTCACGCCAGTGGGGAAGCGCGGCAACGAAAGGCTCTTCTTCGATGCGGGAGAGAAGTCCACGCCCAAAAAGTCCGCGCTCGGAGGCTCCCCGCGGCGCGCTCGCTCGATTTCCGCCAGGTGGCGGCTGCGATAGCGCTCGCGCGCCCGTTGTGTGCGGGCGTCGGGCAGCACCTCGTAGCGCTCCGTTGCTTCGAAAACGGAGCCGTAACGGTGCGGCCAAGGGCTCTCGAGGTTCGGTCGAAAGGGAGCGAGCGCCGTGACGACGGGGTCGTTCGGGTCGAGCGTTGCAAAAGCGCCGTTGGGGCACACCCATCCGCGAGGCTCGACCGGCTGCCAGAGTGCCGAACAGCCTGGACCACCGCGAGGCTTCTCGTCACGCAGCGCAACGACGCCGCCGAGCCACAGATACCCGATCCAAGGAGACTCGGCTGAGGGCTGCCGTCGGATCCACGTGAAGCGTGTCTTGGCGTAGAGGCGTGGCCCGTCGTGAGGCGCCTCCACCAAGACGTCGCCCCCGTCGCCCTCGCCCCTTCGGCCCATGTGCGACAATGTCGGAGATTTCGGCTCGGGTGGGCTGACGGTCCAAGATGCCGTCTGCACCTCGGCTGGAGCCGCGACGCCCGACGGTTCGACGGTGTCCTCGCGTGAGGCTTCCGTCGAAGCCACATCGGCGCGGGAGCGCGAACAGGCCATTTCCGTAAGCCCGAGCATCGCAGCGAGCGACGCCCCCACGAAGCAGGCGCCGGCACGGCCGAAGAGGGCGCCACGTGACACGAGCGGACCCTACCGTGACGACACCCCGCGGCAAAACAAAGTGCTAGCTCGAACGTCCGGTGGCGCGCGCAGGCAGCGCGCTGGTGGTTCGAGGTGCGCGCGTGGTGGTCACCTTGTCCATTCGCTACCGGAAGCGCGAGACGTCGGCGGCGTCCGTGATACTCTTCCCCGATTGGAAGCGGACCTCGTGAGTCAGGGACCTGAGTCCCGGCAGAGGACGCGGCCGCGTGTGGGGGTGTTGGTCGAAGACCTAGCGAACTCATACACGGCGCGCGTCGTGAGCGCCCTGCACGCGCAAGCGGTAGCGCGTGACGTCTCCATGCTGCTCTTCGTCGGCGGGCAAGTGGACGTCGACGTGATGCGCAATGATGCGTTTTCGGCGGCATCCCACGAGTCCATCGACGCGCTCCTCGTGATGTCGGTGGCGCGCAAGTATTCGGCGGAGCGCCTGGGAGCGCTCCTCGAGCGCTTTCGACCGCTGCCCATCTGCACCATCGGCCTGCGTTGCCCTGGGCTGCCGTGCGTTCAAGTGGACAACGAGCCGGCGATGCGCGCCGCGCTGGACCACCTGGTGCGTCACCACGAGCGGCGTCGGATCCTGTTCTTGCGAGGTCCCACGGGGAACACGGAAGCCAACACGCGCTTCGCGATTTACCGGGACGTCTTGCGGCGCCAGAACATTCGCTGGGAGCCCGCGCTCGTCGTGCAAGGTGACTTCGACGAAGCCAGCGCCGAACGCGCGGTCACGGACTACGTGCGCACGCGCGGCACGGACTTCGACGCGGTCATGGCCGGCAACGACGCGATGGCGCTCGGCGCCTTGCGCGCGCTCGAACGCGCCGGTGCTCGCGTACCCGACACGCTCTCTCTGATCGGCTTCGACGACGTCGAGTCGGCTTGGTCCGCCTCCACGCCTCTGACGACGGTGCGCCAGCCCTTCGAGCTCTTGGCGAGCACGGCGTTGGACGTCGTGCTGGGGCCCGGCGCGCGCCGGGAGAACGACGAAATTCACACCGTGAACGGCGAGCTCGTGCTGCGCCGGTCGTGCGGGTGCGTTTCGGAAGCCGTCGAGCGCGCGGGCGCGCGTCACGAAAACAAGGTCACTTCCAGGCCCCTGGCCGCCGCAGCAGCCACCTCGGTCGCCGAGCGCTGGCTCGAGAGCGCAGCCGGAGCGCGCTCGGACGCGGGCCCCCTCGTCGACGCGCTGCTCACGCCCGGCGAAGAAAAAGCGTCCCACGCCTTTTCGTTGATCGAGCGCATCCTGGCGGATCTGACCCGCTCGGGCACGCCGGTGCGACGGATGCAGGAGCTGCTCACCGAGGTGCGCGCGGAGCTCTGCCCGGCCTTCACCGAGGCCGCCGAGCGAGAGCGCCTGGAGCGCGTCTTTCACCAGGCTCGCATTCTGTGCGCGCACGCCGCGGAGCGGGAGGCCGCGAGCTCGGCGCTCGCCGCAGAGCGTCGTACCGCCTCGCTCGTGAACGCGGCACGCGCGCTCCTGACCAGCTTCGACGTCGTAGAGCTCAGGCGCGCCATCCGCGCCGAGCTGCCGCGGCTGGACGTCCCCGCTTGCTCGCTCTTGCTCTACGAAAGCGAAGGCGACGTGTCCTCGGACGCTCCTCGCCCTCCCTCGCTCTCCAAAGAAGGGACGACGGCCGGGGACGAGCAGGGCGCCAGCGGGGATTTCGGGCGGCATCACGAGCTACCGAGCCGATCGCGCTGCATCGTGTCCTACGAACCCGCCCAAATCGGCTCACTGGCGCCGACGGCGGAGTTCGTGCGCACACGCCAGCTCTGGCCGCGGCCGCGTACGACGCGCAGCACACAAACCATCCAATCGCTGTTCTTCGACTCGGAGCACCTCGGACTCTTGGTGCTCGACTTCGCGCCGGGACAGGGACCGCTGCATCACGCGATCGGGGAAATGGTCAGCGCTTCCTTGTGGGGAGCCCGCCTGGCCCAGCGTTTGGCGGACGCTGCCGCCCACCGCGAGCGAATGGAGCGCGAGCGTCTCCAGCAGGAGCTGGAGATTGCGTCGCGCATTCAAACCTCCATTTTGCCGAAACACGTCGCCGCACCAGGCTTGGAGGTCGCGGCAGCGATGGAGCCCGCGGCGGAGGTGGGCGGCGACTACTACGACGTGCTCCCTTTCGCAGACGGCGCCTGGATCGGCATCGGAGACGTCGCCGGTCACGGCCTGCGCCCTGGGCTCGTGATGGTGATGCTGCAGAGCGTAGTGGCGGCCGTCACGGCGCTTTCGCCCGAAACCAAGCCGCGAGACCTCATCCACGTGGTCAACCAGGTGCTCTACGACAACGTGCGCCAGCGCCTGGAACAAAACGAGCACGCCACGCTCTCGGTCATCCGCTACCAGAAGGACGGCAGCCTCAGCTTCGCCGGCGCTCACGAGGACCTCATCATCTTGCGCGCCAAGACGGGCCGCTGCGAGCTCATCCCCACGGACGGCACGTGGGTGGCCGCCACGCGCGACATCGACGCCGTCACCCACGACCAAAAGGCCAAGCTCGAGCCGGGAGACGTCTTGGTGCTCTACACGGACGGCGCCATCGAGTCTCGCTCGGCCCGCGGAGAACCGTTCGGCATGGAGCGCCTCGTCAGCGCGGTCGAGGCCGCAGGCTCGCGCCCCGTCGCAGAACTTCGAGACCATATCTTGGCCGATTTGAACGCCTTCGCCCCCAAGCGTGACGACGACGTCGCGCTCGTCGTGGCGCGCTATCGCGGATGAGCGACGTGCGCCGCGTCCCGCTCTACGCGCAGATCCTCGTCGCCATGCTCGTGGGTGGCCTCTTGGGGCTCGCGCTCGGTCCGCGCGCGGCTCCGCTCGGGCAGCTCGGCACCCTCGTCATTCAGCTCATCAAAGCGATCGCCACGCCGCTGCTCTTTTTCACCATCGCGCACGCCATCACCACCACCGACGTGCCGGCGCGCGCCGGACTGCGGATGGTGGTGCTGGCCGTGATCAATGCCTCCGTCGCCCTTGCGATCGGCATTGGGCTCTCCAACTGGCTCACGCCAGGCGCCGCTCTCTCCGGGGAAAAACTCCTGCGCACGGCTGGCGCGTACGAGGGCAAGACCATCGACATCATGGCCACGCTCACCAGCTACGTGCCGGTGAGCGTGGTGCAGCCGTTCTCCGAAAACTTGATCCTGGGCGTGATTCTGCTCGCCATCCTTTTCGGAGCGGGGCTCCGCAGGGCGCGCGCGAATCATCCGGAGGAGCTCGTCTATGGGCGGCTGGTGGAGGCCCTGGGGGCCCTGCTCGAGGTCGTGCGCGTCGTCCTCGTGTGGGTCATTCGACTGGTGCCGCTGGCGGTGATGGGAGCCGTCGCTCGTACGGTGGGCGAGTATGGGCTGTCGCCGGTGAGGGGTCTCGCTGCCTACGTGCTCGTCGCCGTCATCGGCATGACGCTGCACGCGCTCGTCACGTACCAAACGTGGCTCCTGCTCTTCGTGCGACTCCCGCTCCGTCGGTTCTGGAAGGAGGCGCGCGAGCCCGTCGTGTACGCGCTCGGCTCCAACAGCAGCCTGGCGACGCTGCCGGTGACGCTCGCCGCGCTGGATCGCCTCGGGGTTTCGCGCGCTTCGTCCGCGCTCGGCGCAGGCGTCGGCACCAACCTGAACAACGACGGCATCCTCCTCTACGAAGGCATGGCGGTCTTGTTCGTCGCGCAAGCGAGCGGCATCGTCCTCGGCTTCGATCAGCAAGTGTTGGTCGCGTGTTTGGCCATGGTCGCCGCCATGGGAGTGGCCGGAGTACCCGAGGCCGGGTTCGTTTCCGTCGCGCTCGTGCTGAACACCGTGGGTCTGCCGGTAGAAATCCTCCCGCTGCTCCTCACGGTGGACTGGATCGTGGCGCGCATGCGCTCTGCTACGAACGTGTTGAGTGACATGGTTCTGTCTCTCAACCTGGATCGGTGGGAGCGAGGCGTGCTCCGCTCGTCGCCTTCCGTCCCCGCGGATTGAGTCGACAGAGCCTCCGGCCGCGTTCATCTGCGGGTCGCTCGGCAGCACGCTTCTAAGAGACGCTCGGGTACGCCCGCCTCTGGCTGCGCATGGTCAGCCCCTCTCGGGTGCGCTGGACGCGTGGCCCGCCGCAAGCTTCTGGGTGCGCTCGAACGCTCAGCGCGCAGCCCGCTTCTGGGCACGCGCGCCCCCGCGTCTTTGCGTCTTGCTCTCCGGCTTCTCTGGTGCGGGCGAGCGGCGAGCCGCGGGGACTCGGGCCGAATGCGCCTCGAGCAAGCGCGAAAGGTAGTGTCCCGTGAACGAGCCCTTCACGCGCGCCACTTCCTCCGGCGTACCCTCCGCAATGAGCCGTCCACCGCCAGGACCACCCTCGGGACCCAAGTCGATGACGTGATCCGCCGTCTTGATCACGTCCAAGTTGTGCTCGATGACGACCACCGTGTTACCCGCGTCGGTGAGACGGTCCAAGACGCCCAAGAGCTTCTTGACGTCCTCGAAGTGAAGACCCGTGGTGGGCTCGTCGAGCAGATACAGAGTGTCCCCGGTGGCGCGCTTGGCGAGCTCACGCGCCAGCTTGATGCGCTGCGCTTCTCCGCCCGAGAGCGTGGGGGAAGGCTGCCCGACGTGCAGGTAACCCACGCCGACCTCCTCCAAGAGACGCAATGGAGCCGCAATGCTCGGATGAGCCGAAAATAGCTCGAGCGCTTCGCTCACGGTGAGCTCCAGCACCTCCGCGATGTTCTTGCCCTTGTACTTGACCTCGAGCGTGGCTTGGTTGAACCGCTTGCCTTCGCACTCCTCGCACGTCACGAAAACGTCCGCGAGAAAGTGCATTTCGATCTTGCGTACGCCGTCCCCTTCGCACGTTTCGCAGCGTCCGCCTTTTACGTTGAAGGAAAAGCGTCCCGGCGAGTACCCACGCGCCTTCGCGTCGGGGAGCTCGGCGAACAAGCGCCGGATTTCGTCGAACGCCTTGATGTACGTGGCCGGGTTGGAGCGCGGCGTGCGACCGATGGGTTGCTGATCGATGTCGATGACCTTGTTGATTGCCTCGAGCCCATCGATGCGGTCGTGCTTGCCCACGCGCACCACGCTGTCGTGGAGCTTGCGCGCAAGCGCAGGAAACAAGATGTCGTTGACGAGCGTGCTCTTCCCTGCGCCGGACACACCCGTCACGACGGTCATCACGCCGAGCGGAAAGCGAACGTCCAGCCCCTCGAGGTTGTTCTCCGTAGCGCCCCGCACCACGATTTCGCCCTGCGGAGTCCGGCGCTGTTGCGGGATTTCGATGCGGGCACGCCCCGAGAGGTAGGCGCCCGTCAGCGATTTTTTCGAGGCGAGCAGGCTCTTCGGCGTACCGGCGTGCACCACCTCACCGCCGTGAGCCCCCGCGGCCGGCCCGAAGTCGATGACGTAGTCGGCCGCCAAAATGGTGTCTTCGTCGTGCTCCACCACCACGACGGTGTTCCCGATGTCGCGCATGCGGTGGAGCGTGGCGATCAAGCGATCGTTGTCTCGTTGGTGAAGCCCGATGCTGGGCTCGTCGAGCACGTAAATCACGCCGGTGAGCTCGGAGCCCACCTGGCTCGCGAGGCGGATGCGCTGCGCCTCTCCACCCGAGAGGCTCGGCCCCGGGCGCTCCAGAGACAGGTAGCCGAGGCCCACTCGATCGAGGAACCCCAAACGACTCTGCACCTCCTTCAGCACCTCACCCGCGATTTCTGCGGCAGAGCCCGTCAGCGCTAGACTATCGAAGAACTCACGGCAATCCCGCACGGTGAGACGCCCCAGCTCCACCAAGGTTTTGTCCGCGACGCGGACCGCGGCGCTCTCCGTTCGCAGGCGCGAGCCGCCACAGGTGGTGCAGCTGGCCGTGCCCAAAAACTCCTGAAAATAAGCCTTGGCCTTCTCGGACTTGCTGTCGGACAGGCGCCGCAGGAGGCGCGGGATGACGCCCTCCCACCGCATTTCGACGGTGCCTTGCCCGCGCTCCATTTCCCACTTCACCTGGTAGCGCTTGTCACCGGTTCCATAGAGCACCGCTTGCCGGTGTTTGTCCGAGAGCTTGTGCCACGGTCGATCGAGCGGCACCTTGAGCTGCTGGAGGATCTGCCAGCGACTGCCGTTGCCCCAGCCCGTGTCCTTGGCGGACACGTCCGGTCCCCAGGGCACGACAGCGCCCTCGTCGATGCTGAGCTCTTTGTTGGGGATGACCTTGTCCACGTCCATCGCCGCGCGCGTGCCGAGCCCGTTGCAGTCCGGACACATGCCCTGCGGGTTGTTGAACGAAAAGGCCTGCGGGGTGAGCTCGGGGTAGCTCTTGCCGCAACAAGAAAACTTGCTCGAGAAAATGCGATCCCCCGAGTCCAGGGCGGCGATGAGCTCGCCCTTGCCGCGTTCGAGCGCCTTTTCCACGGATTCGGTGACGCGCGCGAGCGTGGCCTGCCCCACCACGATGCGATCGATGACCGCCTCGACGGTGTGCTTCTTGCGCTTGTCGAGCGCCTCCAGGTCCTCGCTAGGGACGATGGCGCCGTCCACGCGCAAGCGCACGAAGCCGTCCCGGCGCGCCTCCGCCAAGAGCTCACGGTGCTCACCCTTGCGATTGACGAGCAGCGCCGCCAGCAAGGTCACTCGGGTGCCCTTGTCCAGGCCGACGATGGAATACGCAATCTGCTGCGCGCTCTGACCCTTCACCGGCTTTCCGCACTCGGTGCAGTGCTGCACGCCTACGCGCGCGAAAAGCACGCGCAGGTAGTCGGAGATTTCCGTGATGGTGCCCACCGTGGAGCGCGGATTGCTGCCGGCGGTCTTTTGCTCGATGGAAATCGTGGGAGAAAGGCCGCGGATCGAGTCGTAGCGCGGCTTGTCGAGCCGCCCCAAGAATTGGCGGGCGTAAGCGGACAGCGACTCCACGTACCGCCGCTGCCCTTCGGCGTAGAGCGTGTCGAACGCCAGCGAAGATTTGCCCGACCCGGAGACGCCCGACAGTACGACCAGACATTTTTTCGGAATGTCGACGTCGACGGACTTCAGGTTGTGCTCACGAGCGCCGCGGATCTGAATGTGGTCGAGCTCCATCGCAAGCGACATCTAACCGCTTTGGACGCCTGCGCCACCCCCGACGAACGACGCCGTCACCCACGAGCACGCTCGCGCGGAGTTTCGGCTTCTCTCCGCCATTCACCGTCCGGGCTCGACGCCTTCCGACCCACAAAAGGCGAGCGGGGCGCGCTCGATCAGCACGCCCCGTCCCTGCGCCGTTCGAGTGACCTTACTGCGGCGCCTTGGCCTTGCAGCCACCTTGCCCCTTGCACTCGTTTTGGCCGGCACACTCGTGCTTGCCTTCCACCTTGCAGGCGCCCTGACCCTTGCAGTCGTTCTTACCCTTGCACTGGTCCTTTTCGCCTTCCGCACCGGCCGCTTCCGCGCCCGCGCTCTCGGCGTCGGACGGGGCTCCCTCGGCTGCTTCGGCCGGCGACTCGGCGTGTTTGTCCCCTCCGCCACAGGCCGCAGAAATGAGGCCGGTAGCGGCGAGAGCCGCGAGCTTCTTCGAAAACGTATTCGTCATCGTTCCTTCTCCCTCTTTCGTCGACTGGTTCGCTCACACGGACTGCCCAGGAGCCCGATCGCGGGCGTAAAGCCGCGTGGCCACCAATGGCGGCGGCCACTTCACGTCCCCTACGGCCAGAGGCGTCCGACGCATTCGCCTCTTCCGGCAAGGCGAGAGATTTCTGCGTAAAGTCGCGTATTTTTCGCGGTCTCAGGCGCAGCGTCGGGCAGGTTTCACGACCGTGCTAAGCGGCCCCCTCGAGAGAGGTCGGCGCCCGTGACCCTGCCCAGAACCCCCGCCCCCCAGAGTGTTTCGGAGCTTCTGACGCGAGCAGAAGCTCTCGCAGGCAGGACGCTGGGTCAGGTGGCAGCCGACTTCGACGTGGTCCCTCCGCCCGATTTACGGCGCGCCAAAGGGTTCGTCGGTGACCTCATCGAGCGTGCTTTGGGGGCGGACGCGCGCTCACGCGCGGTGCCCGATTTCACGGGGCTCGGTATCGAGCTCAAGACCGTCCCGGTCGACGAACGAGGACGTCCGCTCGAGTCGACCTTCGTGTGCACCATCGAGCTCGCCGACATCGGCGGCATGGAGTGGGAAAATAGCCGGGTGCGACACAAGCTCGCGCGCGTTCTGTGGGTCCCCGTCGAGGGCACGCGCTCGCTCCCGGTCGCGGAAAGGCGCGTCGGCGCACCGCTCTTGTGGACGCTCCGCGGCGAAGACGAAGCGTCCCTGCGCGCCGATTGGGACGAGCTTGCCGGCTTCATCGGACGCGGCGAGGTCGATTCCCTCACCGCGCACCTGGGCAAGTACCTGCAGGTCCGCCCCAAAGCGGCGAGCTCGCGCTCGCGCCGCCGCGCGCTCGATAGCGACGGCGCGGTGTACGACGAGCTCCCGCGTGGGTTCTATTTACGAGCCCAGTTCACCGCGCGCCTCATCGCGCAGCACTACGCGTTGCCGCACGCGCCGTAGCTCGAGCGCCAGGGCGCAGGAGCTCGGCGAGCGCGCGCTTCATTGGGCTTGTGCGTACTTGCGGAGCCCCTCGTCCGCCGCGAGATACTCTGGAGAAAACACGTGCACCTCCGCGCCTGCGGCGCCTGTCACGATGACGTGAAGACCCTGCAGCGCGCCGGCCGTCACCTCGCAATGCGAGCGCTTCGCCGTAGCCGCTCCGGCCGGCACGTCCCAGCTCTTGACGACGTTGACCGCACCGAAGTCCTCGCAGCTGAGCGCCTTGGGCGACTTGGTGGAGAAGCGAACCAGCTTGGGGTCCTTCTCCCAGTAGCGCACGTCGAACGACCCAGCGGTGCCCACTTGTCGCGACGCCTTGCACCAGCGCTCCTTGGTCCGTTCGGCAGCGGCGTCCGTGCCACAATCCGGCGCCTTCGAGGCCTTTTCCGGGGCGGTGCGGTTTGCGCCGACGAACTGGGTGAAGAGCGAAATGTACTGCTGCGCCTGCTCGACGGCAGCGGCCTCTGCCTGCTTCTTCTGCGCCTGCTCTTGCTCGGCCGAGACGATGCTTTGGTCCAGGGCGGCCAGCGCGCCAGTGTCCTCACACTGCTTGTAGGCATACTCGCGCCACTGCTTGGCCGCCGCGAAATCTCCGGACGTGACCGCGCTTTGCACCGTTGCTTTGGCCTGGTCGCACTTTTCTGCGCTCTTCTGCTTGCAGCCGGTGAGAGCTGCGCACACGAGCAATAGAACCCCTGCGTGCCCGATGCCCATGCCGCGCACGCCGCTACGCGTCGCCTCGGACTCTTTCACGACCTTTTTTTCGCTCCCAAACTTACGCGCCACCATGGGACGGGTGTATATCTGCCCGGCTCGCGGGGCAACACGAGGTCGCCGCGCGGGGGAACGCACAGCTCGACGGTTCGCATGAGTCGCGAAACCCCGCCCAGCATTCGACCCGACAAGGCCAATGTCCCCGCAACGGCAGGGCCCAGCGGAACGCAACGCGTGAAGACGCGCACCAGCGCCACGCTGCTTCCCCCTCCGGAAAATACGGTCGCGCTCAATCCTCCCCAGACCGCGAGCGGAAGCTCGTCGCAGCGCATCGCGCGCGTCACGTACCCGTCGCAGCCGAACCAAGCTCCTGCCTCGCAACGTTCCCCAGCCTCCATCCGCCCGAGCGCCACTACGGTGCCGCCGCGCCCCGGCCATCATCACAAGCGGGACGAGCTGAGCTGGCTGGCAAGCGCCTTTTGGGGCTGTCTCGCCCTGGCGTTCGGTGCGAGCGCCGCCGCGGTCTACTGGGAGCTCGCGGAGGAACCCATACATTCGACCACCACACTCACGTCGCCCAGTCCCGCGGACGGCGCGAGCTGGGCTACCATGGAACCCATGGAGCGCAGGCGCCACGAACGGCTCACTCAATGGCTCCCGGTTCGCCTGGAAGCGGACCGCCGGGCGGGCGCTTTCGAGCCCGGCAGTGAGGGCGCCGGGCCGGTCGAAGACAAGGTATCTGCCGAAGCCGGGCTCGCCGTCACACACAACGTCAGCGAAACCGGTGCCTTGCTCGTCACCGCGCAAGAGCTGGCCGTTGGAAAGAGCGTACGCATCACCGTTCCGGTGCACTCACAGTCGGGTTCGACCGCACCCAGCGAGCCGCTCGAGCTGGCGGCCCGTGTCGTCCGCGTCGCCAAAAACGAGGAAGACCCCGAGGGTCTCTGGCCTTACTCGGTGGCGGTGGAGTTCAGCGCGCCTTCTCCGGCTCTCGCCGCCGTGTTGCGGGAGCTCGCTCACTGACGGCGCCGCACGGGGGATCGTTGGCTCAGCGGCCATTTTGCCCCCCTTCGTGCGTTGAGCGAGCAGCGAGCGTCTACGGGCTCAGCGTGCGCTCCCAGGTGCCCTCGGTGGCAGGTCGAGACCGTTCATGGCGAGCGTCGCCGTGCTGAGCTGAACGCTCAGCGTCGAGCACACGACGCACTCGTCGCCGCCGAGCTCCCGCACGTCGGTGTTTATGCTGCCCTCGGCGCGCACCAACGTACCGACTGCGTGCGTGGCTCTTGGCAAGAGTCGGTAGCTGAACTGCCCGGAGCTCCGCCCCAGTCGTTCGATCAGAGCCAGCAAACGAGAGGCGTCATCCGCCGGGGCGGTGAAGGACACCTGCGCGTCCAAGGTTCCCTGCAGAAGCCCGGACCACAAGCTGAGTCGCACGCGCGCCGATTGGTCCAATCCAGGCCGCACCCAACCGCGCAAGAGATCTTCTGCCACCCGCGCGAAGCTCGAGGCGACCTCTGCCTCGAGTTGGCTCGAGAAGAACTCCGAGAGCAGGCATCCCACGCCATCCAGCACGGTCGCGCTGGGACGGAAGCTGACTCGACACACGCCGCGCTCGGCCTCCGTGGGGTCGCCGCCCGCCGCCGAGGACGCGGGCACGCTCGCGGTCGACAGCGAGGAGACACGCTGGGTCGGGTTTCGAGCCATGTGACCCAGGACGGTCGTTCGACGCAGCGAGTTAACTCGGGGCTCGTCCGTGCTCCTCGTTGCGGCAATCGAGGCAGCTTCGCCCGCCCCCAGGAGCTGTGACGGGGGCCGCTCTGGCCGCGCCGGAGCCACGCGTGGTATCGGAGCCGCGCAGTATGCGCAGCCTGCTCGGCATCTGGACTTGGCTAGCCTTCACCGTCGTCTCGGCGATCGGTTTCGTGCTGGTCGGCGCCCTTTTTCTCGTGATCTGGCCGTTCGATCGCAATCGCCGCATCGTCGGGCGGGGGATCCATCAAGTGGGGGTGGCCATGATCCGCTGCGTCCCTGCGTGGCGCTTTCGCGTCGTGGGTCCCCTACCGGCTGCACTCCCGGACAGGTGCGTGTGTGTGAGCAACCACGTCTCCAACCTGGACCCATTCATCCTGGCGCACCTCCCTTGGGAAATGAAGTTCCTGGCCAAGTCGGTGCTGTTCCGCATCCCGTTCGTGGGCTGGGGCATCGGTATCGCCGGAGACATCCCGCTCGTGCGCGGCTCGGCGAGCAGCATCAAGCAAGCCATGGCTCGCTGCGCCGCCTACGTGCGAACCGGCATGCCCATTTTGGTGTTCCCCGAGGGCACGCGTTCCACGACGGACGAGCTGTTGCCCTTCAAGGACGGAGCGTTCCGTTTGGCGATCCAGGAGAAGGCGTACGTGATGCCGCTCGCCGTCGTCGGAACGGAAACGGCGCTACGCAAACACGACTGGCGGCCGGGCCCCGCTGATGGTCTGGTCGGCGCTGGCTCGCCCATCTCGACGGAAGGCATGACCTTCGCCGACGTTCCGCGACTCAAGGAGCTCGCGCGCGCCGAGATCGAGGCCGTGCGCGAGCGGCTGCGCCCCCAGCTCCAACGCGCTGACCGCACCGACCGCGCGGCGTAGCTCCGGCGCGGCGCCCGTGAAGGGTCGCCTTTTCGGGCCCCAAGCGAAGACCGATGACGGGAGGGTTTCCGTCCGAGGTCCTCTGCGCAATTCGAACCGCGCCGCTCAAGCCAAAAAAGGCCAAGAATTGCGCGTCTAGCCCCGAACGGACCCTGGCGCTCGGCCCCCCACTCGTGGGAAACACGCGCCATGGCTCTGACCGACACTCGTCCGGAAGATCAGCCCTTGCACGAGGACATGCGCTGGCTCGCTGGCGCGCTTGGCCGCGTGATTCGTCGCTTGGAAGGTGAGGCCGTGTTCCAGGCCGTCGAAGGGCTGCGCGCTGCTTGCCGCGATCGCCGCCGCGGCGCGCCTGGTGCCGTCGGCTTGCGTTCACTCTTGGAGCGCATCGACGGCTTGTCCATCGAGCAGGCCGCGCCGGTCACGCGGGCCTTCACGCTCTTCTTTCTTTTGATCAATACGGCCGAGCAGGTGCACCGGGTTCGCCGGCGTCGCCACTACGACCACGGCGCGCACGCTGCTCCGCAGCCTGCGAGCCTGCGTTGGGCGTTCGAGCAGCTCAAGGCAGACGGTAAGACGGCCGAGGAAATTCGCGCCACTCTCGCGTCGTTGCGTGTCCGGCCCGTCCTCACGGCGCATCCCACGGAGGCGACGCGCCGCACGGTGCTCTCTCTGCAGGCTCGCCTCGCCGACGCGCTCATCGCCCGAGACGACGCCACCGCCGCCGAACGCCTCCGTCTGGAGGAGCGCTTGGAGTCGGACATCGAGCTCTTGTGGCTCACCGACGAGGTTCGCAAGAACCGCCCCAGCGTGATGGACGAGGTGAGCACCGTCATTTGGTACCTCGGGGACCGCTTGCTCGACGCCACCAATCACGTTCACGAGTCGTGCGCAGCGGCGTTCCGCGCCACCTTCGGAGTAGAGCTGGGCATCGACGTACCGCTGACGCTCGGCAGCTGGGTGGCCGGAGACCGCGACGGCAACCCGTTCGTGACGCCCGCGGTGACCATCGCTGCCGCGCGCCGTTCGAGTCACGCACTGCTCGGCCACTACATCGATCACATCCAGCAGCTCATCGAGCGGCTCTCGGTATCGAGCCGCATTGCGCCGCCTTCTCCCGAGCTGCGCGCCTCGATCACGCGCGACAAGGAGGTGCTGCCCGAGGTTTGGGAGCTCAACCAGCGCCGCGACGCGGAAGAACCGCTGCGCCTCAAGCTGAGCTTCATTTCGTCGCGCCTGCAGGCCACGCGCGACGACCTGTCGGCGCGCGACGCGGGGCGCGGCGGCAACGTCAAGGGCGCCTACTCCTCGGTGGGCGAGTTCGTCTCCGATCTCGAGCTGCTGCGAGACGCGCTCACCAGCGCCAAAGCGAACCGGGCCGCACGCGCGCTCATCGCGCCGCTCCTCGCGCAGGTGCGCATGCTCGGCTTCCACGGCTACTTCCTCGACGTGCGCGAGGACTCGGATGCGCACACGCAGGCGCTGGACGCCATCGCGCGCTCGGTGGGCATCGAGCCACTCAAGGGCGAAAGCCTGCGCCGAGAGCTGCTCGGTAGGCGGCCCCTCACCTCGCCCAACCTCAAGCTCGACGAGCAAACCGAAAAGGTGCTCGGAGTGTTCGACGCGGTGCGGGACGTGCAGGACGAGCTCGGTGACGAAGCCGCCAACACGTACATCATCTCGATGACGCGGAGCCCGGACGATCTCCTGCGCGTACTCCTTCTCGGGCGCGAGCGCGGCTTGGTGGATCTCTCGACCGATCCGGCGAGCTCTCGCATCGACATCGTGCCGCTCTTCGAAACGCGCGACGACCTCGCCGGCGCTTCGGCGGTGATGCAAGGCTTGTTCAAGGACGAAGCCTACAAGCGTCAGCTCGCCGCCCGCGGGATGCGCCAAGAGGTCATGCTCGGCTACTCGGACTCCGCCAAGGACGTCGGCGTGCTCGCCGCGGCGTGGGAGCTCTACCTTGCTCAGGAGGAGCTGTCGCGCGTGGCCGCGGACGCCGGCGTTCACCTCACGCTCTTCCACGGCCGCGGTGGCACCGTCGGTCGCGGCGGCGGCTCTCCGGTGTATCGCGCCCTCACCGCGCTCCCCCCCGGCTCCCTCTCGGGCAGCATCAAAATCACCGAGCAGGGCGAAACCATCTCGCAGAAGTTCGGCATTCTCTCCATCGCCGAGCGCAGCCTGGAGGTGATGATGGCCGGGACGTTGATGGCCACGTACGCCGACTGGCGAAAGGGCGTGAGCGAAGCCGACCAGAAGAAGTTCCGCGAGTTGGTGGACGGTATGGCCGCTCGCTCTCGGCAGTACTTCCGCGGCATCATTCACGACTCGCCGGAAATCTTCCAAGTGTTCCTCCAAGCCACGCCGGTGCGTGAGCTCGGTCACGTGCATTTCGGATCGCGCCCCGCCTACCGAGATCGCGGAGCGGGCACGATGGCCGGCATCCGCGCCATTCCGTACAACTTCGGTTGGACGCAGACCCGCCTCATGCTGACGAGTTGGCTCGGCGCAGGCACGGCCCTGTCCGAGGCGGCAGCGGCGCCCGGTGGCCTCGAGCTCCTGCAAAAAATGGCGGCGACCTGGCCGTTCTTCGACGACCTGATCGCCAAGATTGAAATGGTCTGCGCCAAGGCCGATCTGGAGATTGCCGAGCTGTATCTCACCGAGCTGGGCCCCTTCGAGAAGGTCTTCCGCGATTTGTGCGCGGAGTACGAGCGCACCAAGTCGACGCTGCTCGCCATCCGTAAACACGGCACGCTCATCGCCGAGCATCGCTTCCTGAATCAGTCGATGATGCTCCGAAACCCCTACGTGGACCCGCTCAACTTGCTGCAGATCAGCCTGCTCAAGAAAAAGCGGGCGCTGCCCGAAGGCGCACCGGAGCTGAAGCTCTTGGATCAAGCGCTGGGCACCACGTTGAACGGCATCGCGCAAGGCATGCGCAACACCGGCTGAAGGCACCCACGGAGCTGAAGGCTCTCCGGTAGCACCCCGAACGACCCGCATCTCCCGATGCGGGTCGTTCTCGTTTCTGCCCCTCGCCTCGTGTTCGGTCGCACACACGAGCGCGGGGCGCCGCGGCGCGGACAGCGCGCCCGAGCTTCGGCTGCTCCTGGCGCCCAGCGCGCCCGAGCTTTGGCTTCTCCCAGCACCCAGCGCGCCTGAGCGCTTCGGCTGCTGGCCAGCGCGCCTTAGCGCTTCGGTTGGTCTTCGCGCTCTTTGGAGCGAGCTTCCTGGTTCAGTTTTTTCTCGAGGTCCGGCACCACGCGGGCCACACGACGCTCGATGAGCTCACGCACCAGGCTCCAAAGGCTTTCTTCGTCCGTACACTCGGCGAGCAGGCCGAGTGGGATTTGAAAGCCGCCCATGTCTGCGCGGCCACCGCCGTAGGGACGCCCCTCGGCGTCCGTACCGAAGGCGTTTTGCATGAACAAGGCGGGATCCACGCTGGCGCGGCTGGTGCGAAGCGAGCCGTCGATACGGTCTTCCACGATGCCGTAGACGAGCACGGTGTCGATGTCCTCGCGGCGCAGGATGAAGTCCGCCGCAGTCGGAATCGCGTCACGATTCAAAGCGGACACGCGACCCACACCTGCGATGGCGAAATCCCGAATCACCTGTAGGTCACGCAGAGACACGCCCACCGCGTCCATCGCCTCGGCGCTGATACTGCGTCGTCCAATGCGACTCAGCGTTTCCGCGTCGCAGAAAGGCTTGAGGTACGCGGCCGCGCGGAAATCCGCAGGCGTCGCGAACGCGTAGTCGTCCGTGTCGGTCTGAATGCCGAAGAACATCGCGGTCGCGACCGCAGTGTCGTCCGCGCCTTCGCCGCCGAGTGGCGCGAGGCCCTGCTCCGCATACTCGGCGTAGATCGTGGCCGTAGCGCCCACGTCGTGGCGCACGTCGACGAACGGCGCGCGCGGCATGCTCTTCGGACGATGGTGATCGACCACCGTCAAGAGCTCCAGCGTGTCCGGCAGCTGGATGCTGGGCTCGTGCTGGCTTGCGTCCACGAGCGCCAGGTAGCCGTACTCTTGGAGATCCTCGGTTTTTTCCACGCGCACCATGGGTACGCTGAGGAGCTTGACCAGCGCCCGGTTCTCCGAGCGCGAAAGCGGAAGGACGTGAGCAATCGTCGCCGAAACGCCGAGACGCTCGCAGATGCGGCGATGGGCGAGAGCGCTACCGATGGCGTCCGGATCCGGGTGCCCCCCGAGCAGGATCACGTGCGGCTTGTCGGTAGCCTGCGACAACACCTGCTCCAGGCGCTGTGCCCGTGCGCCCGAGCTCTGCTTGCCGTTATTGACCATAGAATTTCGTCGAAGAGGCGCCGAGTACCGTAGGCGGTGGACCCCTGCGTGGATAGAGGCCCGGGGCCGAGGGGTGTAGCACCAGCCCACGCCGTTAGGGATGCGAGTTTGCCCTCGTTCGTGAGCTAGCTCCATGCACCGCGGGTCGCATCGTGCCAGGGGTTTCGTTTCGAGTGGGCCAGCGCCCCTTGTAGGCATCGGTCGCACCCCCGAGGGGCTCTCGAGTCACCTCGACGGCCTTTCCTTTCGTCTGGGGCATTGAGCGGCCAAGCGTCAAGAAGCTTGACTCGATGGCCGCTCGAGGGCACGCTGTGCCCCTCATGTTCTGCCCGCGCACCCCCGCCGCCTCTTTGGCGCGGCCGTCAGCCGCCGGGCAGGCGCGTGCGTTTTCTGGCGTCGTTTCCGCGGACGTCGTAGGCGTAGCCGGCGTTGCGCTCGTACTCGATGTACGAGTGCTCGGCATTGGGCTCCTCCTTATTTGCCCCGGTGCGGCGGTCGACTGAAGCTCACGTTCTGACGCTTTTTGGCCCCGCACCCGGATTCGGCGTGCGGGGTTTTTCGCTTTGTGGCCCCGACTTTTTTCGTTCGCACCCTGTCTTTCGCTTCTTTCCGACTAGGCTTCCACCCCCCCGCTCCCCCGGGAGCCCCCACCCCAAAGACCCAGCCATGAATGACGTCGCATTGCGCGCAGTCGAGCCGGAAGGCTCCCCCCAAGCCACGAACCTGACGGGTTCCGAAATCCTGTGGGACACCCTGGTGAAGCTCGGCGTCGAGGTGGTGTTCGGATACCCGGGCGGCGCCATCATGCCGGCCTACGACGCCATGATTAAGTACCCGATCCGGCACGTGCTGGTTCGGCACGAG
>JAEYVE010000303.1 GCA_023432025.1 Pseudomonadota bacterium
GGCGTGCCCAGCATCTGGAGCAACGTTCGGCAGGGCGGGGGGCTCGGAGAGGCGCTTCACGGCGCGAGCTCGATTCGAATTCGAAAAAGAAGGTAGCGGTGGCGCGTTTCGGGGAGACGGGAAAGCAGGCTCGCGCCCGTCGACGCGTTCGACCTCAAAGCGGTACGGGCACGCGGTGCACGATGTCCCGCACGACCGCCTCCGCTTCCTCGCGCGCAGGTACGTAGCCCTCGGCGTGGGCGGCCAAGCGCACGCGGTGCGCCAAGAGCGGCACCGCGAGCTGGTGAATGTCGTCCGCGATGCAGTGGTTGCGCCCCTCGAGCAAGGCGCGCGCGCGCGCTGCACGCGAGAGCCCCATCCCTGCGCGCGTGGAGGCGCCGATGGAAAGCGACGGGCTCGTGCGCGTCGCCGTAATCAGCGCTTGGAGGTAGGCGCCGAGCGCGTGGTCCGTCGACACCTTGTCTACGGCCTGCTGCAGGTCGAGGAGCGACTCCGGATCGAGCAAGGTGGGCACGTCCTCCACGCGGTCCGCTTGCGGCTCGAGCATCAAGCGCGTTTCCACGTGCGGCGGCGGATAGCCGATGCGAATCCGCGTCATGAAGCGATCCAGCTGGGATTCGGGCAGTGGGAACGTTCCGGTGAAGTCCTGCGGATTTTGCGTGGCGACCACGAAGAACGGCCGGGGCAGGGGCACGCTTTGACCGTCGAGCGACACCTGCCCTTCGTTCATGGCCTCGAGCAGCGCGGACTGCGTGCGGGGGCTGGCGCGATTGATTTCGTCCGCCAAAAGAATGTTGGAAAATACCGGTCCCTTCCGCAGCACGAACTCCGAGCGCCGTTGGTCGTAAACGGACACGCCGAGAACGTCGCTCGGCAAGAGATCACTCGTGAACTGCACGCGGCGCATTTCGCCGCCGACGGCGCGCGCGAGCGCGCGCGCCAGCGTGGTTTTGCCCACGCCGGGAACGTCCTCGAGCAGCACGTGGCCCCGCGCGAGCAGCGTGATGAGGGCCAGGTCCACCACCTCGCGCTTTCCTTCGAGCGCCGTTTCGACCGCCTGACGGAGCTGTGCCAGGCGCTCGAAGCGCTCAGATTCGAAGGCAACCGCGGAGGACGTCATGGGGAGCATGGTAGCATTGAGGGCCCGCCGTCGTCGGTCAACCCCGCGCCCCCGTCGCGCGGGCCGCGCTCGTTGCCCACCAGCTACGAACGGTCGGACGGAGCGGTTTCGTGGCGCTCCGTGCGAGGGCGTCGCGACCCGAGAGCGCGGCTTTGCGTTCGGATGGCTGAAGGGAGTCGGTAGGTGTGTGTCGGGGAGACGGCTCCCGGTGCGGCGGCCCGTCGTGCTATTGCCGGACGCGGTGGCGACTTCCCAACCAGGGCGACTTTGCGCGGTGAGAGTGCGCGGCGTGTCGCGCCTGTTCGGCGCGACCCCGGCATTGCGCGGCGTCACGCTCGATTTCGCGGCCTCGAGCATCACGTTGCTTTCAGGACCGAACGGCGCGGGCAAGAGCACGCTGTTGTCCATCGTGGGAACGCAGCTCACCCCGACGCGCGGCGAGGTGGTCTACGAAGGTGAGGGCGGCGCGCTCAGCACCGCCGAGGTGCGCGCGCAGCTCGGTTGGGTCTCTCACGCGTCGCATTGTTATCGAGAGCTCACGGGTCAACAGAACATCGAGCTCGCCGCGCGTCTCTACGGCATCGAGCCGAGCGCGGCCTGGCAAAGAGCCAGCGAACGTTTTGCGCTCGGACGCTTCGCGCAGCGCAGCATGGGAACGCTTTCACGCGGTCAAAGACAGCGGGTCGCGCTAGCGCGAGCGCTCGTCCACGATCCGTCGCTCCTCTTGTTGGACGAGCCCTGGACGGGACTCGACGCCGTCAGCAGCGAGCGACTCGAGGTGGTCGTGCGCGAGGAGCAAGAGCGCGGCGCGCTGGTCGTCATCGTCAGTCATCAAGCGGGTCTCGCCGAGCGGCTCGGCGCCCGCACCGTGCGTCTGGAATCCGGACGCGTCGTCACGACCGAAGTCGCGAATCGCGCGACCGCGTGACGATTCGACTGCGCGCCGCGTGACGATTCGCCTTGGTGCGACGGAAGAGTTGGCGGAGCGAGCGACTGCGCGCAGCGCCGTGACGCAAGCGCGCGTGACGATGTTCTTCTCGTCAGGAGATGGGGAAGACGTTCTTCTCGTCAGGAGATGGGGAAGAGGGGTGCTGAAGCCGCGCCCGCGCCGTCACGTTCGTTCTCGTCGACGCGTCGCGTCGAGATGCGTTGCTCCCGCACTGAGGCTCCGTGAGAAGAAGCGCGCCGCGCAGCCGCGCAGTCACTCAGTCGTCCCAGGTCTGCTGTCTCGTCGACGCGTCACGACGAGATGCGTTGCTCCCGCATTTCGCCGCAGTGCGGGAGCAACGCCCCACGACGCCCTGTGCCGTCCCAAAACCACTGCAAAGCGGGGCCGCTGCCCGCGAGGGGCGTCGGCGCTCACGTTCACGAAGAAAGTCGCCAGCTCCTGGCCGGCGGGCGAGGGACGTCAGCGCTCGGCTTCTCGCAGAAAAGTCGCCAGCTCACGGCTGGCGGGCTGGTCACGGTCCAGTTGAGCCGATACGCGAGTGACGCCGAGCCGCTCGAGCTCTGCGCGATTGGTGCCCGTGCTGGCGTCGGGGGTGCGAGCGCCGCACAAGACCACGTGATCCGGGGGCCGCCCGAGCGCGTCCATCGCCAGCAATGTGGCGCGGACGTCGTGCAGCACGCCGAGGGCGTCGGGTGCGACGAGAATCCAAAGCGCGGGACCGAGCGCGTGAGCCAGATCGAAGTTCGTCGTGGTGCGGCTCAGGGGCGAGAGCACGCCCCCCGCCGTCTCGATCAATGTGTAATGCAACGTAGTGTCACGTAATGTGCGCTCTTGCTCGGCGACCCAACGCGAGGCGATGCCAAGGTCGATGGACGTGCCGGCTCGCTCCGCTGCGAGGTGAGGCGAAATGGGCTCGGGCAAGGCGTAACAATGCCCGCCTGCGCGCGCGGTGGCGCGCCCCAAACGCTCGGCGTCGCTCAGCTCGATGGGCTCAACGGCCCCTGTCGGTTCAATGCCGGACTCGATGGGCTTGAGCGCAAGCACGGAGCGTCCGCAGAGCGCCAGGCTCTCGGCGAGGCGCACGCCAAAGTACGTTTTTCCGACACCGGTGCCGGTTCCCAAAAGAACGATGCGTTGAGTCATGGGGGATCTCGGAGTGCGTGGGCGAGCAGCTCGGCGGCGCGCTCGAGCTCTGCGGGAGTGTGACGCGTGCTCACGGTCACGCGCAGGCGCGCGGTGCCGGCGGGAACCGTCGGAGGGCGAATGGCTTGGACGAGAACGCCTTGGGCGCGCAAGCGCGCGGCGGCAGACAGAGCCCGTTCGGCGCTCCCCACAACGAGCCCCAAGATGGGACCGAAGCTGCCGTCCATGCAGCGCACGTTGCGCCTCGAAAGCGCGTCGCGGAGGAGTTGCGCGTGGTCGAGCAGCCGTGTGCGTTCGGAGTCCGCTTTTTTCAAGCGTTTGACTTGCTCCAGCGTGGCGGCTGCGGCGAGGGGACTCGGCGCTGTCGAAAAGACGAACGAGCGAGCACGGTTCCAAAGCCACGTGCGCACGACGTCGCGACTCGCGATGAAGGCTCCCTGGGAGCCCGCGGCCTTTCCGAACGCTCCCATCAGCACGTCCGGGACCACGTCGGACGCAGCGCAGAGCCCGGCGCCGCCGGGCCCAAATACGCCCAGCGCGTGCGCCTCGTCGACGTAAAGTGCGGCCCCGTACGCGTCGCAAAGCTCCCGCAGCCGCACCAGATCAGGCCCGTCACCGTCCATGCTGAAGTAGCTCTCGACCGCGACCCAACGTGCTCCGCTTTCCGGTGCCTGCTTCAGGCCGTGCTCGAGTGCCTCGAGGTCGAGATGCGGAAACACGTGCACTCGCGCCCGCGAAAGCCGGCAGCCATCAATGAGTGAGGCGTGGTTGAGTGCGTCCGAGAAGATGACGTCGCTGGGGCCCGCGAGCGCGCTCAGGGCGCCCACGTTGGCGGCGTACCCGGACGAGAAGTAGAGCGCCCGTTCCTGTCCTACCCAGTCGGCGACCTCGGCTTCCAGAGCCAGGTGCTCGGGGCGCGTCCCGTGAATGAGGCGTGATGCTCCGGCCCCTTTCGCACTGAACCTTGTTTCACGTGAAACAGAGTCAGGGGCCAATCCGAGGTAGTCGTTCGAGCTCAGATCCAGGACGTTGCCGCCCAACTGCTCGGCCAATCGCGCCCGCTCCAAACGGTCGTCGGGGGTCCGCAGCAACCCCGCTTCGTCGAGTCCACGAAGGAGGTCTGGGAGCTCACTCAAGCGCGGCATGGCGGCCCGACCATAGCACTGGGCCCCCGAGACGCGCTGAGGGTTCGATGGGTGGCGTGGGGCTTCTGCGCCTCGAAGCTTCAGGTTCCAGTCAGGTGCGCAGCTGCGTGGTGTGCCGCGTTTCGAGGTGGGGGCGACAGCACGGGGTCGCGGCGCGTTTCGGGCGTCTGGAGGTGCCGGGTCGGCTCGGGACGTCGCGTGCGGAGCGGCGATGGGGTCGGACGGCGGACGGCGGACCGGGAGCTGCGCCTTGGAGACGGGCGTCTCCCTTGAAGCGGGGCGGGGAACTCCGAGACGTCCCGGCGGGTGCTCGAACGATGCGTTTTCGGGTCTCCTAGCCCACGGGGGATGCCACCAGGACGACGTCGTCGGGGCGGGGCGCCACGTCATTCGCGGAGGGGCGCCAAGTCACTCTCGGACCCCAGCTTCGCGGGGCCCGCCGCGTGGAATGCCACCGGGACGACGTCGTCGGGGCAGGGCGCCACGTCATTCGCGGAGGGGCGCCAAGTAACTCCCCACTTCAGCTTCGTGGCTTGGCCGCCACGGAAGTCGTGGATTGCCCCAGCCGACGGAAGTTTCAAAGAGCCCGACCTTCCAAAGGCTGCACACTGTTTCACGTGAAACACGAGCAGGGTCCGTGTGACCCACTGCGAGGACGCCAAGCGCCCCTGCGACCCGCATCTCGGCTCCAATAACGAGCCCGGTGGGAGAGGGGCGAGTTTGGAGGCGGTTCGTCGGCGGAGGCGCTGTTGAGTCCGCCCTTCGCCTTGGCCTCGCGGGCGTTGAGCGCCGAGGCCAGGGCCGCCGAGCGACCTTGGAGGGTGGGGACTACGCCGTTCGCGCCGTCCGCGGCGTCCGCTCCCGTCGCGCGATCCGCTTGGAAGCTGTCGTGCTCCCGGCCCTGGCCGCGGGGAGATCGGGGCCTGCGCCGTCTGCGCCGTCCGTGCCGTGTCGCGATCCGTTGGAAGTTGTCGTGCCCCGGACTGCAGGGTGAAGATTGGGGGCTGCGCCGTCCGCGCTATCCGCCCCCGCCGCGTCGCGACCTGTTGGAAGCTGTCGTGCTCCCGGCCCTGGCCGAGGGGAGATTGGGGACTGCGCCGTCCGCGCCGTCCGCGCCGTGTCGCGACCCGTTGGAAGTTGTCGTGCCCCGGGCTGCAGGTGCAGATTGGGGGCGCCGTCCGCGGCCTGCCGCGCGACTGATTGGAGTTGTCGTGCCCCGACCCCAGCCGAGTTGAGGGCCGAGGTTCGCGCTGTACCCGCGCCATCCGCGCCTCCAGCGCCGCGTCACGATCCCTCTCGGCGTCGGGCTGTGAAGCCGTCCGAGCCTGCCCACTGTTTCACGTGAAACATGCTCAGGGTCCGGACCCACTAGCCCCACTGGGCCAACGAGGCGGGCATAGGTTGGGGCGACGTGGGGTCGGCTCCCGAGCGAGCCTCAACGAGAGGGGAGGCCCGACGCGGTAGAGCTCGGGAGGAGGAGCGCGTAGGCGTTTGGCGGTTCCGCAACGGGCGGCGGAGACCTGGCAATGCTCCAGGGACGACAGCAGGCCGACAGAGGGAGGCTCGCCGCGGCGAAGTCCGTTTTCAGACTTCGACCCCCTCGAAGCGTGCCGCGGCGAAGGCGCCGCGGCGTCGACCTGGTGCAAGAAGAGCACGGAAGACTGCCTTACCCCTCGCGGACATCGACCCCCGAACCTCGACACCGGGAAGACAGCTGCACAACGTTTCACGTGAAACGCGAGCAGGGGGCCGGGCGGAAGAGAGAACGGGGACCCATCCGGGGTCGCTCACTGCCACTCAGCAAGGCCCCGAGGGACGGACCAACCGCGCAGGGCACCGATCCGCCGTTCTCCGCGCGCGTTCACGAAAACCGAGGGACGGACCAACCGCGCAGAGAAGCATTCAGACGCGAACCGACCCGAACGAAAAAGACGCCGTCCGCGTCCGCCAACCAAAGACAGGGCGGGCACTGCCGCGACCGGCCACGCGGAGCGTCTCGCGTGGAGACACAACCGCCAGGCTCAAGACGCCCGCTCGATGTACGGACACGGACGCGCAAGCCGCCCGCAGACTCAAGAGGAGGACCTCCCTTCAACCGCTGCACAACGTTTCACGTGAAACACGAGCAGGGCGACAACCACCCGGCTCTGACAACGGCCCAGCCCCTGAGGTCACCTCGGTTCGGTGCAGGGCCTCATCCACCCCCGCCTTTCATCGAGACGAGCTCGGCTGGCGCCGTGCTCCGAGCCTGCCTGCAGCCTCCCGTGGCGACTGGTTGCGTCAAGCTTCGACCTGACAGCCGCGCTCGACTTGGCATCCAGGCCGTGAGCCCACGGAATGCGACGTCGCACCGCCGAGCCTCGAAACCGCCGCCCTCGCTTCGTCGAAAGCCTTCTTTCAAGGACGCAGGCTTTCAAGGACGCAGGCTTTGAAGGACGCAGGCTTTGAAGGACGCAGGGGTGCTGCGTCCGAAAAGCGCGCCGCCCTCGAACGACGCGACTCAGCCCAGGAGCGCCCGCGCCAGCACGTCCTTGGCGCCGCGCTCCACCACGTCGCCGTGCGACATCACCAGGCGGTCGAAATCCCAACTCAGGAGCTCCTCGTAAGCTGCGCGCATGGCTGCTTTGTCCCGGACGAGAACCTTGATGAGGCGGCTCTGCGCGAGTCGCTTGTACGTGCCGCCCAGTCGCAGAATCAGGCCGACCTGCCAATGCTCGACGCGCTGAACGTTGAACACGAGGTCGGCCACGACGAGCGTCTTCGATGGACGATGCAGGGTGACCGTCTCGGTCATCTTGCGCAGGGGCGGCAAGAGGCGCGTCCGAATGGCGCCGTCGAGCTCGCTGTCGCCCTCCTCGAGGGTTCGCAGCGTGAGCGACGGCTGCTTCTTTTCGACGCCCGGCGCAGCCAAAAGCTCCAGCGAGGGCCAATGGGTGCGCGCCGCGCCCAGGTACAGGTGATGATACGAGTTGGGCGCCAGCGCGCGCGTCGGCGTTCCTCGCTTCGAAATGGCCTCCGCCACGTCCGCCCCGAGCTTCACGGGCGACCAAAGCGTGAGTTTTCCGCCCTCGCCGCCCAGCACCGCCATGCGCACCGGAAACTTTCCGCCGAGCAAGCCGTCTACCGTCCAAAGTCCGTCCCCGTGCTCCTTCAGCGCCTCTGACATGATTTTAGTCAAGGATGCCTGACTAACTCTGTCAAGCGCGCGCCTGCTCGTGCCCCGCGGTAGGCATTTTTCCCTGGTTCATTGTCCTCGGTCGAGGTGCGCGCCGTTCGTCCGCTCCCGCGGGCCAGCCTCCTGACGTCTCTGCCGCCCGCGCAATCTGGTCAAGTCAACTTGACGGATCGACGCACCCGCCCGTACGACGTGCCGCACGTGAACCGTCGTCGCCCCACGAAGAGTCGCGCCCGAGGGAACGAAGAGCGCGCCCGAAAAGCCCCCGGCGCGGAGGAAAAAGCCGCACGCTATCCGTCCGCGAAGTCCCCCGGCGCGCCAAGCCGCTCCCCTTCGAACGAGCGCGGCGCGCGCGCGCCACGCTCGCGTGCGCCGAGCGTCGAGGACGACCGCGCGCGCCTCTTCGCCGTCAAGTCGACCAGCGTGGGTCACATGCTCCAGCGCGCCGCGCGCCTCTGGAGCGAAGAGGCCATTTTGCGCGTGCGGGCCGGCGCGTTTCCTACGGCGCGCCTTTCGCACACCCAACTCGCGCCGCACCTCGATCTCGAGGGAACGCGCCTCACGGAGCTGGCTCGCCGCATGGACGTGAGCAAACAGGCGGCGCAAGAGCTCGTCGACGAGCTTCATTCGCTCGGCTTGGTCGAGCGCATTGCCGATCCCAGCGACGGGCGCGCCAAGCTGATTCGGTTCTCTGCTCGGGGCCGGCGCGCCCTCTTCGAGGGACTCGACGCGCTGGGCGCCATCGAAGACGAGCTCCGGCGAGAGGTCGGCGACCGCGTGGTCCGTGACCTTTCGGCAGAGCTCGGCCAGGTGCTCGCCTTTCTGGAAACCTGCGCCGCGCGCCGCGCGCCCGCGGGGACGACAGCAAAGCCGAGCAAAGTGGCCACCGCGCCCGCTCGCGCAAAACGAACCCGCACGCCGCGCTCTTGAGCGCTCTTTCGGTTTCCTTTCAGCGCGCGTCGTGGGCGCTCGGGGCCGGCTCCGAACGGAGACGAGCGGCTTCTTGCCGTGACTTTTGCGCGTCCGCTGCGCGTCCGATGCGGGACTGCAAAAGTGCCAGCGCCTCGAAGGCTTCGGCGCGTTTGCTCGCGGGCGCGCGGGTGAGCGTCGCGCTCTCGAGCTCGAAGAGCGCGCGCGGCAGCTTGCCGACGTTCTCGAGCGCTCGGGCGTACTCGAGGTGGACGTCGATGTTTTCCAGGCTGGCCCAGAGCGCCGCTTCTCCGGCTTTTTCTGCGGCGGCGTAGTCCTTTCGCTCGAGGAGCAGCTGCAGCAAGCGCAGGTGTGCGCTGCCCGCGTGCTCTTCGAGGCGCGCCAGCCGCGTGAGCGCGCGGAGCTCGAGGTCCGTGTTTCCGCTCTTTCGATAGATGGACAAGAGCGGAAGGAGCGGCTCCGAGCGCTCGGGGTCGAGCTCGCTGGCGCGTTCGAGCTGAACGCGGACGCCCTCTTCGTTTCCTTGCTCGCGCAAGGCGCGCGAAAGCAGCATGCGCACCTCGTAGCCGTCCTTTTGGAGCTGGAGCAGCTTCTCCAAGTCTCGCACGGCGGCTTTCGCGTCGTCGCTCGACAGCGCGAGGCGCGCCCGCGCGAAGAGCGCGTCGGGCACCTTCGGGTCGTGACGGAGCACGGTGTTCAAGAGCCGGCCGGCGTCTTCGCCGCGGCCTTCCTCGGCGAGCCGCACGGCGTATGCCACTTGAGCCGGCACGTCGTCTGGAGCTTTTTGCGCCGCCGCGCGGAGCGTGGCCAAGTCGCCGCGGGGACGTCGCGGCACGAACTGCGAGCCAAAGCGTGCGAGTCGTTCGTCGAGCGAAGCGCGAAACGCGCGGTCGAGCTCGCTCACGCTCACGCCGAGCGCACCTTGAACGGCTTCCTCGGTTTTTTGACCCTGCCCATAGCGTTCGAGGAGCGCGGCAAGGCGCTTTCTGCCGTAGTGCTCGGCCATGAAATCCGCGATGCGGTTCGACGCGTAGTAGGCCGTCGCCACGTCGGACATGTCCTCCGCCCGCGTGAAGGCGCGGGTGAGGGAGCCCACGTGCGGCAAGCGCCCGGAGCGCACGGCTTCGTAGAGCTCCGGATCGAGCTCCCGTTTCCACTCGGGTCGTTCGATGGCCGTCTCGTGCTCGGCGAGTCCTTCCGTGAGCCAACGCGGCACGTGGCTCTTGGACTTTTGAATGTGAAAGACGTGGCTGAGCTCGTGCCAGAGCGTCATGCCGAGGTTGGCGGGCTCGGCGCCCGGCGTGAGCGTGGCGAGCGTGCGCCCGAAGCAAACGCCTTGAATTTCGGTTTGCGGCAGGCCCGAGGTGCGCACCGCGAACTCCGCGCGCTTTTGGTACAGCTCCACGCCGAGCGGCGTTGCGGGCTCGAAGCCGTAATGCGAGGAGAACTTCGTCCAGGCGTCGTCCAGCAGCGCCGGCACGTAACGTTCGAGCAGCGCGCGCTCCGCCTTGGGGTACCGAATGCGAAAGCGTCCGCTTCGCGTTTCGTCGTAGTCGCGCGGCAAAATCGTTTCGTAGAGCTCCAGCGTGTTCCACACGCGCACGTTGAACGGATCCGCCTCGAAGGCGCGGCGTAGCTCCACCACGCCCGCTGCGTCCTGGCCCGAGCGGATCAGGTTGAGCCCCAGATCGGCGCGTGACCGCCCGTCGTCGGGATCGATGCGCACGGCGCGGCGCATGAGCCGCACGATTTCGTCGTAGCGGTGCTCCCAGTCGGCGAACTCACCGATGATTTGGAAAATGCGCGTGTAGCCGGGGGAGAGCTCCAGCACCGCGTTCACCTGCTGCTCGAAGCCCGCCGCGTCGTCGGCCAAAAAGCGCACGGTGGCGCGCAGCGACAAAAGCTCCAAATTCCGCGGATTGTGGCGGAGCCCTGCGGCGGCGTGCGCGTCCGCGGCCGCCAACTCTTCGTCCCGGAGCGCGATGCCGCCGAGCACGAAGTACGCGCCCGCGAAGCGCCCGTCGACCTCGAGCGCGCGGCGGGCGAGCCGCTCGGCTTCGTCGAAGTCGAGGGTTTGGGCCAAGCGCACTTGCGCTTGGAGCACGAGCGCCTCGGGGTGGTTCGGCGCCAGAGCGAGCGCTTCGTCGATGACCTCCGCGGCGCGAGCGACGTCGTGTTTTTCGAGATAGAGCGCGCCGCGCCAAAGCAGCGTGCGTACATCGCCGGGCGTTGCTTGCTCGGCTTCGTCGAAGGCGTCGTTGGCGTCGTGGGGGCTTCGCAAGAGGTGCGCCGCGCGTCCAACGACCGCGAGAGACCGTCCATCCCCCGCAGCGATGCGACCGTCATTGGAGGAGGTGATGATGGACAGGAGCGCGGACTCTGCGCGCTTTTGGTGTCCCCCCAAAAGCTCGATCTCCCCGCGGACGAGGGCGGCTTCCAGTGAGTCGGGTGAGGCCGCGTCGAGCAGCGCCAGAGCCTCTTCGAGCGCGCCGCTGCGTTTTTTTGCTTCCGCGCCGACGGCGAGCAGGCTGGAGCGTGCGTCGACTACGCCGCCGGGGGCATCGCTTGGGGCGCGCTGTTTTTCTTCGAGGGCGAGCTGGGCGGCGTCTTCGTAGCGGCCGGTGGCGAGGAGTGTTTCTGCGAGGCCGAGGCGCGCCTCGAGCCGCGCCGCGGGCGCGGCGCGGTCGTCCGAAAGGACGCGACGAAAGCCGGCTTCTGCCTCCGCGTAGCGGGACGCTTCGAGCGCGTCGCGAGCGCTCGAAGCGGGCGGCGTTTCGGCTTTCGGCGCGGCGTCTTTTCGGGGCGCCGCCGCGCGTGCGGCTTGTGTCGACGGTTGCTTGGCGGAGCAGGAGAGCGTCGCGGCCAGAGGCGCAGTCCCCAAGAGCAACACCGCGACGAGCCGCTCGGGCGAAGCAACTCCGCGGCGCGCGCGAGCGACGAAAGAGGGGCGATGACGCATGGCAGCGACCATCTTGGCACGCCCGCGGCGGGGTCGCCGCTCGGGCGCCGCTCGGCTCCGAGAGCGCGAGTTTTGCGCTCTTTGCGGCGCACGGCGCGCGGTCTACGGTCGCCGCGCGCCCCCATGAAGCGAAAGCACGCCTCCTTTTCGGCGTCCGCGACGAGTCGCGCCGCTCGCCCCTCGCACGCGGCGTGGGCGGCGAGGCTCGTCGTCTTGCTCGCGGCGCTCGGAGCGTCGGGCTGCCGCAATCAGGTCGTCTCCGTGCACAACGAATCCACGGATCCCGTCACCGTTTCGGTGGTGCGCGGCTTCAGCGGCGTGGTCACGGTGCCGCCCGGCGCGCGCGCGGAGCTCGAAGCGCGTCTTCGACCGGGTCCGGTGGAGGTGGTGCTCGAGTCGCGCGGCTCGTCCCGCGCGCTCATTTGTGAGCACGCAGGTGGAAGTGCGTCGCTCCACGTGCGCATCGGCGCCGAAGGCGCCCCCGAGTGCACGAGCGTCAGCGCTTCGTCGACGGAAAAGCCGGCGGCGCCGCGAAATTCACGCTGAGCGTGGCGCCGGCGGCGGCGCCGAGGCGCGCCGCCGCGCTCCCGTCCCGCACCGCAATTTCCACGGTCTCGAACGAGCCGCGCAAAGCGACGCACTCGCCCGGCGCCGCTTCTCCGTACGTGCCGACCCAACGCAGCGCGCGTCCTCCGATTTCGACGCGCGGCGCCTGGCCGAGCGCGACGGGAACGTCGCTGATGAGGTTGCCGAAGCGGTCCACGACGACGACGCGCGGCTCCGAAAGGGGCGGCAAGAGCACCAGCTCGTCGGTGTCGATGCTCGAGCCGAGGTCGCGGGGCGGCGTGCTCGCGGCCACGAGCGCGGCTGCGGGCGCGAATACGTCGCGGCCGTGAAACGTGCGACTCGGCGGCTCCGTGCGACCGAGTCGGGAGCGCAGCGTCTCCACGTCCAAGCGCCACGCGCGGGTCTCGAGCCCCTGCGCGCGCGCCGCGCGCAAGACGGCGCCGAAGAGCCCATTGTCCGGCCCAACGAAGACATGCGCGCCCACTTCCAGCACGACGGCGGCGCGCTCGGTGCCCACTCCCGGATCGACCACTGCCAAATGAACGGAGCCGGGCGGCGCGTAGCCGTAGCTCTTCTCCAGCCAAAATGCGGCGGCGTCGACGTCGCCCGGCGCGAGCTCGTGCGTAAAATCCACGAAGCCGAGTGTGGGACAGACGCCCAACATCACCGCCTTCATCACGCCCACGAACGGATCTTTCGTCCCGAAATCCGTGAGCAGCGTCACCACGCCGGCGCTGCTCATCGTTCCTCCGGCGCGGCGCGCCAGCGCGTCAAACGGCGTGGCCACTCGCCGTCCGGCGCGCTCGCGACGCTGCGCGCCGTGGTGCGGACGAGCTGCACGGTCCAGTCCGTGAGCCACCGCGGCGGCGCGTCGCCCTCGGTCTCCGGGGCCGTCGAGGCGAGCTCCAGCTCGGGCGCGGCTTCCGTGCTGGCCACGACGCGACCGCGCCAAATGCCGCCTTCGGTCGCCCACTCCGCGTCGTAAATGACGCGGGACTTCGACGCCTCCGCGGCCGCGCTCGAGCGCCGCAGCGTGACGCGTCCTCCGTGCTCGGGTCGTTCCGTGTGCTTCACGCGGGCGAGCCTAGGGCGCAGCAGAGGAAAGGCGACCCCCCGCGCAACCCGCGGCAATTTTGCTGGGCGGCGCGGCGCGTCGGGGCTCGTCCGCTCCCGCGACAAGACGTGGGTTCGAAGCGCGCGAGCGCTCGGAGCGAGCGCTCAGTCCGCGCTCGCCGCACG
This sequence comes from Pseudomonadota bacterium, assembly GCA_023432025.1. Lineage (GTDB taxonomy): Bacteria > Myxococcota_A > Polyangia > Polyangiales > Polyangiaceae > NIC37A-2. The sequence goes on from JAEYVE010000303.1 coordinate 13,228, forward strand.
CGAAATCAGAAGGCGTTCCAGAGACACGTCCAGAGCGGCGAGCGCTTCGCGCTGAATACGGCACAGTTCGGAAATACCGACGAGCCCGAGATCCACCATGGCGTCGATTTCGGCGCGCGGCACCGGCGCGCCTTCGGCCGTTCCTTGAACCTCCACGATGGCGCCCTGGTCGGTCGCCACCAAGTTCAAGTCCACGCGCGCGGTGCTGTCTTCGGCGTAACAAAGGTCCAAAGCGAGCGCGCCGTCGACGTGACCCACGCTCACCGCCGCCACTTGGTCGCGCAGGGCGGGGCCCTTCAAGCGCCCGCTCCGCGTGATGGAAGCGAGCGCCAGCGCGAGCGCCACGAAACCTCCCGTCACGGAGGCGGTGCGCGTGCCGCCGTCCGCTTCCAAGACGTCACAGTCGATGGCGATGGTGCGCTCCCCCAGGCGATTCAAGTCGACGGCCGCGCGGAGCGCGCGGCCCACCAGGCGCTCGATTTCGCGCGTGCGTCCGCCGAGAGGCCGCTCTCGTCCGTCGCGCTTTTCACGGCGCTTCGGGTTGGCGCGTGGGTGCATTTGATACTCGGCCGTGATCCAGCCGCGGCCTTGCCCCTTCATCCACTCCGGTACGTTGTCGTCGATGGAGGCGGTGGCGAGCACGACCGTGCCCCCGGCGGAATAAAGCACCGACCCCTCGGCAAGCCGCTGAAACCCGCACTGGACGGTGACCGGTCGCAGCTGGTCGGGCGCTCGTCCGCCGCGCTTGGCGAGCAGGCTGGGCGGCGCGGAATGTGCAGGGCGAAGAGTATCTCGAGAAGTCACGAAGCGGCCATATCGCGTCTTCGGAATGGACTCCAACTGCGTGCCAGGCTGCGGAATGGTTCGCGGGCAGGGCGAGCAGAGCCCGCGTCATTGCAGTTCGACTGCATTTGCTGGGGGCGCGTCGCCCCTCGGGGTGGGGCCGTGACCCCCACCTTTCGGATCCGACGGATCGAATCGCAGGCTTCGGCCGTATGACCCTGACACCCCAAAAGCCCCCGTTTGGTGGCAATCGGCCCGCGGGCATGAGACAGTGGGCGACCTGAGAGAGGCAGCATGTCCCTGAACACCGGCGATGTCATCGACAACAAGTATCGCATCATCCGTCTCCTGGGTGAGGGCGGCATGGGTGCGGTGTACGAGGGCGAGAACACGCGCATTCATCGTCGCGTCGCCATCAAGGTGCTGCACTCGCAAGTGGCCTCTTCGCAGGACGCGGTTCAGCGTTTCGAGCGTGAAGCGCAGGCGGCAGGCCGAATCGGCTCCGAGCACATCGTGGAAGTGCTGGACCTCGGTATTTTGCCGAACGGCGACCGCTACATGGTCATGGAGTTCTTGGAAGGGTGCGCGCTCAGCCAGCGCATCACCGAGCGCGGCAAGCTGCCGCCGCAGGTGGCCGCGCCGCTCCTCGTCCAGCTCCTCGAAGGTCTACGCGCGGCCCACGACGCCGGCATCGTTCACCGCGATCTGAAGCCCGACAACGTGTATTTGCTCGCCAGTCGCGGCGGCAAAAAGGACTTCGTCAAAATCCTGGATTTCGGGATTTCCAAGTTCAACGCGCTGGGCGGTGAGTTTTCCATGACGCGCACCGGCGCTGTCATGGGCACGCCCTATTACATGTCGCCCGAGCAGGCGAAGGGCAATCGGGACGTCGACCATCGCGCGGATCTCTACGCGGTCGGCGTCATCATGTACGAAACGGTCGCGGGCGAGGTCCCGTTCAACGCGGAAACCTTCAACGAGCTGCTCTTCAAGATCGTGCTCGAATCGCCGGTTCCGCTTCACGAAAAGGTGCCGGGCATCGATCCGCACTTTGCTGCCCTCGTCGAAAAGGCCATGGCACGCGATCCGGCGCATCGCTTCCAAACTGCGCTGGAGCTCGCGGACGCGCTTTCGGCGTGGATCGCCGGAGCGCCGCCTGCGCCGGACGCGACGTGGCGCGCCGGCACACCGGCGGGGTTCGACCGTACGGGGCTGCCGACGCCGACCACCAACGGGGCGCTCGCGGACTCACGGCCCAGCGCACACACTCCGGCGCCCGCGGTGGAAGCCGGGGCCGCCCAAGGCGGCGCGCCGAATATTGGCCGCGCTACGCAGGGCACTTGGTCGGCCACGGGGGACTACGGCGCGAAGCGCAGCAAGTCCACCAAGCTCATCCTCGCGGCCGCTGCGGTGTTGGCGCTCGGGTTGGGTGGCGGCGTCGTAGCGGTGCTCCGCTCCAACGACAGCCAAGAAACGGCGCTGGCCACGGCCGCAGCCAAGGTCGAGGAGGAGCGCCTCGCCGCGGAAAAGCTCGCCAAAGAAAAAGAGCAGGCGCAGCTCGAGGCGGAACGCACGCGCGCCGAGGCGGAGCTCGCCAAAGCCGAGCAAGCGCGTCTGGCGCAAGAAAAAGAGCTCACGGCAACGCAGCTGAAGCTGCTGGAGGCGGAGCGCGCGGAGGCCGCTCGTCTGAAAGCAGAAGCCGAGCGCCCGCGTTCGACGGGGGCGCGCCCTTCGCGTCCGGCCCCGACCCCCGCGCCTGCCGCGAAAGATCCGCCGACCCAGGCGGCGCCCGCCTCCACGGGCCGCGTGATTCGGCAAGATCTGTGAGCCGCAGCTTGAACGGCGCCGAAGTCCGCGCCAAATGAAGCGCGCGATGTCTCCCGGTGGCCCTCTGGCGGAAATTCTCTTCGAGGTGAGCGAGACCTTTCGCTCCATTCAAGGGGAAGGTGTGCACACCGGGGCGCCGAGTTTTTTCGTGCGGCTCGCGCGCTGCAACTTGGCGTGCAGTTGGTGCGACACCGCATACAGCTGGGACTTCGAGCGCTTCGATTACGCCGCGGAGGTGACCACGCTGGCGCTCGACGTGCTCGGCGAGCGCATTCTCCGCGAGTCTCCGGGCCGCGTCGTGGTGACGGGTGGCGAGCCGCTCCTCCAGCAAAAAGGGCTGGTGCAGCTGTTTTCGTGGGTGGACGCGCGTCGTGAAGAGCGCGGCGAGCCGCGAGAGTTCTTGGAAATCGAAACCAACGGTACGGTGTTGCCGCGCGCCGAGTTGCTCACTCGCGTGGACCACTGGAACGTTTCGCCCAAGCTGGCGAGCTCCGGAGAACCCGAGGAGCGTCGTCTGCGGGAGCGCGCGCTCACCTCGCTGCGCGATACGGGGCGCGCGTCGCTCAAGCTCGTCGTTCGTGGCGATGACCTCGCCGAGGCCGACGCGCTCGTGGGGACGCTTGCTTGGCCGCGTGAGCGCGTGGTGCTCATGCCGGAAGCGGCCAGCCGCGCAGCGCTCGGCGAGCGGGGGCCGCTCATCGCGGCGGCAGCGCTCGCTCGTGGAGCGCGCTACAGCTCACGCCTTCACATCGAGCTATTCGGCGGCAAGCGCGGCGTTTGACGACGCGCTTCAGAAGCGGTCGCCCCACACGGTGAGCGCGGCTTCCGTCGCGCGATCGAGCTCGGCTGGTTGGCGCGCGGGCGCGGCGGCGCGCGCTTTTTGTTCGATCGCGTACGTCCATTGCCACAGCGCGCTCGCGACGCGCGGGTAACGTTCGAGCAAGTCCGTCGTGCACGCGGGATCCGACGACAGTCGACACAGGCTGGGCACGGCTCCGAACTCGCCGCGGATGAGCCATTCGGCGGCGCGCGTCGCGTACGCCGAAGCGAGGGTGGCTTCGAGCGGCGGCCGAGAGAGGGGCACGGGGCCTTCCAAGAGCGTGCTCACGTCCATGCCCGTGGCGTCCGGCGCACGTTCGAGGCCGAGCGCGGCCGCGAGCGTCGCGTACAAATCGGTCGTCGTCATGGGGACGCTGCTCTCGCGCCCCGCCCACTTGCCGTGCGGCCACTTGATGAAGAGGGGCGTGCGCAGGCGCTCTTCGTCGAGCGGCCCCGCCGGATCGAACGGAACTTGGGGAGGCTCACCTGCGCCGACGTCTCCCATCACGACCACGAGCGAGTCGTCGTACAGTCCCTTTTCTTCGAGGAGCCTCAGAAAGCGCGTGAGCGCCGCGTCCTGCTTTTCGAGCGCTGCGCGCTGCATGGCGTCGAGGCGCGCGCGGTCCTCGGGCAAGAGCTCGCGCAGGCGCGGCGGACGCAGCCGGACGTGCGCCAGCTGAATCGCCGCGCGGCGCGGATCGAGATCCCCTCCGTACTCCGCTGGCGGCAGCTCACGCGCGCGATCGACGGTCAGATCGAAGGGAGGGTGGCCGCCGCGCAGATGCACGACGGTCAGGTTGGGTCCGTCTCGATCCGACGCCGCGGAGAGCCAGTGCTCGGCCTGAGTCAGGGGCTCCGTCGCAGCCCGGTCGGCGACGGGCGACACGGTTTCGAAGCGCTGAAAGCCTTTATCCAAGCCGAACGCGGGGAACGTCGTGGGCACGCCGGTGAACATGGCGGCGCGCCCGCTCTTGGCTTTGATCGCGGAAGCCAGCGTGGCCACGCTCGCCGGGAGAGCCGCCGCGGGGTCCTCGAGCGCGTGGCGTCGTGGGCTCAGCCCCGTGAGCAGGCTGGCCATCACCGCCGGTACCACGGTCGACGGCGTGCGGTAGCCGGTGAAGCTCACGGAATGCTCACTGAAGCGTCCCAGCACGGGGAGCCCGGAGGCGCGCGACTCGGGGGGCTGATGTTTGCGACTGAGCCCTCCGAGCACGATGACGATGGCGCGCCGCGCGCGTGGGCCTTGTTGGAGACCCTTCTGCGAGGGCTTGGCTCGCTCGATGCGCGGCTCGCCGAACGCCATGCGGGCGCTCTCGCTGAGGTTCTTGGCCGTGAGCTCGAGCTCGATGATTTGGCCTTCGAACTGCGCGAGGGGGAGCTCGACTTCCTTCCAGCCTTGGCCGCCCGAAAGCTCGTAAGCGCCGAGCTCGACCCGCGGCTCCTCGTCGCGCAGGACGACGAGCTCCGCAGTGCCCTTGCCTTCGCCCCACAAGCCCAGCGACACGGCGAGGCGTGCGCCCGGCGCGACCCACAACGGACAATGAATGCTGCTCTTGTCGCGCAGGGCGATGGAGCGGCGTGGGTGGTCCCCGAGCACGACTTGCACCAGCGCGTCCGTGCGTGTGGTCGGCGTGTCGGAACGCTTCTCCGGCAGCTCCTCGGCCAAGCTGAGCCACGAAACTTCACCGTAAATGGGGTTTTGCGTGCGGCGTGGGCCCGAGCGCCCACCGAACGCCAAGGTGACCTTGTGGCGGCCGCGACCCAGCTCCAATTCCCGCGCCGGAAACTCGATGATTTTCGTGACGTTCGGCTGGAGGCGCGCGGTGCCGAGGCGCGTGTCGTCCAGGTACACCGCGAACGTGCTGGCGCCGGCGCCGTGAACGCGGGCGCGCACCGCGACCGACTTTTGTGGTTCGTCGAGCCACAAGTCGTAGCTGGTGCGGGGGGCCGAAAAGCGCGCGAAGCGCGCGCCTTCACGGGCAATCCAGGTGACGTCGCCGCGCCGCTCGGCGGAAAAGTGACGACGAGACTCGAGCGCGGGAGAGCCCAGATCCAGCGTGCGCCCTCGATGAAAGAGCTCACATTCATCCGTGCGATCGACCAACGAAAGGGACTCGATGGACGGCTTCGCCTTCGACTGAGGAGCGACGGGCGGCGCGGCTCGTTCGCCGGTCGAGTCCTCGCTCCGTCGAGGCTCTTCGCGGCGACAGGCGAGGGTCGAGAGCGCGAGGCCCGCGGCCAGCGTGAGCGTCCAGAGCCCGAAAGCGCGAGGGCGCAGGCGCGCGGGGCCGCTGTCCGGCTCGCGCGCGGTCACGGGGTCACGAGCCGAACACGACGCGAGCTCGCTTGTCCGCGCTGACGCTGACGCGCAAGCTTCGCTCCTTTCCTTCGGTTCGGACGACGACCTCATGTGAACCCGGCTGGATCGGAATGCGCCGCAGCGGGCCGCGTCCCGTGAACACTCCGTCCACATAGACCAGCTCCCGTCCTTCGGTCACGACCTCGATCAAGCCTTTGCCGGGCCAGCGCATCCCGTCGGGCAGCGCCAGCGTTTCCAGAGCAGGAGGAGGCCCCGCGGGGCCTCGGCGCTCGGGGGCGGGCGGCTCCACCGCGGGGTTTGCGTCCCGCGCAGGCGTGGGGGAAGGGCTCGGCGCGTTCGAAGCGGCCCTTTCCGCGACGTTTTCGTCGGTCGTGTCGCTGTCGTCCGCCGGAGCCGCGTGGGAGAGCGCAGGTACCTCGCTTGGGTCGGCCGTGTTTTCGGTGGAGGGTTGCCCCGCGCCTCGCGCCGCGATGAGCTGAGTTGCGGCGAGATACGCCACGCTTCCTGCAAGAAGCGCGGCTCCAGCCGACGCCCAGGGCCCCTTTTCGCCGGCTCGTGCGAGCCGCTTCCGCAAGCTCGCTGGCTGGGCCGGAATCGTTTCGCGCTCCGCTTCTGGCTTCGCCTCGGGGAGCGGGGCGCCCTTTCGCGCGGTCCAGAGCGCCTGCGCGCGTTGCTGACCGGCGCGAACGAGCGCCTGCGCGCGCTTGGCAGCTTGCGCCACCAAGAGCGCGCTGGTCTGGGCCCCTCGGCGACCCAGCGCGACGCCGCGCGAGAGAGTGTTCCCCGCCGTGCGGGTGTGGGCGTCGGGACGAGCGGCAGCTGGCGCACGCTGGGGTGCTTCGCGCGAGGATGCGTTCGGCAAGTCGTCCGGAGGGAGCTCGCCCGACGTTTCGTCGCCGAGCTCTTCGTCGGAATCGAGCCTGACTCGCGGAGCTTGGCTGAGTGAGCTCGAAAAGACCGTGGGGTGGGAGACGGCGCCGCCCGCGCTGCGGCTCGGAGGGCGCGGGAACTGGATCCGTCGCACCTCGGGTCCGCGCTCAGGACGAGTGGTGGGCGGGGGCGGGCTCGTGGCGTCGACCGGCGCGGGCGTGCGCGTCACGTCGTCGGCAGAGACGCGCGGCGCCGCTACGGCTCGCGACACAACGACCGTGTCGGCTCCGGCCTGTGCCTGGGGTACGGGCCGCGCGTCGGTCGTCTGAGCCGCAGCGACTTCGGGCGTTGGTGCCGGAGCGGAAGCGGCAAAGCTTTCGGCCGCAGCGACTTCGGGCGCCGGCGCGGACGCAGCGAAGGCGTCCAGATCCAAGTCCAAAGCGTCGCGGGTGGGAGAAAACCACGAGGGGCCGCTTTCGGCCTCGCGCTCTTGGACTTCTGCGGGGGGCGCGCTGGCGCTCAGGTGAAAGCTGAAACTCGTCGCTTGCTCTTCGTTCTTCACGTAGCCCTCCGACTCCCGTGGGGCGCTATCACGGTGAGCCAAAGAGGGCCGAGTTTTTGGCGAGTCGAGTCAGCCCCGTGCCGAGCCGATCTCGGCGCGGTCGCCCATCGTCCGGTCGCTCCCGCGAGCCAGCCGAAGCCTCAGGCGCCCGCCAAATGATCGAGCGCTGCGCGCACCAGAGCCGCGACTTGATGGGCGTCGTTTTCGTCCAGCTCGCCTACGAGGGCGCGCGCGTCGAGCAGCGGGGTGCCGACGACTTGAGCCAACTCCTCCAACAAAAGCGAGCTCGCGCCCGGCAAGAGCACGACCGCGGCGCTCCCGGGCAAGCTGAGGCCCCACAAGGCGCCAAACGCGTCGACCAACGGCAGGGCTACCAGCTCGAGCCGCGCGCCTTCCGGCAGATTGACCGAGCACAGCGTGTGTGGCACGGGCGCCGTGGGCACCGTGCTCGCGGGGACTTCCGCTTGCGCGAGGCGGCCCAGCGCGTAACCAAACGCAACCAGACGCCGCGGATCTCCCGCGAAAATGAGGCGCGCGCCGCCCGCGTAGCCCTCCCGGCTCAGCCGCTTCACGAGCGCCGCCAAGAGCTGCAGGCGGTCCGGCGTGGCGAGCTCGGGGCGCGGAGTCGTTTCGTCGACGCGGCGCAGGTGACCTTCTGCCAGCAAGCGGCCCGTCGCGTCGAGCAGCTCCAGATCCGCGCTGCCCAGCTCGTCGAGCAACTCGTCGAGGGTGCGGGGCACTCCGAGCGCGGCCGCGATTTCCTTGGCGAGGCGAGGCGCGTCTTCGGGGAGCTCCCCTTCGAAAACCAGCGCGCCCTTCTCCACACCCAGCTCGGAGCGGCGTGCCCACACCTCGTCCGCTTGGCGTGCTCCTTCCATGAGCAGGGCGCTGGTGGGCATTTCTATGCGACGCAGCGTGGTGGCCGAGCCGCTGGCGAACGCAAAGCTGCCGTCGCTCTCGCCGAGCAAGCGGTACAGGGCTTTTTCCCCTTCGTGGCGGCGGTACACTGCGTCCACCACTTCTCCGTCTTGCAGGCGGACTTCTCCGGCGCCCCGCGGCGTGGTGAGGCTCAGTGTGCCGCTGCGGCGGTTCATGCTGAGCAGCTGCAGCAGGTCGAATACGCTCACCTGCCGCAGATCTCCGCGGAAATCTCCCTCACCGGAGCCGGCCACCTGCGCACGCGGAAGCGCGGAGTAGAGGTGGCGCGCGAGGGCGGCTGCGTCACGGCGGTCGATGACGCTCTCGCCGTCCGCGCGGTCCGCGATCACCACGCGAGGAATGTCCGCGAGGTGACGATCGGCCGAGAGCAAGTGAAACAAGCCGCTCGCTTCACCGAGCTCGCGCTCGATGACGAACGCGTCCGGGCGTCTGCCGCGCGCGCGCTCAACAGCCAAACCTTCACTGTCCGCGATGGACACTTCGAGCCCCAGCGCGCGCAAACGCGACGCCAAGTCTCCGAGCACCTCCACGTCCGCGTCGACGACGAGCACCGAGAGAGTCATAGGGAGCCGAGCCTCGTACCGATGGTTTCTCCCAAGCGCTCCACGATGAGGTCGGCCAGCAGCGGATCGGCCGAGTGGACGCCGCGCACCACGTTCCCGTCGAGCCGTCCGATCAAGCTGTACGCTCCGTGCTCCGTGACCAGACTGAGGGCCTCCAAGTCCGAGTGGCCAGCCGCGGCCTCGATGTCGACGGCCTCCACGCGCAGGGTTTCCGAGGGGGGACCC
>JAEYVE010000047.1 GCA_023432025.1 Pseudomonadota bacterium
CGCCGAAGGCGTCGCGTTCTCGGCGCCCCAAGCGTTCCGGAGAAGATCAAGGCTCATGAAGAGACGCGTCGCAGTCGTGCTCATGCACCACCCGGTCTTGGATCGCGGCGGGGACGTCGTGACCACCGCCATCACCAATCTGGATCTCCACGACATCGCGCGCAGCGCGCACACGTTCGGTCTCGAGCGCTACTACGTGGCGCACCCGGTCGCGGCGCAACGTGAGCTGGCTTCGCGCGTGAAGAGCCATTGGACGAGCGGCTCGGGCGCGAAGCGCATTCCGGATCGTCAGGGGCCGATGGAGCAGCTCGCGGTGGTCGAGTCGTTGGACGCCGCCATCGCCGATTTCGATCCGCAGGCGGAGCTTTGGGTGACGAGCGCTCGCGCCGAGCCGGGCGCTGTGGCTCACGCCGACGCTCGGCGCCGGCTCTCCGGGGAAGGGCCCGGCGTACTCTTGGCGTTCGGCACCGGGTGGGGACTCGCGCCCGAAGTGACGGCGCGCGCCGCCGTACGCCTCGCGCCGATCGAGTCGCCTCGCGAGGATGGTTACAATCACCTCAGCGTGCGCGCGGCCGCAGCCATTTTCTTCGATCGTTTGCTCGGAGTATGAGCGAAAAGAGAGAGCCGGACTCGGGGCTCGTGCGGCGTGAAGCGGGCTGGGCGCCGACCTCCGTTGGCTGGCGCCGCTGGGCTTTTTGGGGAGCGCGTCACGGCCCGCGCGCGTTCGTGCGCTGGAGTCCGCCGCTCATTGGTTTGGCCTTCGGGGCGGCCTTGCCGGCGGCGCGCCACAGAGTGCTCCGCAACTTACGCTCGATGTTCGGTCGCCGCGACGCGCTCGTGGAGGCCCGGGACGTTGCGTGCACGTTCATGGAGTTTGCCGCGTGCTTGGGCGAGTCGCTCGGAGCGGAGCGGCCCGAGGGGCGCGCCGCTCGCTACCGAACTCGCGGCGCCGAGCGCTTTCGTGAGCTGCGCGAGGGCGGCCGCGGCCTCATCTTGGCGACGGCGCACGTGGGGCCGTGGGACGCGGCCGCGCGCTGTCTCGGGACGAGCCGCAAAGAACGCGTGATGCTCGTCATGAGCGGCGAGCCCGACGACAAGGCCGAGTCCTTCCACGATCTTCTCCGAGCCACGGCGGGCGTCGAGGTGGTGCGCGTCGGCAATCATCCGCTGGATGCCCTGCCGCTCTTGGCTTGGCTCAAGGCCGGCCACATCGCGGCCATCCAATTCGACCGAGCGCCGCGCGGAATGGACACGCTGAAGGGCGAGCTGTTCGGACGCGACTTTCGCGTGCCTCGCGGACCGTTTGCGCTGAGCGCGCTCTTGGGCGTGCCCATCTTGCCGGTGTTCGCGAGCCGCGAAGGTTTTTTCGACTATCGGGTGGAGGTCGGCTTTCCCGTGACGCTGCCGAGCGGCGCGTCCGTCCAGGCGCAGGAGGACGCCGCTTCCTTCGTTCTTCGGCAGATGGAGTCCTTCTTGAGGGCGCACCCGACCCAGTGGTTTCATTTCGACGATGCGCCGGCGTCCGACGAGACCAAAGTCTGACGCGGTTGGGCTGGCCAGCCCTGGAGCCGGGCCTTTTTCATCGGCTTCCCTTCCGTAACGGCTCGCCATTTGCTTAAAGGCGTCGCCATGGAGCTCTTCGTCGGCCAGGCCGCGCTACAGGGTGGAATTCGCCGCTACCCGTTCGAATTGCTCGAGCTCCTCGTCGATTCGAGCCTGCCTCAGGACAAAAAGCTCGCGGAGTTCCGCGAGGCCAAGCCAAACTGCGTTTTTTCGCTGCGCCTGCCGCCGTCCGTGGCAGAGAGCGGTCGCGCGGGCGAAGCGGCGCTGGAGCGCACGCTTCGCGCCGTGCCCGCGCTAGGGGCGCGTTGGTGCGTCCTGACGACCGGGCCAAGCACCACGCCCACCCAACGCAACCGCGAGGCGCTGACGCGCGTGTTCGAGCGCCTACGGGCGGTGGGGCCGCGGCTCGCCTGGGAGCCGCGTGGTGTTTGGGGCGTCGCGGAAGCGGAGAGCTGGGCCGCCGAGCTGGGCGTGACGTTGGTGCGCGACGTGAGCCGCGATGACCCTCCGCCGGGCGACGTCGTTTACACGCGCTTGCGCGCGCTGGGGTTCGGTTCGCGGGTGGGCGCGAGCGCCGTCGAGCGTTTGGCGTCGCGGCTCGCGGACGCGAGCGAAGCTTACGTCGTCATCGAGGGAGACGGCGCCGCGCGCGCTGCCACGCTGTTGCGTCAGCTGTGCGTCGGCGGATTTTCGGCCGATTGAGCCTCGAACAGAGAGCAGATCCCCCATGAGCCGCGCCGCCGCAATTTCAAACGATCCCATCGCCGACGAGGTGGCGCGCGAAGTGCTGCGCGACAACGGCTCGGCGGTCACCGCGGCGCTGGGCGGTTTCTTTGCCTCGGCCGGTGACGACCCGGCGATTCTCTTCGGGCCAGTGACCATCTTGGTTGCGGGAGTGGGCTCTGCAGCGCGCGCCTTCGACGGTCGGTGCAGGCAACCCGGCATCGGCGCGAAGCGCCCGCGTGGCTTCCTCACCGAACAGGAAATTCCGGCGCCTGCGCTCGTGGCGGCTCCCGCGAGCGTCGCAGCCGCGATCGTGGCGTGCGCGTACGATCCTGGGGCCACCGTGAACTCCGTCGTGCGTCGCGGCATCACGACCGCGCGTAAGGCCGGGGCGCCGCAGCGTGCCGCATTGCTCGACCGCGTGCTTCAGCTCGGCGCCGGGCTCTTCTCGGATCCGGGCCTGCGCGGCGCCGTCCTGGGTGATGCGGGGCCCGCTCAAGGCGGCCTCGTCGTCGCGGGAGATCTGACGCCGCCTGCCGGCCTGGACGCTGCCGCGCGCGACGACGGCGCGGGGTGGAGCGCCCCGTGGGCGGAAGAAGCGGTCGAGCGCAGCGTCGCTTTGGGGGAAGGGCGCGCGGTGTGCGCAGTCGACGTACGCGGCCTGTTCGTTGCCGTCGCCTACCGGCGTTTGGGCGACGGCCTGCGCCTGCGCGACTTCGAGGTGGACTTGCCGAAGCTCGCCGTGCCGGTACGCCGCGGAGTGCCGCGCGTGGCTCCCGGCTCACCTTTGCCGGCGCCTGCGCCCCTCGCGATTCGCCGCAACGCAGCCGGACAAACCGTCGAGGTCGTGGCGTCTCCTCATTCGCTCACACTTGGTGAAGAGCCCGAGTTGTCGATCCGCCGGGACCCGGTGAGCCTGGAAACGCTGACGACGCGTTTGGCTCGCAGCTGAGTGAGCCGCTCTCGTTCGTAGTGCGGGAGCACCGGGCGTCGTCGTGTGCTGCCTTCCCAAAACACCTAGGAAGAGTCGGCAAGCGCGCCGCACGGAGGCGCCGCACTCGAGCGGAGGCATCACGCGCGCGTGAATTACGTGGAGGTCGTGGGCGCGCGCTCCGGCGAAGGCATCATCACGCGCGTGTGCTTCATGCGGTCGGGGCGTTCTTCTGGCGCGATTCGACGCGACAAACGCCGAAAGGCCGCAACCCGGGTGGGGCGGCCTCTCTCGATCGAGGTGATTGCGGTCGTCCGAAGCTCGCCGCTCGCGAACGAACGCGTGCAAGCAAACCGCTCGCGAACCACAGCGCGCGATGGCTCAGGCGAGCTTGTAGCCGTGCTTCTTGGCGAACGCGACGAGACCGATCTTGTCGATCGTCCGCAGATCGCTCGTGGTGAGCTTGAGCGTGACGTGACGCTCGAGCTCGGGGACCCACAGCTTGCGACGCTGCACGTTCACGTTCTGCCAGCGCGGGGTCTTGATGTTGGAGTGCGAGACGCTGCGCGCCCGCATCCTGCGCTTACCGGTAATTTGACTTCTGGCCATCGGGACGGCGCGGAAGCTAGCTCAGGCAGTTCTTGCGTTCAAGCAAGTATTTGACGAGCGGGACGACTTGCGAGGAGGGATTTTTGGGGCGCTTCGCGTCGAGCGCCGCGCCCGAAGGGCAGGGGAGCCGCAAAATGCTGACTGCGGGCTCACAAAACGAGCTGGCCTAGCTCCGTTACCAGGTCCCGGCAGAAGGCGCGCAGCGTGGAAAAGCCGGGTTCTTTGCGCGCGAGGGTGCCCTCGTCCATGTAGAGGTGGCGGGCGATTTCGATTTGAAGCGCGTGCATGCGCTCTTCTGGGCGCCCATAGGCGCCGGTCGAGTAGCCGCCGCGATAGGGGGTGTCGTGCTCGAGTCGCAGCGAGTAACGAGCTGCCAAGCGTTCCGGCACGGCGAGCACTTCTGCGTGCGCCGAGGTAGCGCCGCGGCTGCCGGGGACGATGTCCGCTCGTCGTTCGCCGAGGCGCCCGAAGGTGGGCATGGTGTGCCCACACAGAAGCACGCAAAAGCCGAACTTTTCGCGCTTTTCGTTGATGAGCTGCGTGAGCACGCGGTGGTACGGGCGATAAATGAAGGACAGACGCCGCTCGACTTCCGCGTCCTCCAAAGGCGCAGCCAGCGCCGGACGGCCTTCCGTGGTGCGGCGCCAAATGACGCCGTGGGGAGCGGCGCGCGCGGTGCCGCGCCGCGTCGTTTGGGCGTCCAGATCGTCCGCGGCGCGGTTCAGGTCGCAAACGTAACGGCTGACGTGGGCGCGGAGCAGGCAGGCACCTTGTCGCGGCGCGTCCGCGAAGAGCTCATCCGCATACAAATCGGCGTCATGTCCGAGCGCGCGCGCAGGAGCGACTAACGTTGCCAGGGTTTCTGGGTCGACCCAGGTGCCCGCGTGGGGCACCTCGACTACCACCGGGATTTCCGGCCCTTCGGGTCGCTCGACGGAAAAAAACACGGACGTGAGCCATAGCACAGCGGCGCCGGGCTCGGGCCCGTGTTTTTCCGCTCATCCGCTCTGCTCATCCGCGCGGGTGGGCGGCGCGGTGCGCGCGGGCCACGTGATCGCTCGAGACGTGCGTGTAGATTTCGGTCGTCGCGACCGAAACGTGGCCCAAGAGGGTCTGGACGCTTCGGAGATCGGCGCCCCCCGCGAGGAGGTGCGTGGCGAACGAGTGGCGCAGCGAGTGCGGGTGGGTGTGCTCCGGCACGTCCGCTGCGAGGGCATAGCGCCGGACGATTTTCCAAAAAGCTTGGCGCGTGAGCGCCCGCCCGCTGGGCCCCGCGAAGAGGACCGAGGTGCCGGCGAGCCGGGGTTCGTCGGCGCGTCGCTCGAGGTACGCGTCCAGGTGTCCGAGGGCGATTTCGCCGATGGGGACCAGGCGTCGCTTGCCGCCCTTGCCGAGCGGGCTCACGACGCCGCGAGAGCGATCCACGTCGCCCAGCTCGAGCCCACACAGCTCGCTCACGCGGAGCCCCGCGGCGTACGTCATGCTGAGCATGGCGCGGTCGCGCAGGCCGCGTAGCGTGGAGACGTCGGGCGCCGCGATGAGCCGCAGCACCTCGTGTTCCGCGAGGCCGTCGGGGAGCGCCCGTCCGATGCGGGGGCTCGCGGCGAGCTGCGTGGGGTCTCGGTCGAGGAGCCCTTCCTCGACGAGGAATTTGACCAAGCCGCGCAGCGCGGAGAGGTGTCGCGCCATCGAGCGTGCCGCGAGCTCCGAACGCGAAAGGTGTGTGAGCCAGGCGCTCACGGCGCCGAGATCGAGCTCGCGGCGATCCCGGATGCCTTGCGAATCGAGGAAGGCGAGGCACTTGGCCAAGTCACGGCCATAGGCCGCCACCGTGTGCGGCGAGAGGGCGCGCTCGACTCGCAGATGCGCGAGGTATGCGTCTACGTCGTGCTCGAGCGACACGACGAAACGCTACTCTGCGAAGCGTCTCCTGGCCAAACGGGCGGGGCGCGCCGCGTCAGAGGCGCGCCGCCGCCGCGAAGGAGCGCAAGAGCGGCTCTGGGTCGTCTTTGCGCATGAGCACTTCCCCCATGAGCGCGGCGTCCACCCCGGAGCGTGCGACTTCCGTCACCTTTTCTGCCGACGAAACGCCGGAGAGGTGGACGCGCGTCACGTGCTTTGGCAGCCAGGCGAGCACACGCCGGGCGCGATCGAGGTCCATGACCAACGTGTCCAGGTCGCGCGCGTTGACTCCGACCAGACGCGCGCCTGCGTCCACGGCGACGCGCGCTTCGTCCTCCGTGACCACCTCGACCAAAGGAACGAGCCCACGCTCTTCGGCCGCGCGCACGAGCGCCGCCACGCGGGGCCGTTCGAGGCAGCGCACGATGAGGAGCACCGCCGAGGCGCCATGGGCGCGCGCTGCGTCCAGCTGGCACTCGTCGATGACGAACTCCTTGCACAAGAGCGGCAAGGCCGAGGCCTGTCGCGCGGCCGCCAGGTCTTCGTAGCTGCCGTCGAAGAACGTGCGATCGCACAGAACGCTCAGCATGGTCGCGCCGCCGCGTTCGTACGCGACCGCGCGCGCCGGCACCGAGAGCACCGTGGACAGCGCGCCCGCCGACGGAGAGCGACGCTTGATTTCGGCGATGAGACGGAGCGGCTGCCCCGGGGCGCGTTCGAGGGATACGGCGGGTGCGGCCGTGGGGGGGGGGGGGGGGCGGCCGGCGCCGCGG
>JAEYVE010000209.1 GCA_023432025.1 Pseudomonadota bacterium
ACCCGGTGGAGGCTCCATGCCGTCGTAAGCCGGCAGCACCGGTGGCCGAAAGGACAACTGCGGCAAAGGAGGCACCAGCGACGCGGGGAGCGCGGGCGGGGGCGCAATGGACGACGGGGGCAGCTGCGCGGGTGCGGGCGAAACCGGCGCAGGCGAGACCCGAGTAGGCTCCGCGGGCGCTGGCGTGCTCTCCGACGGCGTCGTCCAACCCGAGTCGGGCTCGGGAAAACTCGCGCTCGGCTGAGCCACCGCAACGCGCGCCTGGCTCAGCTGACCACAAAGAGCCAGCCCCAGGGCCAAAACGCGCGCGCCTCGTCCGTCGAACATCCCTCACCCATACCCAGCGCCGTCCAGCCCTACAAGGCTGTCCATACATCCTGCACGTTCCACTCGCGCTCCTCGGGGCGCGTGCTCGACCGCCCATCCGTGGTAGAGAGGCGCCGCTCCCGTGTTCCCTTCCCTCGAAGAGCTCATTCCGCATCGCGGCAGCTCGGTGGTCCTCGAGCGCCTCACCGAGTTCGAGCCGCCGCGCGCGACGTGCGAAATCGTGCTGAACGAGACCTTCCCGTACTACGTGGACGGGCAGGTCCAAGCAGTGGTGGGGGTCGAAATGTTGGCTCAGGCGGTTGCGGCGTTCGTGGGAATGACGCGCCGTGAGAGCGGCGAACCAGCCCGCCCTGGCTACCTCATCGGCGTGCCGCGCGCGGAGCTGTATGCGCCCCACCTGCCGCTCGGCGTTCCGCTTCGGGCCTGCATCGAGAAGGTTTGGCACGAGGGCCCCGCCGGCAGCTTCAGCGGACGCCTGCTCGTCGGAACGAAACCCCTGGTCGACGCTCGGCTCAGCGTCTTCGAACCCGAATCTCCTCCATGAAACGAGCCCTCGTTACCGGCGCTTCGCGCGGCATCGGCGCCCACATCGCACGCCGTCTCGGACGAGACGGCTTTCACGTGATCGTCAACTACGCGTCGAGCAAAGACCGCGCGCTCGAAGTGGTGGACGGCATCCGCTCGGCGGGCGGCTCCGCCGAAGCCATCGGCTTCGACGTGCGTGACGCCGCGTCCGTGAACGCCGCGCTCGAGACCCTCTCCAAGGCAGAGAGCGAGCCCATCAGCGTCCTGGTCAACAACGCCGGCATCGTCAGCGACGCCCCGTTTCCAGCGCTCGATCGCGTGGCGTGGGAGAGCGTGACGCGCACCACGCTCGATGGCTTTTACAACGTGACCCAACCGCTGGTGATGCCCATGGCGCGCAAGCGCTGGGGCCGCATCGTCAACATCGCGTCGGTTTCGGGCGTCATCGGCAACCGTGGACAAGTCAACTACTCCGCGGCCAAAGCGGGCCTCATTGGCGCCACCCGCTCGCTCGCTCAGGAGTTCGCCAAGCGCGGCGTCACCGTCAATGCCGTCGCGCCGGGGCTCATCGAAACCGACATGATTGCCAACGCACCAGTGGCAGAAATTCTCCCGCACATTCCGATGCGTCGTTTGGGCAAGCCCGAGGAAGTGGCAGCCCTCGTGGGATTTTTGGTGAGCGAAGACGCCGGCTACATCACCGGCCAAGTCATCGGCATCAATGGGGGCATCGCGTGAGCGGTCCCCTTTCGAAGCGGCGCGTCGTGGTGACGGGCATTGGCCTTGCCAGCCCCATCGGTAACTCGCTCGAGGCCGTCACGGAGTCCTTGCTGGCGAAGCGCCACGGCATCGTGCCCATGCCGAACTGGGCGCACATCGGTCAGCTGCAAGCGCGCTTGGCCGGCTGCGTGCAAGGCATCGAGGCGTCGGACTTTCCTCGCAAAAAGGTGCGCACGATGGGTCGCGTCGGCGTGCTTTCCGTGTACGCCACCGAGCAAGCGGTCCAAGACGCAGGCCTCACCGAAGCCCAAATCAGCAACGTGCGCACGGGCATGGCGTACGGCTCCACGCACGGCTCGTCGACCGAGCTCGAGGCCTTCTGCCGCACGCTCTTCGAAGGCGAGAGCTTGGCCGGCCTCGCCGGCAGCACGTACCTCAAGTTCATGAGCCACACCTGCGCCGCCAACCTGGCACAGTACTACGGCATCCGTGGCCGCGTCGTGCCCACGGTGGCCGCTTGCGCCAGCGCGAGCCAAGGCATTGGCCTCGGCTACGAAGCCATCGCCTTCGGCCAACAGGACGTCATGCTCTGCGGCGGCGCAGAGGAAATGCACTTCGTCCACGCGGGCGTCTTCGACATCGTTTTCGCCGCCTCGTCCAAGTACAACGACCGACCCGAGCTCACGCCGCGTCCCTACGACGCCGACCGCGATGGGCTGGTGGTGGCGGAAGGCGCCGGCACGCTGGTGCTCGAAGAGTACGAGACCGCCAAGGCGCGCGGCGCGCACATCTACGCGGAGATCGTCGGCTACGGCACGTGCTGTGACGGCACGCACGTCACTTCCCCCTCGGTGGACGGCATGGCGCACGCCATGGAGCTCGCGCTCCAAGACGCGCGCCTCTCCGGGGACGCCATCCAGTACGTCAACGCGCACGGCACCGGGACCGAGGTCGGTGACATCGCCGAAAGCCTGGCCACTCTGCGCGTGCTCGGCGACCGCGTGCCCGTCAGCTCCACCAAGAGCTACACCGGACACACACTGGGCGCCTGCGGCGCCATCGAAGCCGGCTTCTGCTTCGCCGCAATGCGCGAAGGCTTCCTGCCGGTCAACCGCAACTTGGAGCAGCTGGACCCGCGGTGCGCCAAGCTCGACTTCATCGTCGGCGAGCACCGCCGGCAAAAGCTCGAGCTCGTCATGAGCAACAACTTCGCGTTCGGCGGCATCAACACGTCGCTGATTTTCAAGAGCCTCTGAGGCGCGCCGCTCGCGCCAAGTTTGCGATCACCCCGCGCGCGGCCGACCCTGGCGGCCGCGCCCTGCGCCGACCCCCCTCCGCTTCCCTCGTCTCCCCCTCCGCAAAGCTTCGACGCATGAGCGACGACGTCATCGTTTTGGGTGCTGGCCCCGCTGGCTCTACGGCGGGCGCGCTGCTCGCCGAGCAAGGCGTGCGCGTGACCGTCCTCGAAAAGGACGTCTTTCCGCGCTTTCACATCGGCGAGTCGCTGCTGCCACGCGTGGTGCCGCTCCTGACTCGACTCGGCGTGGACCCGAGCGGCTTCTTGCGCAAAGAGGGCGCCGAGTTCATCGACGAGTCGACCGGCGACCACGTGGGCTACCCGTTTTCCACGGCGCTCGAAGGTGGACCTCCCTCCGCCTTCCAGGTCGACCGCGCCACCTTCGACAACGCCCTCGCGGAGGCCGCCGCGCGCAAAGGCGCCACCCTACGCTTCGGGGAAAAGGCCACGGACGTCAGGGTGAACCCAGACGGCGTCGTCGTCGAAACGGAAACGACGAGCGGCGAGCGCCTCACGCACCGCGCCCGCTACCTCGTCGACGCCACGGGGCAGGACGCCTTCTTCGGTCGGCGCGAGCGCACCATCGTGCCGCTCGGCGACTTCGGCAAAGCCGCAGTTTTTACGCACTTTCACGACATCGAACAGCGCATCGCGGAGGTCTTCGGCCCCGCCGGCAACATCAAGGTGCTCATCGTGCCCAACGGCTGGTCGTGGGTGATTCCGCTCGCGGGCGGCAAGGTCAGCGTGGGCCTGGTGAGCCGCGAGCGCGGCTTCCGTGAGGAATGGCTGGACGCGCTCATCGAGAGCTCACCTTTGCTCCAGCGGCTCACCTCCGGCGCGCGCCGCGGACCGACGCGCATCATCCGCAACTTCAGCTACAAAAACCGCGTCCCCCACGGCGCGCGCTTCGTGTGCATCGGGGACGCCGCCGCCTTCCTCGATCCGGTGTTTTCGTCCGGCGTCACCCTGGCCATGGAGTCCGGCGCTCGCCTCGCCGAGCTCTTGGCTCCCGCGCTCCGCGAAGGGAGAGAGGCGGATCCCGAGCTCACCGCGTCCATCGCCGCGTACATGCGCACGGGCTACGTGTCGATGGGCAGCCTGATTCACTCGTTTTACAATCGCAACTTGGTGCGAAACATCTTTTTCGCGCCGAACCCCGAACCAGAGTACCGGGCGGGGCTCGTTACGCTCCTCGCCGGCGACATGTGGCGCGAGGACAATCGCTTCCGTCGAATGCTGCTCTCCTCCTCGCGGCGTCTTTCGGCCATCGTGGAGCTCCTCGGTGAATCGAGTGAGCCGGGCAAGCCGGTCGCGCACGACTCCATGCTCGCGAGCGAATGAGCGAAGCGCCAGCCGGTCCTCGCTGTGTCGAGCGAGCCGGCGCGTGCTCGTGAATGAGCGGAGAGTCGACGCGGCTTCTCCCGAATGCGCCCGAGCGCCGTACTAAGAGCCTCACGTCGAGCGGTAGTTGCGTAGTGCGGGAGCACCGCTCGATGTCGTGCGTCGCCTTCCCCCTCACTCACAGCTCCGTGGCGCTGGTGGTGACGACCTCCAGCGCGTAGCCGTACCAGTGGTTTTCGAAGAGAGCGCGCGCGGGGGGAACGCCCGGCGCGTAACCTGCGCCGTAGTCGACTTCGATTTTCTTTCCGGGCTCCGCGACGCGCTCGAAGCTGCGACGAACGAGCTTGCCCGAGCGCCAAACGTCCACGCGCCGCTCGCCGAGCTCCAAGGTGACGTGCTCGCCGTCCGACCGAGGCGCGGACATGCCCACGAAGAACGTGCGGTGGATGTCGATCAAGATGCTCTTGGGGTCGAACGGGAGCTTTCTTCCGACGTAGTTGTGAAAAGAAAACTCGTAGCCGCGCTGCTCGATGGAGAAGGCGCGCGTGTTGAACGGCGTGAGCCCGAGCACGGTGAGCGCGCCGTCCGCGTGCTGCAGGACCGCGCCGAACGACTGGGCGCGGTCGCCGTAACGCGCCGTGATTTCCTGCTCCCAGACGAACTCGGCGCCCAGCTCGCGCGTGTTTTGCAGGGGGCCACCGTACTCTTTCCCGGAGGCGCTGGGCCTCACCACGCCGCGCTCCGTGGACGTGGCGCAGGCCGCGGCGCCCCACGACGGAACGACGAGAAGCGCGAACGTGGTGGCGCGGCCCAGCGTCGTGGCGCGCGCGAATACGCGCGCCACGCAAAGCGAACCAAGCCAAGTGACTTTGCTCTTCTTCACGACGCGGGCTCCACACCGTGCCCCTGCGCCGGGCGATCGATCAAGGCGGCCGCGATGGGGGCCAAGATCAGGCAGAGCACGTCACCCAGCGCCACCGTTTGGCCCATGGAACGCAGCGCCGGCACCGCCGAGAGACCGAGCAGCCCGAACGAAAGCACCGTACTGAGGCACGCCAGCACGATGCTCATCATGGCCGCGGGCGTCGCGTCGTGCCCATCCGAGCGCGCGGCGTCCACCAAGAAGACGCCGTAGTCCTCTCCCATGCTGAGCACCAAGAGCAGCGAAATGACGTGCAGCAAGTTCAGCTCTACGCCGAAGAGCGAGAGGATGCCCAGCGTCGCCACGCCGGAAACGCACGCCGGAACCACCGCGGCGAGCGTTGGCCGGAGGCGCCGGTAGCGCATGAAGACCGCGCCAACGACCAACACCAGCCCGAAAGCGACGAGCTTGATGGTGCGCGAGCGTACGTCCACGTAGAGCGCGTCGATGGTCGCGCCTTGGTCGAAGTAGTGCACGCCCGGAAGGCGCTCCACGGCGGCCGCGACGTGCTCGGGCCGGCTCACGTCCGAAAGGTGCGTCACGACCGCCGCCTTCCCGCCCAGATCGATGACGAACGGAGAGATCATCCCGCGGAGCGGGCTCTTCGAGAGAAGCTCGAAGTCGAGCGGCGACATCGGCTCCGAAAGCGCGCGCGAGAGATCGCCCCTGAACTCGCTGAAGAGCTCGGGCACGAAGCCGCTCTCGGCGAGCGCGCGCTCCGTGCGCGTCGCGAGCTCGGGAGCGGCGCGCAACACGCGGAGGTTTCGCTCTTGAAGGCTGGTCGACCACAAGAGGTCGTGCGCCGAAGCGAGACCGCCCAGCGCGCCATCTTCCCGCAGCTTCTTCAGCACCGGGAGCGCAGCTTCACTCTGACCGAGCGCCTCCTCCACGTTGCTGCCCGTAGCCACCACGAAGCGCCCGCCGGAGTGATCCCCGATGCGCGCTCGAACGCGCGCGTCCTCGGCCAAGAGCGCCGGGTTCGGCTGATTGAGCGCGTTCAAGTCCGTTTGCCAACGCACCCGCAAAAGGCCGCTCGCGCCCGCCACCAGCGCAAAGACCAAGAGCGACCACGAAAGAGCGCGGTGTCGTCGCACCAGCGTGAGCACGTGGCCCAAGAGCGCCGCGGACTTGCGGAGGGAGGGCGACGGACGGAGCGCGGGCCCCAAGAGCGGCGCGATGAGCGCGACCGCCAAGAGCCCTCCCGTCACGCCCGTGACCGCAAACAGGCTCATTTCCCGCACCCCCGGAAAGCCCGAAAAGCCGAGCCCCAAGAGCCCCAGAATGCTGGTGCCGCCGGCGAGGAAAAGGCTCGGCAGGACGTCGCGGAGAGAAGCGCGCGGCGCGCGCCCCTCCTCACCCAGATCGTGGTGATTGATGAGGTGGACCGGAAAGTCGATGGCGACGCCGATGAGCGAGCTCCCGAACGCCAGGGTGAGCACGTGGACGCGCCCGAACACGAGCAGGCAGGCCGCCAGCGCCAAGAGCGTACCGAGCACGACGGGGATCAGCGTGAAAACGAGCCGGCTTGGCCTCCGATACAGCATCAAATAGACGAACAAGAGCCCCGCGGTGGAGAGCGTCGAAATCCGCGCCATATCCTCCTTCATGGCGCTCTCGGAAGCGACGGCGAAGCGGTTGATGCCCGTCGACTCCAGCTCGAGCTCGCCGCCGCTCTGCGCGCGTTGCTCGGCGAATGCGGCGTCCAGCTCGCTCAAGAGCTCACGTTGTTTTTCGCTCGCAAACGCGGAGTCCGCGAGCTCCACGAACACGATGGCGTGGCCGTCGCGCGAAAAGAACTGTCCCCGGCGCACCTGCAAGTCCCCGGGGCTCGCCGCCTCGAGCCGCTTCAAAAACGCGGGAAAGGCCTGCCACGGATCGCGCGGCGCGAGCCTCCGCACGAACACGCCCTCCGGGCCAGCCAAAGCTTCGGCGAGCTCGGTCGCGCTCTCGGCCAACCCTTCGTCGTCGAGCCGCCCTGGCAGCTCTCGCTCCGGAGCGTCGGAGAGCAGCTGGAAGCGTCGCGGAAAGTAGAGCTCATAAAAGCTTTGCTCGATGTCCGGGCCCACGCCGGAGCGCGCGCTCTTCACGCGCGGAGACTCTGCCAGGCGCTCGCTGAGGCGCGCCGCCGCGCGCGCCAAAGCCTCCTCGCCGAGCCGCGGTGGCCCCAGCGAAAGCACCATGCGCCGCGTGAGCGTCGAGTCCGCCAAGCGCGACGAAATGTCGAACAGCTCGCGCTCCTCGCTGTCCGGCAAGAAAGCCGTAATGGCGGTTTCCACCTTCCAAAGGCGAAAGCAGACGAACCCCAGCACCGCGGTCACGAGAACCGTCAGAACCAGAGTCATCCCGCGAGAACGGCCGACGCCTGCGCGCATGATTTCCGAGAAGAGCCCTTACAACGTCTCGCGCCCCTGCGTCACACCCAAACGCCGACCGAAAGTCGGCTTCCCTTCACCTCGAACGCCGGCTGGGGCCAGCTCCCCATCACCCCAAAAAGTTGGTGGGGAGGCGTGGCGCGGCGTCGCGCGGTGCTCCCGCACTAAGGCGCCAGGCTCGCGCATCACCGCGTCACCGAACCGTGCTCGCTGCACTACCGCCGGCGGCCCCTGGCTCTCGCGCCGCCGCGCGCGTCACCGCTCACCCAACCGTGCTCGCTGCACTGCCGCCGACGGCCCCTGGCTCACAGCGTGAACAAGCGCTTCTTCTCTTCGTCGCTGAAACGCCGCGCGGTGTTCACCTCGGAAAAGCGCGTCAGAGTCCTATCTCCGCTCGGCTCCATGACCGCCATTTCCCGAAGCACGAGCCCCTGACCGCTCACCGAAATGACGTCCACCAGCTTGTCCAGGGGCGCCGCCTTCGGAGTGAGACGGAGGAGCCACGACTCACCGCGATCCGAGAAGTCGACGTGAAAGTCTCGCTCCAAAGCGGCGCGGTCACCGTGCAAGAGATGCACGAAAGAGCGCACCAGCGCCGCGATAGCGGCATTTTTCGTCAAATCGACGGTGCGCACGCCTTTTCCGTCCGAAATGCGCAGCTCGTTACCCTCGAGGAGAACGACCGAACGCTTCGGCGACTCCACGTGCCGCGCCAACTTGTCCGGCGAAAGAAAGTACAAGCTGCCTTGGCTCGTGAGCGGCTTCTTGAGGAGCGCAATGTGCTTTTCCTCGGTGAAGCGCGCGGACACGCCGGGGCTCTTTCGGAACGCGTCCAGGAGGCCGTCGAGCGCTTGCTTCGACGGAGCTGCGCCGTTCGCACTCTGCGCCGCCTCTGCGGCCGGCCGCGCGGGCTGTGGCTCCGCGCTCTGCGCTAACCCGCTCTGCGCTAACCCGCTCTGCCCTGACTCGCTCTGCGCTAACCCGCTCGCGAGCGCGCCGAAGGCGCCACGCGGCACGAGGGCCACGAGCCCCACCACCAAAGGCAGAGCAAACGCCCACCTGGCTCGCGGCGCCGTCTCTTGCCGCGAAAAGAGCGTGCCTTCGAGTCGCGCCGATCGTGAACGTGATTGCATGAATCAGCCTGCCTCACTCGAGCCGGAGGGCGCGCTGGGCGCCGCCAGGAGCTCGATCAGCTCGCGCGGGGTTTCCACCAGGAGCCCCCCGCGGGGGTCGAGCGTCGCCAGCGTGGTGTGCGCGCGGAGCGCGCGGCGCCCGGTGGTGAGGTTGTGGACCTCGTAGGCCACGCGAATGCGGTAATCGATGTCCACCAGCCACGCATCCACTCGAAATTGGTCTCCGAACTTCAGGGGCGCCGAGTGGCGCAGCTTCGACTCGATGACGACGAGCACGTAGTCGAACGTGTCCGAGACGCGCCCGCCCAGCCCGAGCTCCCGAAACAGCCGTGTGCGCGCGATCTCCAGGTACTTCAGGTAGTGACCGTGCCAAACGATGTCGAGCGAATCCACGTCGTGAAACGGCACCTCCAGCGTCACCTGCGCGCGGTGCGGAGACGGCGCTGCGAGGCTCATGCGCCCGCTCGCGCCTCGCCGAGACAACTCCCGCCCGTTGCACGTCCGGCGCCGACCAGCCCGCACTCCGCGAAGCCGCTGTCCAGCCGTCCACTTCGATGCAAATCGAGGACGAGCGCGATGTCTCCATCCATGCGCCGATCGGCGAGGTTCTGAGGCACGAAGGCGCGGACCTGCGCATGCAGGCTCCTGCTACGACGGTGGCAGCCTTCGCCTTCCCTCAAATCCACCGCCTGCGCCAACGCCAACGTGTGAATCGCAGCCACCGTCTCGGCGAGTGTGAGCACACGCGCCGCGTCACGCGCCGCGATGGTACCCATGCTCACCTTGTCTTGGTTGTGGTTCTCGGTGCTGCGACTGAACACGCTGGCGGGCATCGTTAGCTTGGCCGCTTCGGCCGCCAACGCCGACGTCGTGATTTGCATCGCCTTGAAGCCGTGGTGCGCCGCGGCGCGCGGCCCGCGCAGCCCCACCAAGTTCGCGGGCAAACCGTTGTTCGTGTTCGGGTGACACAAGAGCACCAGCTGACGATCCAAGAGATCCGCGACGTTGGCGACCAAGGTCTTCAGCGAATCCATCGCGTGACAAACGTGCCCACCGTAGAAATTGCCGCCGTGCAGCACGTCGCCCGTGTCCGGATCGATGAGCGGGTTGTCGTTCGCGCCGTTCAGCTCCGTTTCCACGAAGCGGCGAATCTCCGGGAGTGCATCCACGAGCACGCCCAAAACGTGCGGCGCGCAACGCACGGAGTAGCGGTCCTGGACCCGCATCACCGGCCGCGCTCGTTCGCGGTCGTACTCGATGTCCTCTCGGATCCACCGCGCCACCAGCGCCTGTCCCGGGTGCGGCTTGGCGTCGAAAATGCGTGCATCGAAGTGCCGCGGCTCGCCGCCCAGCACGTCACTGGCCACGGCCGTCAGCGCTGCCGCCCAGCGCGCCAGACGCTCGGCGCGCGCCACGGACAAACACGCCACGCCCGTCATGGCGCTCGTGCCGTTCATGAGCGCGAGGCTTTCTTTGGCCTCGAGCCGCAGCGGCGCGAGACCGATTTCCGCGAGCACCCCCGCGGCCTCGCGCACCTCGCCCCCGTAGTACACCTCACGCTCCCCTGCGAGGACGGCCGCAACGTAGGAGAGCGGAGTCAGATCCCCACTCGCACCGACGGAGCCCTGGCTCGGAATCACCGGCAGAGCCCCGCTCCGGAGGAGCCGAACCAGGCCGCGGAGCACCTCGAGCCGCACGGCGGAGTAGCCCTGCGCGAGCGAAGCGAGGCGCGCCATCAAGATGGCGCCGGACTCCTCACGCGTGAAGCTCTCGCCCACGCCGCAACCGTGAAAGCGGTACAAGTTGGACGGCAGCTCCGAGACCAGCTCGCCGCGCACGTCCGTTTCGCACGAGTCGCCGAAGCCCGTCGTCACCCCGTACACCACGCCGTCACGCGCGAGCCGCTCCAAGAGCGCGCGCCGCGCCGCGTCGTGACGAGCGACGAACGCGGCGTCGTCGCAGAGCCTCACGCTGACCGCTCCGCGCGCGACCGAGACGACGTCCTCGATGGTGACCTCTGCCCGGCCCACCACGACTTCACCGAGGGCCGGTTCACGAGCGGCAGGATGCTCAGCGGACATGGGTCTTGCTCCAAAAATCGAAAAAGTTGAACCAATTGTCGGGCGCCAAGCGGCAGTAATGCTCGAGCCGCTCGGCATAGCGCCGCACGTAGTCTCCGAGTCTGCGCTCGCGATCGGCGCGCGGTAGCTCCAGCTTTTCTGCGAACGGCTCGCAGTAAAGAGCATAGCGGTTCGGCGGAAAATGGAGACCGAAGGTGAGGTACACGGGGCAACCCAGCGTAGCTGCCAGAATGAACGCGCCCGTGGGAAAGCGCGCCGCGTGCCCCAAGAAGGGCACCTCGACCGCGCGGGATTCCAGCGCGCGGTCCGCCAAGACCGCCACCAACTCCCCACGCTCGACCGCGTCTCGCACCGTCAAAGCGAGCGCGGCAGGGCTGCCGCCTGCGTCGATGAAGCGGGTATTTTCGCTGCTGCCGAGCCGAGTGAGAACGTCGTTCACGCGGCGCGCGTTCCGGAAGTTCGCCACGACGTTGATGGGGATGTCGTGCGACATGCCGCTGGCGCGCAGGGCCTCGAAGCTGCCGAGGTGCGCCCCGAAGAGAAAGGCGCCGCGCCGCTCACGCGCGAGCCGCTCCAAATGCTCGTGGCCCACGTGCGTGAACTCGAAGCGGTCGAACTGACCGCGCAAGAAGAACAGGCGATCGAGCGCGCACTCGGCGAAGCGCAAGAGGTGCCGGTACACCGCACCCGGCGTCGTTGGCTGCCCGACGCGCGACAGGTACTGCCGCGAGGCCGCGCGCGCGCGCGAGTTCGCCAGAAAGTAGTACAGGACGATCCCCCGCAAGAGCAGCCGCGCCGGCAGCCGCCCCAGCGCGGTCGCGACCTTGACCAGCGTCACCATGCCCCAGGTGGCGCCGACCTCGCGCACGTCCAACCAGCGGCGCTCGCTCATGCGCGCCTCGAAAAGAGCCGCCGGAGCGGCCACGTCAGAGCTAGCGCGATGCCGATGCAAACGAGGCGCGTGTGCATCCAGCTGATGCGCACGTTGTCGTGAAAGACTTGAAAGTGGCTGACGCCGCCCTCGTCGGCGGCCAGGTAGCGCACCTTGGTGGGTCGGTTTCTGACCGGGACGCCCGCCCACACCAAACGCACCGCGATTTCGGGATCGAAGTCCATGCGATTGCCGCGCACCGGGACGTCGAGCGCGGCCGCGACGGGGTAGACGCGAAAGCCGCACAAGGGGTCGACGATGCGGCGACCGAGCGTTTCGAGCGTGACCCAGAACACCGAAATTTGGCGCGCCCACAGCCGGGACTTGGGCACGCTCGCGTCGAACACCGGATAGCCGAGGACGAGATGGCGCGGCTCGACGCGCGCCGCCTCGACGAACGACGGAATGTCGTCGAAGTCGTGCTGGCCGTCCGCGTCGACTTGCAACGCATGCGTGTAGCCGGCGGCACGCGCCGCCCGGAGGCCGTCCTTCACCGCGGCCCCTTTTCCGCCGTTCTGCGCGCGCCGGTGCAAGAGCACTCCGTCTTGCTGCGCGGCGCGGTCGCACGCCGCGCGCCCCTCGGCGCCGCTGCCGTCGTCCACGACGATGACGGGGAGACCGAGCGACCGTACCCGCTCGACCACGCGCTCGATGGTGAGCGGATTATCATAGGTGGGCACGATGCAGCACGGGGAAAAGTCGCTCATGTGTGCTCCTCACGGGCGGGCCCTTGCGCCGCGAATTGGAGGATGCCGCGCGACGCAGACTCCTCGGGGCTTCCGCCCGCGGAGGCGCCGACCTCCAGCGTGAATTCGACGCGCTCTTCGCGCCTGGACAACGCGACCGCGACGCGCGCGCCGGGGCGGACCGGGCTCGTGAACTTGACGCGCGTCATTCGCGTGAAGGCGCCCAGCTCGGGCCACGCCATGCGCGTTGCGGGCAGCACCAAGTCGTGGAGCTGAACGAGCGCCGGCAGCAGCGGATCTCCGAGGAAATGTCCATCGAAGCGCTTCGAGCTCACTGGCACCACGTAGACGGCGCGCGCCTCCGTGTCGCTCTCTTTCTCGAAGCTCTCCAGCGAGACGGTGCCGCGCTCCGCCGGACCCTCGAACAGCTGGCGGAGCTCGGTGCGGCGCAGCTTGCCACGTTCGTCGCGCGGGAGAGCATCCACCACGCGCACGCGCCGCGGCACGAGCACCGGATCCAGCTCTTTGCGAAGCGCCGTGCGGAGGAGCTCGGGTGAGTACCCCGGAGCGACCGCCACCAGCCAGACCTCCTGACCGCGCAGGCCGCCTGCTTCGTTCTTCAGGGCGCAGGCAGCGCGCACGCCGGGCAGCGCTTCCGTGATGCGCTCCACCTCGGCCAACGACACGCGTTTGCCTCCGACCTTGACCACGTCGTCGCCACGCCCCAGGTACTCGAAGGTACCGTCGGGGCCGAAGCTCGCGCGGTCTCCGGAAACGTACGGCTCCTCTGGATCCACGAGGAACGGCGAGCGCACGACGAGCCGCTCCTCCTCGTCCACCACGAGGGAAACCCCCGGAAGCGCGACGTACCGCTCGCTCTCCGCGGGGCGCCGACGCGCAAAGCCCCCCGTCTCCGTGGAGCCCAAGACGTCCGTCACGACCAATCCGCGGCGCGCGAGGCGCCGCGCCAAGCTCGGCGCAAGCGCGGCTCCCGAGGACACCGCACGAACCGGAGCCATCGAGGTTTCGCTTTGTTCGAGCGCGAGCGCGAGCACCTCGAAGTGAGCAGGTACACTCACGAGGTGGGTCGCGGCGCCCGCCGAAATGCGCTCCGCGATGGTCGGCCCGTGAAGCGGCGTTTGCCGAGCGAAGCTCGCTCCCGCCGCGAGCGGCGCGAGCACGCCGAAGAGCAGCCCATAGATGTGCGGAGCCGGCACCGTCGAAAGCACCCGCGAGGCCGGTGAAAGCTCGAGCTCTCGCGCCTGAAGCTCCGCTTCCCCCAACAGCTGCCGCGCGCGCTTTTCCCACGCGATGGGCTCACCGCGGCTCCCCGAAGTGTACAGCGTGACGACCACTCGTTCGCTTTCGACTGCCTCCGGCGGCGTCGTGACGGGAGCACTGGACACGGCGCGCACGTCCAGCAATCGGACAGCGCCCTCGGGGGGCGACCCGTCGTGAACGACCAGCGCCGTTCGCGCGAGCGTGAGGACGGCCGCCGAGCCTCGGCTGGGAGGGAGAGTGACGCTCCGTCCCGCTTGCCAAGCCGCAAGGAGCGCGGCCGCGAAGAAGTAGCGGTCCTCACACAACACGAGAATGCGAGACTCGGGCGCGAGCGCTGAGAACGCTGCGCGGAGCGACGACGCCAAACCCCAGAGGTCCGCGTACGTCACGTCGCCTGGCGCGTCGTAGGCCACGACGTCCGTCGCGCGGCCCCCAGCCGGTAAATGGAGGCTCACTTTTTCACCTCCGGAGCACCAAAACGCACCCTGCGCACGACCCATTCACCAGCAAAAAGCACACCCATGACCACGTAGGAGAAGAAGGACGTGTACAGCGTCCACGCTTCCACGGCGCCCGCCAGTGCAAGTCCCGCCGTCACCGCCGAGTTCACGACGAAAAAGCCGATCCACACCCAAGTCACCTGGCGGCAGTGACGCACCTTCTCAGGGGTAAAGTGTCGATCACTCAGCCGAGCGATGCGCTCCACGTACGTTTGCTCGGCGCGCAGCGACAGCCCGAACACCCCCAAGAGCAAGAGGTTGATGAGCACCGGGAGCGCCATGAGCACACGCCCGTCGTTCGCCCACGCCGCGATGAGCGACAAAAGCGCCACGACGAGCGGTAGCTTCAGCAGAGCGAGGCGCGACCCTTCCCCCGATCCCAGCGCACGCAGCCCCAGCAAGGCCGCCACGACGAGCGCTACGCTGGCGCCGCCCCGGGCCCCATGGCGAGTGAGCGCGTAATAAAATGCGAACGGATACCCCGCGATGGCGACGGGCAACACCATGCGCCCGAGAGCGAGCCCGCGAGGTCGCATGACCTAGCTGGCCTGAGAACGGGGCTCGCGAAGAGCGGTCGACGTATCGGTGCTCGCCTCGGCCGCGCCTGCGGAGTCCGCCGTGGCTGCGGACTCGCTCGGCGCTGTTTCCGGGGTGGACTCCGCGTCGGCGCCGGCGTCGAGGTGCGCCTGCACGAGGTCGACCACGTCGGCCACCGTGCGGATTTCCTTCAGTTTGGCGAGCTCGACGCGTTTGCCTGTCATTTTTTGGAGCTGCACGGCCATGTCCACGGCGTCGATGCTGTCCAAGTCCAGCTCTTCGCGCAGCGTCGCGCTCGGCACGATGCGCTCCTCGGGGAGATCGAACATTTCCACGAGGGAGGCCTTCACTTGCTCGAAGATCTCGTCTTTCGTCACGATGACCTCATCGGGTAGCGGGGTTCGCGCTGGAGGGAGCGCTAGAAACGACAGCGCGCTCACCGGTGGCGCGCTCTGTCCGAACGAACGCCGCAAGCGAGCGAACGGAGGCGAAAATATTTCGGTTCTGCGCGTCGTCGGCCTTGATGGTCACGCCGTACTCTCGAGACAAAACGACCGAGAGCTCCAGCGCGTCGATGGAATCGAGCCCCAAGCCTTCGCCGAACAGCGGCGCCTCGGCGTCGATGGACGTGGGGTCCACGTCCTCGAGGGCCAGCGCCGAAACGATCAGTCGCTTTAGTTCAAGTTCCAGCTCGTTCATCGCTTGCTTCGGGAGGCAGGCAAACCCAGGTGCGCCTCGCGGAGGCGCTCCTCGAACAGCTGCTCGGTGCGTCGACACAAGGCGCGGCTCGAAATGCCGTGCGCCGTCGTCTCGATGGGCGGCAGAGCTTCGATG
The DNA here is from genome assembly GCA_023432025.1 of Pseudomonadota bacterium. Taxonomy (GTDB): domain Bacteria; phylum Myxococcota_A; class Polyangia; order Polyangiales; family Polyangiaceae; genus NIC37A-2. The sequence continues at coordinate 15,488 of JAEYVE010000209.1, forward strand.
CTCAGGCTGGCGAGGGAGCGCGGGACTTTGTACCAGGGCGTTCCTCGTTTCAAGAACGGGGTATCGGCGACCAACAGCACTGGCTGGATTGGGGCCCCCGCCGACACCGCCATCGCGAACGCGCCCGGATGAAACGCGTGGACGCCTGCGGCAGGCGAACGGGTTCCTTCGGGAAACACCAGCACATGGTGCCCCTCCCGGAGTCTCTGTCCGGACGCTTCGAGCGCCCGTGGCCCGGACATCGGATCTTTCCGATCGACCGGGATGTGACCACACGCGAGCATCAGCGGAAAGAACAGCGGATTCTTGTAGACGGAAGCTTTCACCACGCAGCAGAGCTCGGGGTGCGCCGCAATGACGGCGCTCACGTCGACCAAGCTGGGGTGGTTGGCAATCCACACGCTGGGGACTGCGTCCAGCGCGACGCGCCGGATGGGGCGGTAGTCGATGAGCCCCATCACGCGCATGTAGCCGTGAAAGAAGCGGAACGTAGCAGCAACCACGCGTTGACAGCGGCGGCGGCGAACGAAGCGCGTACCCGGCCACAAGTACACGATAGGCAACACGAACACCGACAAGAGCCACCCGCCGAGTCCGAACCCCAAGAACGCGCCACCCGCCAGGGCGCTACGAAGAAGCGACAGCGGATGGAACGAGTAGCTCGACCCGACCTCCTCGAACGCGCGCTCGCCCTCGGGGACAGCGCTGACGAGCGAAGGGACTTCTGAAGAGCTCATGACGGTGCGGGATACGTGAGGGAGGTGCCTCGAGCCTCCGCCCCACTGAAAAAACGGACCGCCCCCCCGCGGCTCTTTTCGCGAGCAGGACGGAGCCTTGCATAGGCCATCGTTCAGTCAAGCAGGACCTCGGGGCCGCTTCGACCTGGCTCAGGCGCGCCGCTCCCCCGAAGATCGTCAGATCCCGAACCAGTCGCCGGGGCCGAGCGTCTCCGTACCGCGTCGAATTTCGAAGTAAATGCCGCCACGACCCTGGCTGAGCCCGACCAACCCAATGCGTGAGCCAGCGGTGATGTCCTCGCCGACGTGAACCTCGATCGAGCCCAGGTTGGCGCTCACGGTGAAGTAGCCGTTGCCGTGGTCCAAGATGATCGTTTTGCCGTACTCCGCGTACTCGTCCGCAAAGGCGACGCGCCCATCGAAAACGGCGCGCACGGCGGTGCCCGTTGCCGCGCGCATGACGAGGCCCGGACCGTCGGCGTACGGACGCCGCACGTGCTCGACCTCCGAGCGACCGGGCAGAGGGAAGGGCAGCCTGCCGCGCATCCCCGCGAAGCCGTCGGGGCCGCGCGCGTCGATTCCGACGCCCGCTCCGTAAATCGCCGTATGCGAAGCCCCTGCTCGCGTTTCGGAGAACGCCTGTTGAAAGGCGCGCTCACGCTCGGCCTGCGAGAGCAGCGCGTTCTTCACCTGAGTCAGGTTCCGCGCTTCGAGCTCGAGCGGCGCCTTGCGCTCGCGCAAGAGCGTGAGCTTTTCGCTGCGTTCACGGCGGCCCTGAGAGAGCTCTCGCGCGCGGTTCAGATCCGTGAGCAGCGCCTGACGCAAACGTTCGACGCGAATGGCGTGCTCGTAGAAGCCGTCTTCGGGGATGCCGCCGCGCGAGAGGCGGTAGTACACGCGCCCCCGCGCGACCACGCGTTTGCGGAGCGCGCCGAGCTCCGCGTCCTCCTTGCCGAGCTGCTGTTCGAGCGCCGCGATTTCCCGCTCCAAACCCGCCAAGCGACGCTCCAGCGCCTGCTCGTCGGGCGGGGCGGCCGCGCCGACCTCGGCCGAGGCCACGGAGCCTCCCCAAGCGAGCAGCGCGGCGACCGCGAACGTCCCCGAAAGCCAAACGCCCCTGCGCTTCACGTCGTACTCACCAAAAGCTTGCGCAAGCTCGCAAAGGCCGTGAGCGCGCCGATGCCAGCGCCGAGCGCCACGAGGCCCAGGCACGCCGCCCAAGGCAAGAACGCCGGCGCCGCCCCGAGCAAGGTACCGAGCGCGCCGTCGAAGCTTTCGCGAACGATGAGAAACAAGCAGCCGAGCAGCAGCACGGCGCCCGCCGCGCCGAGCGCACCTTGCAGCGCACCCTCGATGACGAACGGGCCTCGCACGTAGCTGTCCGTGGCGCCCACCATCTTGAGCACCTCGACTTCGGAGCTCCTGCGAGAAAGCGCCATGCGCATGGTCGACGACACGACGCTCACCACCGCGCCCAGCACCACCGCGAAAAGCAAGAGCGCCGCGCTCACGCCGCCCGACAACAAGCGACCGAGCCTTTGGCCCCACGCCGCGTAGGTTTCGACGCCGTCCACGTAGGGCAACGCCTCGAGCTGCGTGGAGAGCTTCTTCAGCCGCTCGGCGGCCGCTTCGTCTCGCAGCGACACCTCCAGCGAAGCCGGAAACGCCTCCGCCGGGAGCTGCGCCAGCGCCTCGTCCGACGACGCGCCGACCACGTCGGCGCGCGCCTCTTCGGAAGAAACGAATTTCACGTGCTCGACGCCCGCCGTGCCCGACAGCGCCTTTCTCACCTGCGCGGTTTGCTCCGGCGTCACGTCGGGGCGCAAGTACACCGACACCCGCCCGCTGCTCTCCCAGCGCGTGCGAAGCTCGTGAATGTTCACGACCACCAGCAGCGCGGCCGCCAGGCAAACGAAGGCGACCGCCACGCTGAACACGCTGAGCACGTGCAACTTGAGATCGGCGCGCGTCGCGCGCAGGGCCCGTTCGAACGTCGTCATGCTCAAGCCACCTTCAGCCGCTCCACGGCGGCGTCTTCGTTCAGGCCGTGGCGCACGTCCGTCGCCTTGCCTTCGTCGAGCACCACGATGCGCCGCGGCCGAACGTCGAGCAGCGAGCGATCGTGCGTCGCAAAAAGCACGGTGACGCCCGTCTCGTGGATGTCCTCGAACAGCCCGAGAATGTCGACGGCCAGCTGCGGATCCAGGTTTCCGGTCGGCTCGTCCGCGAGCAGCAGCGCCGGCTCCGCGACGATGGCGCGCGCCACCGCGACGCGTTGTCGCTCTCCACCCGAAAGGAACGAGGCGCGGTCGCGTCCGCGACCCGCCAAACCCACGCGCTCGAGCGCCTCACCCACACGTTGACGCACGACGCGCGGCGCAACCCCGAGCACCTCGAGCGCCACCGCGACGTTCTGCGACACCGTCCAGTTCTCGACGAGCTTGAAGTCCTGAAACACGACGCCGATGTTGCGGCGCAAAAACGGCACGGACTCCGGCGCCAAGCGACACACGTCGCGCCCGAGAAACAAGAGCCGCCCTTGGTCGGCCTTTTCCGCCGCATAAATCAGGCGCAAGAGCGTGCTCTTACCGGCTCCGGACGGGCCCGTGATGAAGACGAACTCGCCCCGCGCAATCTCGAGGCTGAGCCCTTTGAGAACGGGCAGATCCTCTCGATAGGCCTTGTGCACGTCGTCGAAGACCAGAATTTCGCGGTTCGCCGCGCTGGCGTCGAAGCGCGCTCTACCGCGCAGAGCCGGCCGAAACGAGGGCTGGCTCTCCTGTCGGTCACCCGGACGGGGGCCGGACTGGCCTCTGTTCATGTGCTCGGGCTACCAGCCTCGCGGCCCGAGGAACAAGTTTTCGGCAAAGCGCGAGGAGGGTCGCCTCGCCTGCTCCACTCGCCCCCAAAACCCGCCCCACTCGCGAAAGACCGTTTTTTCTCGACGAGAGAGCCCCAAGTGCGTGCGCTCCCGCGGTACGCCCTGGTGGCTCGCCATTCGCCCTGGGCACAGGCATGCGCATGAGTCGGCCTCGCTGACTTGAAGCGGAGATTGGCTACGCTCGCCGCCGTGCGCATCGCGTTTTTCGGACTGCCTCTCGCCGCGTGCCTGCTCAGACGAGACGGTCACGACCTTCGTCTCGCGGTCCTCTCGCCCATCGCCGGACCGGGACGGCGACGCTTGGCGCGACTGCTTCCTCCCGAGGTGCCCCTCCTCGATCTGCTGGAGAGCGCAGATGATCCCGAGGCGGCGCTGCCCTCTCCCTCCCCCGAGGCGCTCACGCGCCTGCTCGAGCAAGCTCGCCCCGATCTCCTCGTCAGCTGGTTCTGGACGCGGCGACTGACCGCCGAGCAGCTCGCCGTCCCGCGCCTGGGAGGGATCGGCGCGCACCCGTCCCTCCTGCCGCGCCACCGCGGCCCCAATCCGTTCTTCGCCGCCATCGACGCGGGCGACGTGAAAACGGGCGTGACCGTTCATCGACTGACGCCGGCCTACGATGAAGGTCACCTCCTCGACTCCGAGACGGTCGAAATCGGGGCGCGCGACTCGTGGCAGCTCGCGCGCCTTCTCGATCGGCCGAGTCTCCGCGTGCTGCGTCGCACCGTGGCACGCATCGCGTCCGGCGAAGAGCTCGGAGAAACACCCCAAGATCCCGCCCTCGCAACTTGGGCCCCCGAGCCGACCGGTGAGCTCCTGCGCGCCGACTGGCGCTGGCCGAGCGAACGGGTGCTGCGGCGCGTGCGGGCGCTCTCGCCGGTACCGGGGCTCGCTCTGGAAATTTCGGGGCTCGCTTTTTTCGCGCTCGCCGCCGACATAACGGATGACTACCCCCGCGCGCTCGTGCCCGGAGAGAGCGCGGTCGTGTCCGGTTCGGTGGTAGTGCGCACCGGAGACGGCGCCGTGCGCATCCTTCGAGCGCAGCTGGCCACGCACACCGACCCGGACGGCGACTCGGACGACGCCAGCACCGAAGAAAGCGCCGAAATCATCGACGGCGCCGAGCTGGCGCGCCGGGTCGCCTTTCACCTTCGGCCCGTTGTAGACTCCACCCCTGAGTCCGGAGGCCATCCCTGATGAATGAGATTGTCACTGCGGCGCGCAGCGCTCGCGAAAAGCTATCCTCGGCGCTCGCCGCATTGCAGTCCCCCGAAGCAGGCAACCTCATCGATACGGTCGCAGAGCCCGTGGCCGCTGCCATGAGCGCGCTGCACGCCATCGAGTCCACGGGCGGCGGCGCGCTCGCCGAACGCGGTCCGGCGGCGCTGGCCGGCGTGCGGCGCGCACTCGAGCTCTTGCAAACCGCGCCACCGAGCCCCGTCGTGGACACCGCCACGGCCCAAGTCGCAGGCTCGCTCGGCCTCGTGCATCAAGTCGCCCAACGCGCGGCGCAAGCGCCCACCACGCAACCTCCGCCCGCACAAGCTCCGCCCGCACAAGCTCCGCCCGCACACGCTCCGCCGGCGGGGGCGCCTGCTCCAGCACCGGTAGCGCAGCCCGCCCCCGTAGCGCAGCCGGCACCGGTGGCGCAGCCCGCTCCCGTGCAGGGCCCTTCTGCGTTCGCTCAAACCGCTCTCGCCCCGTCTCCCCTCAGCGAACCTCCGCCCGCCGCGCCAGCGCAGCCAGCGGCTCCCCCCGCTGTGCAAGCCGCTGCTCCCGCCGCCGCGCAAGGTCCCGCGGTGGGCGCGCCGTCGGGGCCCCGCGCGCCGGCCGGCGCCACGGTCATCGAAGCCGCGCTCGGCGCCCACAGCGCAACGAACTTTTACAAAGGCCTCAGCGGCAACGACGTCATCGACGACGGCGGCGTCTTCGTCGCAACGTACCGCATCCCGAACATCGGCGAGGAGCTGTGGCTGCGCGTCTCCATGCCGGGCGGGTACGAGTTCGAAGCTCGCGCCGAGGTCCGGTGGACGCGCGAGAGCGGCACCGCGGACTCACCTCCCGGCTTTGGCGCACAGTTCCGCGAAATTTCCCAGGATGGACGCCAGCTCGTCTACCGCTACGTGCGCAACCGCGAGCCGCTCTTTCACGACGACTTCTGAGGCTCGAGCCCGAGTCGTGCGATCGCCCCTCCGCTTGCCCACCGGGCAATTCGCGCGCGCTTGTGCGATCGCCCTGGTCGCCTTCTTCGCGGCGTGGCTGACGCCGCGCTCGGCGCGCGCCGGCGACCCCTACCTCGAGTGGTACACGCTCCGGACGCCGCACTTTCGCGTGCACTATCACGGCGGCTTGGACGAGCTCGCTCAGCGCACCGCGACTTGGGCCGAGCAAATCCACCGCGTCTTGGTCCCGGAGCTGGGCTGGGAGCCCCGCGAGCTCGTTCACATCGCGCTCACGGACACGAGCGAGTTCGCGAACGGCTCCGCCACGCCCCTGCCGTACAACACGATTCGCCTGTTCGCGACGGCGCCCGACGACATGTCGCCTCTCGCCGACTACGACGATTGGATCGGGATGCTGCTCACGCACGAGTATGCGCACATCCTGCACGTCGATCACACGGCGGGCTTCTCGGCCGTGGTGAACGCCATCTTCGGCAAGGTGCTCCTACCGAACGGCGCGCAGCCGCGCTTCATCACCGAGGGGCTCGCCGTGCTCATGGAGAGCGCGCACACCACCGGCGGTCGCATGCGGTCGACGCAGTTCGACATGATGCTCCGCGCGGACACGCTCGAAGGACGCCTGGCGCGGCTCGACCAAGTGAGTAACCCCGCCTTGCGGTGGCCCAGCGAGAACCTGTGGTACCTCTACGGCTCGCACTTTCTGGGTTGGGTGCACGACGTGTACGGGCGCGACGTGGCACGCGCGGTCGCGGCCGACTACGCGTACAGCGTCATCCCCTACGGCATCAATCGCTCCATGCGCCGCGTCACGGGGCGCACGTACGAAGAGCTCTACGAAGGCTGGAAGGGCCATCTGCGCCTCCGCTACGCCGCGCAAGCGGAGGTCGTGCGAGCGCGCGGTTTGCGTGAAGGCACCCGCCTCACGACGAGCGGTCGCTTTACCCAGCGCCCCCGCGTGGCGCCCAGCTGCTGGTCCAAGGAGCCTGCGCTCCTTTTTCTGCGAGACGACGGCCACGACACGACGGGCATTCATCGGCTGCCTCTCTCGGCGGACGGGCTCCGAGCCTCCGGCAAGCCCGAGCTCGCCGTGCGCGCGTACGCGAACACACTCGGCTTCGACTCGGGGTGCAACCTCATTTACGACACGCTCTCTGTGAGCGAGCGCCGCTACCGGCTGTTCGACTTGTATCGTCAGCCGAACGGCACACGCGCCCCCTCGGGCTCGGAGTGGACGCGTCAGCGGCTCACTCACGGCGCGCGCGCGCGCGAGCCGCACGTCAGCCCGGACGGGCGCCACGTCGTCTACGTCGCCAACGACCGCGGCAGCTCCGTGCTCCAGCTCGGCCGCTTCGACGACGAAGGCGAAATTCGAGACGTGCGCGGCCTCGCACCCGGCGCTCCTCGCGACCAAGCGTACACCCCGCGTTTTTCGCCCGATGGTCGCGCCGTGGCGTACAGCGCGTGGAGCGCGGGCGGCTACCGCGACGTGCGCATCGTGGACATCGCGACCGGCGCCATCACGGAAGTGACGCACGACCGCGCCATCGACCAACAGCCCGTCTTTTCTCCGGACGGGCGCTACCTCTACTTCACCTCCGACCGCACCGGCATCGCCAACGTCTACGCCTTCGAGCTGGCCAGCAGGACCACCCATCAAGTCACCAACGTCCTCGGCGGAGCCTACACACCCGAGCCCTCACCCGACGGACGGCGCCTCTATTACACCGGCTACACGTCGGATGGCTTCGACGTGTTCGTGCTGGAGCTCGACCGCGCTCGCTGGCTCACGGCAGAGCCGCCTCGCAATGACCGCCCCGAAGCATCCCCCCTGCTCCTCGGCGAACGCTGGCCCGTCGAGCCGTATGACCCGTCCACCACCGTCGCGCCAAGATCGTTCTATCTCGGACTCGGGACCGGCACGTTCGGCACCGCGCTCACCGTGTCCTTGGCGGGTCGTGACATCGCCGAGCGCCACGCCTTCCTCGCGAATTTCTCTATCGATTTCACGCGTGCGCTCCCGCAAGGCAGCCTGAGCTACTTCTACGATCGGCTGCCGGCCGTGCTGCGCATCGACGCGTTTCATCGCGTCGTTCCGCGCACCGCCATCGCCAGCCTCGAGACCTTGCCCATCCTCGAATACCAGTCGGGTCTGAGCTCGGGCCTCAGCTACGACTTGCCGGGGGATTTCGACGGGCACTCGGTCGCAGGCAGCTACAACGTCCAGTACTTCACGCAAGAGCTCGACGCCGAGCGCACCCTCGATCCGTACGCGCCCTTGCCTCCTCGGCTCGAAGACGGCCAGCTCGGCGTCGTCCACGTGGGCTATGGCTACTCGAACGCCCTGTGGACGCACTTCGGCGTGGGCGCCGAGCGCGGCTTCACCTTCGGCATGGGCGCCGACTATGCGTCGGCCGCCACGGCCAGCGACGACACGCTCTACTCTTTGGTGCTCAGAAGCACCGGCTACGTGCCTTTGCCCTGGTTTCGCCACCACGTGCTTTCACTGGGGCTCTCCGGAGGCAGCGCGGGTGGCACGTACCCACGCCTCGGCCTTTTTTATACGGGCGGCTTCGTGGACCAAGGCCCGTTCGAACCCTTCCTCAGCAACGTTCAACAGAGCGCGTTCGTGCTGCGCGGCTACGAGCCGGGACAGTTCGCCGGAAACAAGTTCGCGCTCTTGAACACCGAGTACCGCTTGCCGCTCTGGTTCACGGACGCGGGCCCCAGCACGCTCCCCATCTACCTGCGGAAGGTGAGCGGCGTTGCCTTCACGGACGTTGGCGGAGCGTTCTCGCGCCTCGAACCAGGAAACCCCTGGAGCTCGCTCCACGTCGGCGTGGGTGGCGAGCTTTGGTTCGATTTCGTGCTCGGCTACGTGGGCCGCACCACCCTGCGCCTCGGCTGGGCGCGTGGCTTGGACGACGTCGCGCCGCCTCCCCAAACGTACTTCGTGGCCGCCGGAGGCTTCTAACGTCCGCGCGTTTCTTTCCCGCTCGCGAAAGCCGGTGTTAAGCGCCGATCCATGCGCCTCTGCTCGCTCCGCTCTGGTCTCCTCTCGGCGTTCTGCGGCTCCGGCGCGCATCGAGCTCTCTTCGGGGCAGCGCTCGCCGCGCTCCTCACGCTGGGGTGCCCCACCCCGCCCACCCCCGCCGAGCTCGCCAGCGAGGCCGCGCGAGACTTGAACCTCTCGGCGCGCTGGGGGCAAATCGACATGGCGGCGGCCCGCACGGCGCCAACCGCGCGCGATGCTTTTTTCAAGAACCGCGCGGGCTGGGGTCACGACATCCGCGTGATTGACACCGAGCTCGCTGGACTGTCCCTGAGCGACTCTTCGCACGCCAAAGTGCAGGTCGACGTGTCGTGGGTCCGCATGGACGAAGCCACCTTGCGCATCACCCGCATCGAACAGACGTGGGTCGACGAGAAGGGCAAGTGGCAAATGAAAAAGGAAGCGCGCGTCGGCGGAGACTTGGGGCTCTTCGGCGAAAAGGTCGAGCGCGCCGCCGAGACGACTCGCCAAAACGCGCAATTTCCGACGCGCGTGATCCGTTGATCGGGGGCGTGAGCACGCTCGCGCGCCGCTCATTGATCGCGCTCGAGCACCTCGCTCGGGAGCCTGCCTCACTTCGTGGCTCGCCCTGCGGCTCGCCCAGGGGCGCCTTCACACTCGGACGGGATGCCCGCTCGCGGCGCGGGGCGCCGCCCCGTCGCCGCGAATCGGCGGCTCGCGTCGGAAGGGGCGCTTACTTCTTGCCCTTCTTCTCGGACTTGCGCTCCTGGCGCGCGGCCTCTGCACGACGTGCGAGGCGCGCCTTCTTGCTCGCCTGCGCGCGGCGCTGACGCATCTTCTTGCTGTTGCGGCTGTCGAATGCACCCATGACTTGGACTCCCGATGTGAGTTGGGGCACCGCCCATACCTCGGATCGAAAGGCAAGGCTAGCCTGCGACGTCAGGCGCTGTCGGGGACACCACTCCGTGACGTCGCTGCCCTCTGTCGGGGACACCACTCCGCGACGTCGCTGCCCTCTGTCCCTGCGTCGACATGGCCGCCGCGCTACGCCTTCGCTCGGCGTCCTACGTCCACGGCCTTCGCTGCGCCGACGTAGCCCGCAGCGTCACCTCGCTCGGCGCCCAACACGACGTGTCTCACGGCACGTCGTCCGCACACCACGCGGAAGCGCACGGCTCACGTCACCGTTCTTCGGACGCAGGGCGTTCGAGTCAGCCGCTCGATGCGTCTTCGAGAGCGTTCTCTCGGTCCCGCACCTCGAGACGATAACGACTGTTCACCGTCTCGATGTAGAACACGTCCCGCGCAGCGAGTCGCAGCACACGCTTCACCGGCGTGGTCACGTACTCGTGCATACCGTCCGAGAACTCGATGACGACAACCGAGCCCTTGCGAGGCGCGCGAACGAGCCGTCCACTGACGGCTCTCGAACCACGCCCGAGCTTACGGAGCACCACCTGCACGAGAATAACTCTAGCAACGCCCTAGAAACCGTCCAACCCAATCCGAGCCCTCGGCCCCTCACCTGGTCGCGAATCCTTCCTGGACACGTCGGGGGCGTCTGCCCGAAATGTGGGAGAGGTGGCAGAACAGGCGGGTCTGAGCTCGGAACTTGCTCCAAGCCGAGACAAACAAGCTGAACGGCAGGTCGCCGGGATCCACGAGGTACCGAGCAGACGTTCCCACGATGAGACCACCTCCAGCTGGGGGTGAGAAACTTCGAGTGCACTTGCTCGCCTGGGGCACCCCCGCCGTCCAAGCCCCTCCGGGGGCCAGGCCCTTGGCGACCGGGTCCCACATCCGCGTCCTTGCTCGCCGGTTCAGCGGTCAGCCGAGAAGCGTGCGGGGGCCGACGTTGCTCACGGAGGGCTCACACCCGCTCGACCGCGCGATGCGAAGTAGGCACGCAAAGTTTCACGCGCAAGCAGCGGTCCCTTGATCTGCCACTGCGGGGTGTTCACCACCAACGCTGCCACGGCGATCTCGGGCTTGTCAGCCGGGGCGAATGCCACCAGCCACGTGTAGTGACGGTTGGCCTTGTGGTCGGAGAGCGTGCCCGTTTTTCCGGCGACCTCCACGCCCGGCAAGAAGGGACGTCCCTTGTCGTCGAAGAACGTCTTGTGCGCCGAGCCGTTCTTGACGGTGTGCACCATCATTCGGCCCACCTGATCGGCGGTGCTCTTCTTCAACGCGCGGCGGAGCACTACGGGCTCTTCGGGGCCCTCCCACAACGTGTCCTTGCCGCGCGTCACGCTCTTGATGATGCGTGGCTTGAGCGCGACGCCGCCGTTGGCCACGGTCTGCGTCAACACCGCCGCTTCCAGCGGGGAAAGGTTGGTGTTCCAGAAGCCGGCCGCCGTGCGGGCAAACTCCACCGGATCTTCCGGGATGTTCACCTTGGATGGCTCGTTGGCGATCGGGAATGGCACGGGCGCGCCGAACCCCAACGCGCCCGCCATGCCTCGCAAGTCCTCCGGCGTGAGGTGCTTCTGTGCCAGGCGGCCGAACACGACGTTCAAGCTGCTGCCCAGCGCGATCCCGAGGTTGGCGCACCACTTGTCGCGCGCCGGATCTTCCTTCAGCTCGTCGACCTCGATGCGACTGCGACCGCCGCGGTAGCACTGCTCCGTCTCTTCGCTGAGGCCCGCCTTTTCTACCAACGCGGCGGTGGTGACGACCTTGAAGATGCTCGCGGCCGGCGCGGTGGCGCGCGCGTTGACGTCGAACGTTTCACCTTCGTTGACGTGGCTCGCGTAGGCCAGCACGTTGCCCGTCTTGACGTCGAGCGCCACGACCCCGGCCTCGGGCACGCGGTACTTTTTCATGACGGCGAGCGCCGCGCGCTGCACCGTGGGATCGAGCGTCAGCTCCGCCGTGCGACCGTCGGAGAGCGGCGCGAGCACGCGGCCGGGACGTATGTCGAGGCGAGTGAGATCGAGCCCGGTCACGTCTGGACCC
>JAEYVE010000247.1 GCA_023432025.1 Pseudomonadota bacterium
CGTCACGTTGGTACCGCACATCCCCACCGCGGGAGAAATGAAGACGAAGCCGACGCAGCACTCCGTCCGCGAAATGCGCGAAATCGGCATTCAGCCGGATCTCTTGGTGTGCCGCTGTGATCGCCACATCACGCAGAGCCTGAAGGAGAAAATCGCGCTGTTCTCCAACGTGCCGGTCGACCGCGTCATCAGCGCCGTAGACGTCGGTTGCATCTACGAGCTCCCGCTCGCGCTGCACGTGGAGGGCATCGACGACCGCATCGCCGAGCAGCTCAACATCTGGTCTCGCCAGCCGGACCTGTCGCGCTGGGAGCAGACGGTCGACAAGTTCAAGCAGCCGCCCCGGGGCACGGTGCGCGTCGGCGTCATCGGCAAGTACGTGCACCTGAAGGACAGCTACAAGTCGCTTCACGAGGCGCTCGTCCACGGCGGGCTCGACAGCGACGCCGCCGTTCAGCTCGAGTACATCGACTCCGAGCACCTCGAGCGCGGCGGCTCGTACATTCGCCAACTCTCCGGACTCGACGCCATCTTGGTGCCGGGCGGCTTCGGGGATCGCGGGGTCGAGGGCAAGATCGCAGCCATCCGCTACGCGCGCGAAAACAACGTGCCGTTCTTCGGTATTTGCTTGGGCATGCAGCTCGCGGTCATCGAGTACGCGCGAAACAAGTGCGGCCTGGAAGGCGCCTCGTCGACCGAGTTCGGCAAGGCCACCAAGTACCCGGTCATCGACCTCATGCCGGATCAGCGCGGCGTGGAGGCCAAGGGCGGCACCATGCGCCTCGGCGCGTACCCCTGCTCGCTCAAGAAGGGCACCCACGCTCAGCAGATTTACGGCGAAACGGAAATCAGCGAGCGCCATCGGCACCGCTTCGAGTTCAACAACGACTTCCGCGACCAGCTCGTCCAAGCAGGTTTGGTGCTCAGCGGCACCAGCCCCGACGAGCGCCTCGTCGAAATCGTCGAGCTGCCGGACCATCCGCACTTCATCGGCTGCCAGTTCCACCCCGAGTTCAAGAGCCGCCCGCACGACGCTCACCCGCTCTTCTCGAGCTTCATCCAGGCGGCGCTGCGTCGTCGGGACGAGCTCGCGCGCGAGGCTCGTTCGAGCGACGAGCAACACCCTGCCCCGGTCAACTGACGCCACGCTGGGTGCCCCCGTGTGGGGCCTCCGAGGAGCCGAGTCCACGCTACTGGCGCCGTCGCTGACCCTTCGCGGGCTCCCCGCGCGGCGCCGTCGCGTGGGTGCCATCTGAGCCGGCTTGCCCGTTTCCGGCTGTGCTATCAACGAGCCGATGGCGAAGGCGAGCCCGGGGCGTAAAGGACGTTGGCTGAGTCTTTTCGCGTTGCTCCTGGGCGCCTGTCAGCCGACGGGCGCCGTCCACTCTGCGCTACAACGCGATTTGCCGACGCTGCGGCGCGACATTCTGACGGAGCGCGCCGAGGGCAAGCTCGACCGCGCCAGAGCAGAGGACATTTCCCGCGCCGTCCTCGAACGCGAAATCCATACGGCGAGCGGTTCCGTCGGCGCGGCACGCGTCCGTTCCGTGCGCCCCTGCGCGGCACCCTTGTACGGCAGCCTCCGTGAGCGAGCCGACAGGTTGGACGACATTGGCGCGGAGGCCGCGCTCATCCTCTTCGAGCACGGAAAGCTCGAGGGCCCACTGGCCCGTTATGGCAACTCCGAGGACGGTGCGTGGCGCGCGGTCGCCGCGCGAGACACGGAAGGCCCCAAAGCCGCTGGCCAGCGTGTCGCCTTTTTCACCGATCCCGACGAGCGAGTTCGACGCGCCGCGCTTCAAGCGGCCCTCTCCACCGCGGACGCGCGAGATCGCGACGCGCTCCTGGACGTCGCTCGGCTGGATCCGGATCCGATGAGCAGAAGCTTCGCCGTGCAGGCCCTGGGTCGCCTTGGCGGAGAGCGCACGGTGCTCGGCTTGAAAGATCGCTGGGAACGCGCCGACGAAGGCCTGCGGTTGGTCATCGTGGACGCCTGGGCTGCGCCAGCGTCTTTCCGGGACGGTGGGCGGGTCGCACTCCTCCGGCTTGCGGAGACCAGCTCCGGGTTGCCCGCGCTCCGTGCTGCGCAGGCGCTGAGCCGCGCAGAAGGGGAAGTGCGCGAGGTCGGCGTGCAGAAGCTGCTCGACGCCGCGCAAAATGGCACGCGAGAGGAACGCCGCATGGCGCTCACCGCGCTCCCCGCAGACCGCCCCGAAACGCTCACGGCGCTCGACGTAGCGACGCGGGACCCCGATCGCGAAGTGGCCGTTCTTGGTTGGGCTCGCCTTCTCGACTTTCCGGAGCGTCGTACAGCCGCGCTCTCGACCCTGGAAACCCTCGCGAAAGGCCAGGATTCGCTTGCGATCCAGGCCCGCGCCGCGTTGTCTGCCACGCGCGCGCAGGCGGTCGCTCCGCTGCTCGTGAAACAGCTCGAAGATCGGCGGGCGGAGCTCCGCGAGAGCGCGGCGATCGGCTTGGTGCGCTTGGGTAAGCCAGAAGATGCCGCCCTCGTGCTCGCGGACTCCAGTCCTCGCGTTCGCATGCAGGTCGCGTGCCGCATATTGATGCGCTGAACAGCCGTCACGGTCATCGCGCAGCGGCGAAGGCTCCGCGGCGCCCTCCAACGAATGGCTGACATGGGCCGAGCGGAGTGACTCGACGGAGGGCCTCTGCGCCGCGCTGCGACATGTGATGCGTGTGGGAGTGACGCTCACATGAAGCGCACAGCTGTGAGCGATTTCACATGCTTTCGCCTGCTGCGCGCGCCCTGATGGGGCGGCGTGCTCCGGCGCGCTCTCTCGAACCTTGACAGTTCGTCATGCCGCCGCAGAAACTGCACAGGGTGGCTACGTACCAGCGACTGGTACCCGCCTCGAGGGAAGGGTGACGAAGCGTGCGGCCGGGGTCGCCGTGCTCGCGTTCTCGTGTCAAACGCACGAGCGAGGGCATCCGTCACGCCTCCTCACCCGACGCGACGGAGAGCGCGTAGCGCCCGCTCGAAAATCCTCTCCCGTCTCCTGGTCCGTCCATCCTCCCCCCAGTCTCGCTCCTTCGCTTACCCCTCGGACGCGGCCGCACGTCACCGGCTCACCGCAGTCCGCCATCACCAACCGCTCGCGGGCAGCGTGCCGAGCTCGCGCGAGTCGGAGGTCGTCCGTCCGAGATAGGTAGACCACCGTGCTATTCTCCTTTCGCTCGAAGCTGCGTCTCGTCGTCGTTGCAACGATATTGGCGCTCCTGATGTTGGTGCTCGGAAGCGCCCTCATCGGCTTTCGCCTGTCGAACGCGCTCGACCACATCGAGGGGCGCCTCGTACCGAAAGCCGAGCTCGGACCCATGCTCGAGTCCGAGTTCGCCACGTTGCGGCACGACTTGGACGAGGCCTCGAGAAGACGGGACCGCGCGGCGCTCGACGCGACCTTGGCCGCCAAGGTCCGCATCATCACCCTCATCACCACGCGTGACACGGCGCTGGACTCCGAAGAGGCGGCCAACCTCCGCTGGGCCATCCAAGACTACTATGACGCCGCACGGAACGTCGCCGACCGCGTCATCGCCAACGACACCCTCGAGTCACTGACCGAGGTCGTCGAGTTCAAGCGCCAGCGCGAACTGAGGGCGCGGGAGTTGATCCGCGAAACGACGAGCCTGAGCCAAAGCGAGCTCGCCGCGGGTTTCGAGACGGTCCGGCACGTCCACCGACAGTCGCACTTCTTCCGGCTGGCGCTGGGCCTCGGCGCAATCGTCGTCGTCGTCGCGTTGGCGCTCTGGGTCATCATCGGCCTCCTGCGCTCTTTGGACGCCCTCACGAACGGCTTCTCCCGTTTCGCGAGCGGCGACTTCTCCCGCGCCATCGCCCTCGAGACGAACGACGAGCTCGGGAAGCTGGCCGCCGAAGCCAACCGGATGGCGGAAAGCTTGCGCAATGGCGCCGAGCTGCGAGAGCGCACGGCCTGGGTGAGCGAGGGGCGCGCCGAGCTCGAAGACGAGCTGCGCGGGGACCCCTCGCTCGAGGCGTTGACGGAGAAGGCGCTCGTCTTCCTCTCGCTGCGCGTCTCCGCCGTGACGGCCGGCCTCTACATCAGCGACGACCGAGGCTCGTTCCTGCTGCGCAGCTCGTTCGCGAGGGAAGGTGGCGCGGACCCGGTCTCCACGCAGGCGTTTCGCGCAGGCGAAGGCCTCCTCGGACAGGCCGTCGCCCGAGAGGACGTTTGGGTCGTGGACTGTCCTCCGGGTTACCTGAAGGTGCACTCCGGGCTCGGCAGCGCCGAGCCCGGAGTGCTGGTCTTCCTCCCGCTCGTGCACTTGAACAAGGTGGTTGGCATCGTCGAGCTCGGGTTTTTCGAGCGACCCTCGGAGCTCGCCATCCAGTTCCTTTCGTCCGTTCGGATGGCTCTCGCCATTGCCCTCTCGGCGGCCGAGTCCCGCACGGCGCTTCGCGAGCTCCTCGCCGAGGCGCAGCGTCAAGCCGAACGTCTCGCCGCGCAAGAGGAGGAGCTTCGTGTCAGCAACGAAGAGCTGCGCAACCAGCAAGAAGAGCTACGCCGCGCAAATAGCCAACTCAGTCAGCAAAGACAGACGCTGAGCGAGCAGAACCTCGAGCTCGAGCAGGCGCACCTCCGCGTTCAGCAGAAGGCAGACGAAATCGCGCGGGTCAGCAACTACAAGTCGCAGTTCGTCGCGAACATGTCGCACGAGCTGCGGACCCCGCTCAACAGCATGCTGGTTCTCTCTCGGCTCCTGGCGGACAACGAGAGCGGGAACCTCACGCAGCGGCAGGTCGAGCACTGCCTGACGGTGCACTCGGCCGGCCAAGACCTGCTCTCGTTGATCAACCAAATCCTCGATCTCGCCAAAATCGAGGCGGGGAGACAGGAGCTGGTCTTCGAAAAGGTCGAGCTGTCTCGCCTCACGGAGCACGCGGAGCGCGTCTTCGACCCCTTGGCGCGTGAGAAAGGAGTCGAGCTGGTCGTGGAACACGACGCGGAACTGCCTCCGTTCATCGTGACGGACCGCGGGCGGCTCGAGCGGATCGTGACGAACCTGCTCGGCAACGCGGTCAAGTTCACGCAACGAGGCCGCGTCACGCTGCGCGTGGCGCGCGCCGACCCTGGGACGACGCTCCGGGGCGGCCGCTCCGCGCAAGGCATGATCGCCTTCTCGGTGACGGACACCGGCATCGGTATCGCCGAGTCGGACCGCGACCGCGTCTTCGCGCCCTTCGAACAGGTCGAGGCACAGACCAATCGTCGCTACGGCGGCACCGGGCTCGGCCTCGCGATCGCGCGCGAGTCGGCCGAGCTCCTGGAGGGCGACCTCATGCTGGAGAGCACGCTCGGGCAAGGCAGCACCTTCACCTGTTTCTTGCCCGAGCGGCCCTCCTCGCGAGGCGCCCCGACCGAGAACGCCAAACGCACCCTGTCTCCAGAGCGCGCGGTGGTCGACGACCGCACGTCGATCACCCCGGGCGAGCCTCACTTGCTCGTCATCGAGGACGACGAGGTCATCAAGACCCAGCTCTTCGACATCATCCACGCGCGCGGCTTCAAGGCGGTGCTCGCCGCGACGGGCGAGGAGGGCATCCAGCTCGCGAGAGAGCTCCGCCCCCATGGCATCGTGCTCGACGTTCGTTTGCCCGACATCGACGGCTGGACCGTGCTCGAGCGGCTGCGCGACGACCCGGCCACGCACGGCACCCCCGTGCACTTCATGTCGGCGGTCGACGCGCCCGAGCGCGGACTTGCACTGGGCGCCATCGGCTACCTGACGAAACCAGCTTCTCGCGCCGAGCTCGCCGAAGTCGTCCACCGGCTGACCCCTAGGGCCACCCAAAGCACACCGCGCGTCCTCGTGGTGGAGGACAACCCCATCGAGGGCGACTCCGTCGTGGACATGCTGAGCAAGGAGGGCTTCGAGGCGCGCCACGTGGCGACCGCTGCCGACGCCATTTCGACGCTCGAGGCCCAGCACTTCGACTGCATGATCCTGGATCTGGGCCTGCCCGACATGGACGGGCTCGGTCTCTTGGAAACGCTCAGCCGAAGGTCGGACGTCGACACGCCGAGCGTCGTCGTGCACACGGCCCGCGCCCTCAGCAAGAAGGAAACACACCAGCTCGAGGCCTACGTCGAAACCGTCGTTTTGAAGGACGGCAACTCCGAGGCGCGCCTGCTCGACGAGGTGCGTCTCTTCGTGGGCCAGCTCGGAAGTCGCATTCCTGCGGCCTCGCCGAGCGACGCGGCGCTGGTCCCCGACGTATCGCTCGAAGGAACCAAACTGCTCCTCGCAGAGGACGACATGCGCACCGTCTACGCGATCTCGGCGGTGCTGCAGGGTAAGGGCGCCCAGGTGATCGTCGCCGAGACGGGCGCCGAGGCGCTCGAGCTGCTCGCGAACAACCCCGACGTCGACGGCGTCTTGATGGACATCATGATGCCGGAAATGGACGGCTACGAGGCGATGCGGCGCCTGCGTGCCGACGACCGTTTCACGGACTTGCCCGTGATTGCCCTGACGGCGAAGGCGATGAAGGGCGAACGCGAGCGTTGCATCATGGCGGGCGCGAGCGAGTACTTGAGCAAGCCCGTCGACGCCAGCCGCTTGCTCTCGCTCCTGCATCGCTTCTTGACCGCGCGAGGCTCCGCATGACGCAGGACGAGGTCGAGGCCTTGGAGTGCCGCTTGGTCCTCGAGGCGATTCACGCCAGGTACGGGTACGACTTTCGGGGGTACGCCGAGCCGACCATGCGCCGGCGCCTCGTGCAGGCGCTCGGAAAATCCGGCCTCCAGAGCCTCGGAGAGCTCCAACATCGGCTCCTGGTCGACGCCAGCTTCTTTCGTTGGCTGTTGGACGGGCTCACGGTGCAGGTGAGCGACATTTTCCGTGATCCGGGTTTTTACAGCGCCTTCCGCGAGCGCGTCGTACCGCTGCTCAAAACGTACCCCGAGCTGAAGATTTGGCACGCTGGATGTGCGTCGGGCGAGGAGGTGTACACCACCGCAATCCTCCTCACCGAGGCAGGGCTGTACGACAGGGCGCAGCTCTACGCGACGGACATTTCCCCGAGCGCTATCGAACGAGCTCGCGAGGGCAGCTACTCCGACGGCCTCGCGGAGACGTTCGAGCGGAACTACGCGGCAGCGGGCGGAACGGAGTCCTTCCAGGACTACTACGGCTCGACGTGCGGACGCATCGTGCTACGCGATAGCCTCCGCAAGAACATCGTTTTCTTCGAGCACGATCTCGCTTCGGATCACGCGCTGGGCGAGATGCACGTCGTGTTCTGCCGGAACGTACTGCTCTACTTCGGCGCGGCGCTGCGCGCGCGGGTCATCCACATGTTCGAAAACGCGCTCGTGCACGGCGGGTTCCTTTGTCTAGGGACCAGCGAAACTCTGCTCCAGTCGGCGATCGGGTTCTCCGAGTTTTCCCGAGAAGAACGCATTTATCGGCGCCGGGGGGCTGCATGACGCACGACGATAACACCGTCCCGGCGCGCTCGTGCGTGCTGGTGGTCGACGACGTCGAGGCCAACTTGGTGACGGCGCGGGCGCTCCTGGAAGGGCTGGACTGCGACGTGGTCACCGCCAGGTCCGGAAATGAAGCGCTGCGGCACCTCTTGCGGCGCGACTTCGCCGTCGTGCTCTTGGACGTGCAAATGCCGGGCATGGACGGCTACGAGGTGGCCGAGCACGCGAGAACCAACGCGGCCACTCGGGATGTTCCGCTCATCTTCGTCACGGCCACGCACCCTTCGGAGGATCGCATGTTGCGCGGCTACGTCAGCGGCGCCGTGGACGTCCTGTTCAAGCCCATCGACCCCGCCGTGCTTCGCAGCAAGGTTCGGATTTTCCTCGAGCTCCACGCCGGGCGCCGCGCCCTCAAGGAGCTCGCGGCCTCCGAGGCGGCGCTCGCGGAGCTCTTCCGCCGTGCGAACGAGGACCTTCAGGCAGCCTACGAGGATCTCAAGGCGATGCAGGCCCAGTTGGTTCAGTCCGCGAAGATGGCGTCGCTGGGCGAGCTCGTGGCCGGCGTGGCGCACGAAATCAACAACCCTTTGGCCTTCGCGCTGAGTCACCTGGGCACGGTGCACAAAACGCTCAAGGCGGCCACGCCGAACCCGGGCGACGGCTCGGTGACGCTCTCGCGCGAGGGCTGGGCGCGCGTGGACAACCGCCTTTCGGAAATGAACACGGGCCTTCTGCGCATCCGCGAGCTGGTGCTCAAGCTGCGCACCTTCGCGCGCATCGACGAGGGTGAGCGCAAGATCGTAGACATTCGTGAGTGCGTGGACTCCGTGCTCACCATCCTCGATCATCGCCTGGAAGGACGCATCGAAGTGGAGACCGAGTATGCCGAGCCCTACGACCTCGACTGCTACCCGGGCCTCTTGAATCAAGCGCTGATGAACGTCATCGCCAACGCCCTGGAGTCCATCCCGGAGCGCGGTCACATTCGGCTGTCTAGTGTCGCCGATGGCGAACGCTACGTGATCCGCGTCCAGGACGACGGGGGCGGCATTCCCCCGCACCTGCGCGACCGCGTGTGTGATCCCTTCTTCACGACCAAGCCCGTCGGTCAAGGCACCGGGCTCGGCCTTGCCATCACTTACTCCATCGTGCGCAAGCACGGTGGCTCCATCGACTTCAGCGAGGCTCCCGGCGGCGGCACCGTCGTGACCCTCGACTTGCCTCGGAACCCGCGGCCCCCCGCCGCTCAGAGCGAGAACGGATCATGAGCCAAGCATCGAACGCGAACGCCAGCGAAGACGTCCCCCCCTCTTCCCATGGCCTTCACGAAAGCGGCGTTCATCCGCTTCGCAGAGAACGCGTCTTGCTCGTCGACGACGAGCCGCAGGTGCTGGTTGCCTTGGAAGACCTGCTCGCGGACGACTTCGTCGTGCTCACCGCCAGCTCGGCCGAGCGCGCTCTGGACCTCGTCGCCGAGGAGCCGGAAATCGCCGTCATCATCTCGGATCAGAGAATGCCCAAGATGAACGGAGCCGATCTCTTCGTTCGCTTGAACTCTCTGTGCGAGGCCACGCGCATCCTGGTGACGGGCTTCGCCGATCTCGACGCGGTGGTGCGCGCGGTGAACGAAGGGCAAATCTACGCGTACGTGCCGAAGCCGTGGGATCCGAGCAGCGTGCGCGTGACCGTGCAGAGGGGCGCGGAGTACTACCGCTTGGGCCGGCAGCTCGCGGCCGAGCGACAGCTCCTCTTGGACCTGATGAACAGCATTCCGGACGGCATTTTCTTCAAGAACCGAGAGCTCCAGTATTTGCGAGCGAACCACGCGTTCGCACGTATGTTGAGGCAGGCCACGCCGGAGGGCCTGGTCGGGAAGCACTTGGCCGACTTACTGCCCGATCGCGCTCTGGCAGAGGAGGTCGAGCGCGAGGAGCGCGCGCTGCTCGAGTCCGGGCAGGTTCAGACGGATCTCGTGCGGGACGTCCAGTGTGAGGCCGGACGTCGCCACTTTTCCGTGACCAAAGCGCCCATTCGCAGCGCGGCTGGCCCCGTCGTCGGCCTCGTCGGTATCGCGCGGGACGTCACCGATCGTACCGCAATAGAGGACGCTCTGCGCCTGAGCGAAGAGCGCCTCCGCCTCACGTTCGAGGGCTCCAAGGCGGGGCTCTTCGATTGGGACATCGAGCGCGAGCACGTGGTTTACTCGTCGAGCTTCGCCGCGCTGTTCGGCCAGGACGAAAAGACGCTCCCGCCGTCGCTGGAAACACTGCTCGCGCAGGTCCACCCCGAAGACCAAGCTCGCGTCTCGGCGGCCTTACGCTCTCACCTCGAGGACCGCGAAACCTTGAACGGCATCGAGTTCAGGGCGCTGATGGTCGGTGACAAACCACACTGGTTCCAGATGCACGGGCAAGCTCGCTGGAGAGCCGACGGCGTCGCGACGCGCCTCGTGGGATCCATCATCGACATCACCCCGCGCAGAGCGCAAGCCGAGCACCTCGCTCGCCTCTCCCGTCTGCACGCCGTGCTGAGCGGCATCAACGGCGCGATCGTCCGGACCACCGATCGCTCCGTGCTTTTGGACGAGTGCTGCGGCATCGCGGTGAGCGAAGCCAAACTCCAGCTCGCGGCGGTGATTCGAGTGTCGAAAAGCGGCGCTCCCCCCCGGGTCTCACATGCGGCGGGGGCGACCGAAAGCACGATCAGCGCCTGGAACGAGCTCCTCGCCGACACGGGCTGGCCGCTCGACCACGCCGTGCTTCCGACACTCGAGGGTGGTCGGCACGTGGTCGTGAACGATCTCGACGCGGCGCCCCTGCCCTCCGGCGCGGGTTTTCTGGACCAAAGCCCCCAGGCGCTCGCGCTCTTCCCGCTGTTTCGCTCCGGCGAGCTCGACAGCGTGCTCGTGTTGTTCGCGGCCCACGTCGGCTTCTTCGATCAAGAGCAGGTGAAGCTCCTGAACGACTTGGCCGAAAACATCTCCTTTGCGCTGGATCACTTCGCACAGGCAGAACGCCTCCGTTTCATCGCAAACTTCGACGAGCTGACGGGACTACCGAATCGAGAGCTCTTGGTCGATCGCGTCAACCAGGCCTTGGCCGCACACCGCAACGACGGCGGCCAGGTAGCGCTCGTTCTCTTGGATCTGGACCGCTTCAGGCAAGTCAACGAAACACTCGGAAGGCACGCCGGCGATCGACTCTTGCTCGAAGCCGCCGAACGTTTGGGAAGCTCGCTCGACGCGGACGACACCTTGGCCCGCATCGACGGCAACTGCTTCGCGGTGCTGAGCAACATCGACGGCAACGAGACTTCGGTGGCCCACAAGCTCGAGGGGGCCTACCTGCAGGCCTTCTCGCAGCCGTTCTTGGTGAACGGAACGGAGCTCCGCGTTTCGGTGCGCTCCGGCATCGCCATCTCCCCGGCGGATGGTGACGACGCCGACGCGCTGCTCGCCAACGCGGAGGCGGCGCTGAAAAAGGCGAAGTCGAGCGGACAACGCTGGCTGTTCTACGCACCCAACATGAACACGCGCGTCACGGATCGGCTCCTCTTGGAGACCAAGCTGCGCCGCGCGCTGGAGCGAGAAGAGTTCTTGCTTCACTACCAGCCCAAGGTCGATCTGAAGACGCGCCGCATCGTGGGGCTCGAGGCCCTCATCCGCTGGCTCGATCCGACGACCGGGCTGGTGCCCCCGGGCAAGTTCATCCCGACCCTCGAGGAAACAGGGATGATTGCGGAGGTCGGCCGCTGGGTGCTCGAGCGCGCCGCGCGCCAATTCACCTCCTGGCACGAGCGTGGCATCCAGGCTCCGCGGATCGCGGTCAACGTATCCGCGCTACAGCTCGCCCAGGCGGATTTTCTCCCCAAGCTCGAGCGTGTTCTCGAGCTCTATCCCTTGAGTCCTTCGGGTATCGACTTGGAAATCACGGAAAGCGTGCTCATGGAGGATTTCTCCCGCAACGTGGAAAAGCTGCACGTCGCGAAGCGGCACGGGCTCAAAATCGCCATCGACGACTTCGGCACGGGGTACTCGTCGCTCGGCTATTTGAGCAAGCTCCCCATCGACGCGCTCAAGATCGATCGCTCGTTCGTTCTGCGCATGACGGAGGATCCGCAGGAAACGACGATCGTCATGACGATTCTGTCGCTCGCACATTCGCTCGACCTCATCGTCGTTGCGGAAGGCGTGGAGACCAGCGCCCAGGCGCACCTGCTCCGACTCCTGAAGTGCGATCAAATCCAAGGTTACTTGGTCGCCAAGCCGCAGCCCGCCGAGGAAATCGAGCGGATGCTGAGTCAAGCCGTCGACATCGAGTTCTAAGGGGCGCTGGCTTCCAAAGCCTCCTCGGCCCGGGCGAAAGCGGCGAGAGCCCGCGCGACCGGCCGAGGACGCCGCCTGCGAGTGGCCGAGCACGGCGCCTAGAAACGGCCGAGCACGGCGCGCGCGACAGGCCCAGGACGGCGTCTACGGCCGGTCGAGCATGGCGCGTGCGGACAGGCCGAATGTGAGCCCGAAGGCCGCGCTTCCGCGCTCCCGTGGCGCTAGATGCGAATGTGCATCCAGTCGCCCTTGGCGAACTTCCACACCATGACGGCGGCGAGGAGCGCCGCGTAAAGGACGGCCGAAGCCCAGATACCCACCAGGCCAAAGCCGAACGTGATGCCCAAGAGCCACGCGAGCGGCACGAGGCACGTGAAGTGGAGGATGAGCTCCACGACCATCACGAAGACGCTGTTGCCGGCGCCGAAGAGCGCCTGCGTGAGGATCATGCCGACCGCGATGATCGGCGTGCACAGCCCCATCATGCGCATGGGCATGAGCGCCGCGTCGCGCACCGCCTGACTGTTGGAGACGAAGCCGAGAATTTCCTCGGGGAAGAGGACGCCTTCCACGAAGCCGACGACGCCGAAAATGGCGAGGCCGAGCTTGACCGAGACCCAGCCGAAGCGGGCGGCTTTCTCTCCCTCGCCCGCGCCGAGTGACTGGCTCACCAGGGTCGCCGTGGAGGTGCCGAAGGCCAGGCAGGCCGTGAAGGTGAGCTTGAGGATGCCGACGATGAGCATGGTCGCCGCGCCGTTGACGGCTTCTGCGCGCGCCCCAGGGCACCCCGCCGTGACGACCGCCGTGCCCGACATGGAGTCGAGCTTGCTCACGATCATGGAGAAGAGGGCGAAGCCGCTCATGACCGCGAGTGTCGCGACGGCGCTGGGCACCGAGAGCTTCAGGATGTCACGGGTGAGCGATAGCTCGAACTTGCTCGGCGCGAACGGACGGAAGTGTGCGCGGTACTTTTGGCGCGCTGCCCACCCCAACATGATGGCGAGGCCAACCCACGTCGAGACGAACCCAGCGAAGCCGGCGCCCGCCATGCCCATGCGTGGCGCGCCCCAGCGCCCGAAGATGAACGCCATGCACAACACGATGTTCAGCACGTTCATGAGAACGGCGCTCACCATGTGCACGTGGGTCTTGCCCACGCCGTCGAAGAACGCCTTGAAGGAGAACGTCATCACCATCGAAGCGATGCCGAGCAAGCGCCAGTTCAGGTAGGACGTGGCGGCCTCGCGCACCTCGGGGACCTTGATGAGCGCGCCGAGAAGCGACGGAAGCGTCAGGTAAGCCAGGATGGTGAACAGAACGCCCGAAACGAGCCCGAAAACCCAGGAGTTCAGGAGCACCCCGCCCGCCCGCTCGTGGTTCCCCTCGGCGAAACGCCGAGCAGCAATGGCCTGCGTTCCGACCGAAATGGCGCTGAGTGAGCCGCCGAAGGCCCACAGGATGATGAGCGACGGCAGGAGCGCGGCCTGGGCGTTGGAAGACTCCGGGCAGGGCAACCACGAGAAAAACAGAATGTCGATCTCGTTGACGATGCTCTGCGTCAGCATCGCGAAGACCGTCGGCGTGGCGAGGCGAAGGACCACGCCGTAAGGGTTGCCGGTCGTGACGACTTGGTGTGCCGGTGTCGGGGGCGCTGCCATGAGCGACAAGACCAATAGGGGCCTCGCGGCCATCCGGCAAGCGAACGGCGGCCGTCGTGCTCACGACAATGGGGGGCCACCCCGGGCCCTCGACCCGGGGGAACGCTTACAGGCGGGAAAAGCCGCGCCCGCGCAGAGGCCGCCCGCTCAACGGCGCGCGATTCGATCGCGTTGGTACTCTTCGAGCAGCCGCCGCGCCTCTCCATGCGTCGGGTCCGCCTCGAGCAGCAGCTCCAGCGTCTTTACCGCATCACCGCGCACCGTTGCCTTTTCCATTTTGGCCAAGTGGAGGCGCGCCGCGGGTGACGGCTCGAGCGCCACCCAGTTGTGGGCGGCGCGCAGGGCGTCGCCCCAAGCCTTGACCGCTACGGACGCAAGAGACCAGCCGCGCTGCACGTCGGCGCGCTCCGGATGCCGCAAGGCGAGCGCCTTCAAGCGATTGTACCCCTTGATGCGTTGTCCTCGTTGGACGAGAGCGAGGCTCTCGGCGACGCGCGTTGCGACCTTGTCCGTCACCTTCTCGGGCGTCGGAGACTCACTCTCTCGAGCGGAGTCCATGGGGCGAGAGTCATGCGCTCCATCCGCCGCCACCGCCGCATTCTCGGGCTCCACAGCCTCGGACGAGACCAGCTCCACGGGCGCCAGCGTCGTTGGGTCCTCTTGGCTCGAAGGAACCGTGCTCGCGTCGTCGTCACCCGGAGGCGTCGCCCCGAGTGCGCTCAGCTCGAGCGGCTCTGCGTGCCATGGCGAGGGCGCCGCGCCGCCCTCGCCGTGGAAGGTCGTCCAGGCGAACGCCGCCGCGGCCGCCGCGCACGCCACTCCCAGCCCCACGCCGACGCGCCCGCGCCACCGGGAGCGATCCGCCGCGGGGCTCTCGAGCGCCGCGCGCAGCAGAGCCGCGCTAGCGAAGCGGCGGCTCGGCTCGCGCGACAACGTCTTCACGATCAGCTCGTCGAGCCACCGCGGCAGCTCTCGGTCCGGCGCGCAAACGCGCGGAGCCAGTGGCGTAGTGGAAATCTTGGCGGTCAAAAGCTGCGCGACGTCCGCGCCCGCACCGGGGCCCAACCAGTGCGGCGGCATCCCCGTCACCATTTCGTAGAGAACGGCGCCCAGCGAGTAGATGTCGGCGCGCTCGTCGGCTTCTGCACCCGCCGCCTGCTCCGGCGCCAAGTACTCCGGCGTGCCGAAAACGGAGCCCACCTCACCCTCACCGCGCGGGTCGCGCACGTTGCGAGCCACGCCGAAGTCGAGCAACTTGACGACGCCGCTCGTGGTGAGAAACAGATTGGACGGTGTGATGTCACGGTGAATCACGCCGGCCCCATGAGCCGCCTCGAGCGCTTGGCAGGCCGCCGACGCAATGCGCACCCCCTCACGCCACGGGAGCGGACCACGTCGCAAACGCCGATCGAGCGACTCACCCTCGAGGAGCTCCATGGCGTAGTAGAAGCGACCATCCGCCGTCACGCCGAAGTCGTGAAGCTTGACCAGGCTCGGATGGTCGAGGCGTGCGATGGCGCGCGCCTCCGTCCGAAACCGATGCCGCCTCTCGGCGCTCCCTGCCGCCTCGCGCGGCAGCACCTTCACCGCCACGGCTCGACCGAGATCGACATGAGTCGCTTCGTAGACCTCGCCCATGGCGCCCGCCCCGAGGCGGCGCACCAAACGATAGCGTGTGCCGGGCAAGAGCCCGCTTTCGTCTTCGGCCTGTGGCGGCTCGGGTGAAGGAGCCGGCACGCCGTGTTCCTTCGGTGCAAGCTGACGCGCCTGCGCCGCACGCCGCGCGAAGTCCGCGCGCGAGCGGGCGGGCTCCGCCGGATAAAGCCGCTGCATGAGGTGCGCGATGCGCCCGCGCACGCTGCGATCTCCGTTCGCCAAAGAGGAGGCGCTCTTCAGCAGCGTGACCAGCTCGGCCACCGCGGCGCGTGCGGTCGGGTACCTATCCGCCACGTTCGTGGCGGTGAGCCGCGCGATGACCGCGTCGAGCTCGGCGGGAGCCCCCAGCTCGGCAGCAAGCGGCGCCGGAGACAGCTCTCCCCGCGCCACGCGTCCCTGATGCTCGACCGGGTCACCCTGCAAGAAGCGCCGCCCCGCCAAGAGCTCCCAAAACATCACGCCGAAGGCATACAAATCTGCGGCGGCGCCGCCCGGCGTTTGATTCGCCACCTCGGGCGCCACGTAGCCGGGCTTGGCGAACACGATGCCCGACACCGTGCGGCATCGCCTGTTTTCTCCGCGCGCGGTCCCGAAGTCGATGAGCTTCAGGTCGCCGGCGTAACCCACCATCACGTTCTGCGGGCTCAGATCACGGTGAGCGATCTCGAGAGGGCGCCCGCTCGCGTCCGTGCGCTCGTGCACGTGCGCGAGCGCGTCACCGAACGCGATGGCAACAGCGACCGAGTCTTCCCAAGAAATGCGGAGGCCCAACTGCGCGGAACGCGTGAGCACCTCTCCCAAGTGCCGCCCCTCGACGTACTCCACGACCGCGTACGGGCAATCGTCCTCCGTCGTCGCTGCCTCCAAAATCTGGGCAACGCCGGGGTGCTGCAGTTGGGCCTGAATCCGGGTCTCATCCAAGAAGCGGGCGCGGAACGACCGGTCAGACGCGTGCTCGCGACGAATAATTTTCACGACGCAGGGGCGTTCTGCGCCCTCGATACCGCCCGTGCTCGCCAGGTAAACCTCGCCCATCCCCCCCCGGGCGAGCCGCCGCAGCAGCGTGAGTCTTCCGAAGCGACGCGGGAGCACGTCCTCGCAGGGCTGCGCCTGGGGCGCCACATTCTCCTGCAATTTCGAAGCGTTTTCGTTCCTGGAGGGCTCGGACATGCCCCCATGGTGCCGATGTAGGATAACGTGGTCAACAATTTCGCGGTGGCTGGAGCGCTTCGTGAAGTGGCCCCTTTTGGATCGGGTGTGACGGGAAGAGGACAGGTGGGGAAGTGGTTTCGTCACCATTGTGCGGCCTGGGCCGCCGGATATTCTCGCCCCCGAACCGTTCGATGGGAGCTTCCTGCACCGCGCGCATGGGCCTCCAGGCCCGCCGTCCCTTCGCCCCGACGCTCCGCGTCTTGGCCTTGTGGACGCTCGCGCTCGCCGTGTGTCTGCTGCTTCCCAACATCGCGCACGCGGAGACCGTCCCGATGTGCGGCGAGCTGGGGCAATCCATCGAGGCTCCGCCGCCACTGTATCCCGGCAAAGGCGACGTGCTCGCGCCCTCCTGCGTGGGAAAACGGCACGTCACCGTCTCCGCGGATGAAACCCAGCGCCCGAGCGAATTGACGCAGCTTCGTCACCTCGATCGGCACGTTGCACTTCCGGCTTCACAGCCTCTGCCACGAGTGCGTTCCGTTCGTCTCGACGTCCCGCCGGCGCAAGCCGACGAGAGACGCCCTGGGTTTGCGCCAACGCTCGAGCGCCCACCACGACGCGGCTGAACCGCACGCGAGCTGAATCCACTCCCCCGCGCGGATTCGAGCCTCCGGGCTTCTCCGGGCTTCTCCGCGCTGGACTCGGGTCGCGTTGCGCTTTCCGTCTTTCCTCCCTCTTTTTCATCGAACCGGTGCACGCCGATGAACAGCGCTGCACCTTCCGCATTCGTCATTCGAGCCAATTCAACCCGTCTTCGCACGGGCCAACCTCAGCCCGCCCTCGCGGCGGGTAAGCAAAACAACACGGAGAAATCATGAATAAAGGAACCGCAATCGTCGGGTTCTTCATGTCCTTCCTCGCGGGCATGTTCCTCATGTGGGGCATTGACCGTTCGGGCGGCGTGAACATCGCGGCAGAACAGGGCTCAGCGGCCGGCGTAGCCGACCACGGCTCGGCCACCATTCCGGTGACCAAGGACGACCCCACCTGGGGCAACGCCACCGCACCCGTCACGATCGTCGAGATCAGCGACTTCGAGTGCCCCTTCTGCTCGCGCGTCAACCCCACGCTCAAGCAGATCAAGGAGACGTACGGCCCGGACAAGGTCCGCATCGTCTGGAAGCACAACCCGCTGCCGTTCCACAAGGCGGCCCGTCCCGCGCACGAGGCGGCCGCGACCGTCCACGCGCTCGGCGGTGACTTCTGGAAGTTCCACGACCTCGCCTTCTCCAACCAGAAGTCGCTCACGGACGAGAACATCAAGCAGTGGGCAGTCGCCTCGGGCGTCGACGCTGCCAAGTTCGACGCGGCCTTCAAGGCCAAGCAGTACGCGTCCAAGGTCGACCAGGACATGGCGCTCGCCCGCAAGATCGGCGCGAGCGGCACCCCGGCGTTCCGCATCAACGGCGTGGAGCTGAGCGGCGCGCAGCCGTTCCCCAAGTTCAAGGAAATCATCGACGCGCAGCTCGCCGAGGCCCAGAAGCTCGTGGCCTCGGGCGTGAAGCCCGCCGACGTCTACCCCAAGCTCGTCGCCCAGAACGCCAAGTCGGCGCCTGATCAGGCGAAGGGGGAAGAGCCGCCGGCGGACACCACGGTGTGGAAGGTGCCCGTCGGCGCCGACGACCCGGTCAAGGGCGCCAAGGACGCGCTCGTGACGCTCGTGATTTTCTCCGAGTTCCAGTGCCCCTTCTGCAAGCGTGTCGACCCGACGCTCAAGCAGATCTTGGACACGTACAAGAACGACGTGCGCATCGTTTGGAAGGACAACACGCTGCCCTTCCACCCGCGCGCGGTGCCCGCCGCGACGCTCGCTCGCGTCGCCTTCACCGCCAAGGGGAACGACGGCTTCTGGCAGGCGCACGACAAGCTCTTCGAGAGTCAGCCCAAGCTCGAGGACGCAGATCTCCAGGCCATCGCGACCTCCATGGGCCTCTCGTGGGCTACGGTCGAGCAGGCGATCAAGACGAACAAGTTCGGCGACAAGTTCGACGCTAGCCAAGACCTGGCGGCGGATCTCCAGGCCCGCGGCACCCCGCACTTCTTCGTGAACGGCATTCGCCTCGCAGGCGCTCAGCCCTTCGAGAAGTTCAAGGAGGTCATCGACGCGCAGCTCGCCAAGGCCAAGCAGATCGTTGCCAAGGGCACGGCGCGCGCGGCCGTCTACGACGAGATCATGAAGGAAGGCAAAGAGCCTCCGCCGCCCCAGAAAAAGGAAATCGGCGCGGCTCCTGCCGACTCTCCGATCAAGGGCAACAAGAACGCCAAGATCGTCATTCAGGAGTTCTCGGACTTCGAGTGCCCCTTCTGCTCGCGCGTCAATCCGACGATCGCGCAGGTCCTCGAGGAGTTCGGCAACGACGTGAAGGTCGTCTGGCGCAACCTGCCGCTGCCCTTCCACAAGAACGCTCCGCTCGCCGCGGAGGCCGCTTACGAGGTCTACAAGCAGAAGGGCGACAAGGCCTTCTGGGAGTACCACGACAAGCTGTTCGCTGCGCAGAAGGCGCCCGGCGGCATCGAGCGTGAAAACCTCGAGAAGTTCGCCACGGAGCTCGGCGTCGACATGGCCAAGTTCAAGCAGGCCCTCGACGACCGCACGCACAAGGCGCGCATCGAGGCGGACGCCAAGGCAGGCAACGACGCCGGCGTGACCGGCACGCCCGCCTTCATCGTGAACGGCTACTTCATCAGCGGTGCTCAGCCGATTGGCGCCTTCAAGAAGGTGATCAAGCGCGCCAAGAGCGAGCTCTGAGAAGAGCCCACGCTGCGGCGAAGCCGCAGCAACCGAAAGGCCCGGGAGCGAAAGCTCCCGGGCCTTTCTCATTGTCGCTTCCCCCATGACCCTCCGTCCACGGGCGCCCGACCAACGCATCTCTCCCCGCGCGCTATTGGCGAAAGCTGCCATCGCCTCTCGAGCGTTTTGCTGCGAGCATCCCCCCGCCATGTCACGCCCCGAACGAGCGAACGTCCCACTCCGGAGCCCGGCCTTTTGGGTCACGCTCCTCTTTTCTTGGCTCACGCTCCTCGTCACCTTGGCGTGCTCGAGCACTCCGCCCGCGACCAAGACTCCCGCCGCTGACGGCGCTGCCTTTTCCCCGACGGAGCCCGGCACGCCGCTCCCGGGTGAGCCGCGGACGCTGCTCACCGTAGAAGCGGACGATCCGCTGCTCGGAAGCCCCACCGCGGAGGTCACGCTGGTGGCGTTTTTGGATTTTCAGTGCCCGTTCTGTGCGCGCGGCTTCGACACTTTGATGACGCTCGCCACCGAGTACGGCCCGGAGCGTCTGCGCATCGTCGTCAAACACCTCCCCCTCGACTTCCATCCCGACGCGCTGCCTGCGGCCGTGGCCGCTCAAGCCGTGCGTGACGTCGCCGGCAACCCCGCCTTCTTCGACTACGCCGCACAGCTCATGGCGCACCAACGCAGCCTGAGCGCGCCAGCGCTCGCGGACTTCGCTCAGTCGGTCGGCGTCGAACGCAGCCTCTACAACGACGCCGTCGCGGACGAGGCCACGGTGCGCGCCGTCGCCAACGACATGCGCGTTGCAGCACGCCTGGGCGTGGACGGAACGCCTGCGTTCTTCGTCAACGGTGTGTCTCTCGCCGGCGCGCTGCCCATCGAAAACTTCCGCGCCGTCATCGACGCCGAGAGCAACGCCATGGCCGCCAGCACGCGGCAAGGCAAGTCCTGGGCGGACGCCTACCGGAGCCGGCTCGACGAAAACCTACGCGGCGGCTTGGCGGCGCGCATCCTCGGGGAAGATCCCTCGACGTACCGCGTTCCCGTCGATGGCTCGCCCACGAAGGGCCCCGACGACGCGCTCGTGACGCTCGTCGAGTTCTCCGACTTCGAGTGCCCCTTCTGCAAAACGGCGCAAGGAACCGTGGAGCAACTCTTGGAGCGCTACCCGGGCAAGCTGCGCGTCGTGTTCAAGCAGCTGCCTTTGCCGTTTCACCGCCGTGCGGAGCCCGCGGCTCGCCTCGCGGATCTGGTGTACCGCGAGAAGGGCGCGGACAAATTCTGGCAGGCTGTGAGTGGTTTGTTTGCGAGCGCTCCTCGGCTCGACGACGAGCGGCTCGTTCAGCTCGGAGTGGAGCTCGGTCTCAAGCCGGACGAAGTGCGAGCGGCGCTCGCCCGCCCGGAGCGCCCCGAGCGACTGGTCAAAGACGCCACGCTCGCCGAGGACGTCGGGGCCAACGGTACGCCCCACTTCTTCATCAACGGCAAACGCCTGAGCGGAGCGTTGCCTCTCGAGGCCTTCCAAGCGGTCGTGGACTCGGAGCTCGAAGCCGCGGAGCGGCTGGTCGGCGCCGGGACGCCCCCCGCCAAACTCTACGACCAGCTCATGGCGAGCGGCATCGCGCCCGGCGCCCCTCAGAAGCTCGCCGAGCTGCCGCCCGACGCTCCCCAGCTCGATGAGGCGGGGCGCCCCGCCCGCGGCCCCAAGACGGCTCCCCTCGTCATTCATGTGTTCAGCGACTTCCAGTGCCCGTACTGCAAGCGCGCCGAAGCCACGCTGAACGAGCTGGACGCGGAGCTCCCCGGCAAGGTCCGTTTCGTCTGGCACAACCTGCCGCTCGAGTTCCACGACCACGCGCGGCCCGCTGCGCGCGCCGCGCTCGAGGCCTACGCGCAAAAGGGCGACGCCGGCTTCTGGAAGATGCACGCCGCATTGTTCGACCTCGGCGGCGACGAGCCCGCGCTCACCCACGACGCGCTCGTCGCGCACGCGCGCAGCATCGGCCTCGACACGAAGCGCTTCGAAAAGGCCCTCGCGAGCGGCGCGCACGAAGCGTCCATCGAAGCAGACGAACAGCTCGCCCAGGCCCTCGGCATTTCGGGCACGCCGGCGTTCGTCGTGGGCGACTACCTCATCAAAGGGGCGCGGCCGCTTTCGTACTTCTTGCGCGTGACGCGCTTGGTTCTGGACGAAAAAGCAGCCGCTGCGCGCTGAGCCGTGCGTTCACTCGGCGCGAGGCTTTTGCGTGGCGCTGCGCTTTTCGATGGTGACGATGGTCTGCTGCAAAGCGTCCGTCTTGCGCAGGCACTCGTAGCAATCGCCCTTTTTGCCAGCACCGCAGCCCGTGGTGCTGGTGAGAGGCCGCAAGAACTCGAGCGAGCGAGCGTCTCCGACGTTCTTCGCTTGTTGCAGGAGCTTCGAGAACTCCGCGCACGTTTGCGCCCGACGCAGCGCAACCGCCACTTCCAGCGCAGGAGAGGCGGCCAGCTGGAAGTCCTTCGAGCGCAGCAACTTTTCCGCCGTTGCCTTCACGGCGGGGCGCACGCCGCGCGTGTGGGCCAAGTCGTAAACGATGTCGGCGCCGCGCGTGCCCATGGGGCCTTCCAGAAGTCGGAACGTGGCGCTGCTGGCGGCCGGCGCCTGGGCGGAGCGAAAGAGCACCCCGGCGATGCGCGGGCTCTCGTTCAGCTTCGGGTCGATGGCGAGCGCGTCACTCACCGCAGCGACGGCGCCTTCGAAGTCGCTCGCTTTGGCGCGCGCGCGCGCCAAAGCAACCAACACGGCCCCCTCCGAAGGTAGCTCCTTGGCGAGCGCCTCCACCGCAGCAAGGCCCTCCTGGTCCGCACGCTCGAGGCGCGCTTGGAGCGGATCCTGCGGTGCGTCCGCACGCTGCTGCGCCTCTGGTGTGCCCGACATGCTGCCAACGGGGACGAAACCCGCAGAAGACGACTCCGCTCCGTCACCGCGCGACACCGTAAGGACCACCGCGACGACCGCCGTCACGATACCGAGCACCCCAAAAGCGAGCGCGCCGAGCAAGACCCGCCCCGGCACGGCCTGCGCCCAGGTACCCAACGGAGCCGGAAGATCCCCCTTTTTCGTGTCCAGGTACTTTGCAGCTTCCTGAAGGCGCGTGACGAGGCGCTCCGCCGTCGTGTAGCCCACCACTGCCGGCGGGGGCGAGGGCAAGAGATCCGGCGCCAGCGCGGCGGCGCCCGAGCGCAAGGCGGAAGGACGAGAAGCCTCGACCAAGCTGTCTGCGAGGCTCGGCGCCGAGGCACGCGACAGGAGCGCGCTCGGCATGTGCGCCGCGGAGTCTCGATACGAAGAGGGGCCTCCAATCACCGAGGTGGGCGAGCCGCCCGCCAAGGTGAACAAGCGGCTGTCCGGGGCAGGCACGGAGCCGAGGAGGGCCTCGATGCAGACGTACGCTTCCGCGGCAGACTGAATGCGCTCGTCCGCCTCGCGCGCGAGGAGCCGATGAACGAAGCTCTCCACGGCCGGAGGCACCGAAACTCCGGGAGCGCGCTGCGAAAACGTGGGCACGGGCTGCGACAACATTTGCCCTAGAATCGCCACCTGGTTCTTGGCCACGTAGGGACGCACGCCCGCGATCATTTCGAACAGCATCACCCCGAACGCGAACAAATCCGCGCGACCGTCCACGGCCTGGCCGAGCGCTTGCTCCGGCGCCATGTACTCCGGGGTACCGTAGACCATGCCGGCCTTGGTGATGGGTTTGTTCGTGTCGCCTTCCACCTCGCCCATGGGCACCTTGGCGATCCCGAAGTCGAGCACTTTGGCGAAGTCCGGATCGGCGCCCTTTTGCACGAGCATCACGTTCTCGGGCTTGAGGTCCCGGTGCACGATCTCGAGCGCATGTGCGGCCGCGAGCGCTGCGGCGATTTGCCGCGCGATGTGGAGAGCACGCGCCGCGGGCATCGGGCCACGCGCCACTTCGTCCCGGAGGGAGCGGCCTTCCACGAACTCCAGCACCAGGTACACGGAGCCGTCCGGCAGTTTTCCGAAGTCCGTCGCCGCTGCGATGTTCGGGTGATCGATGTGGGCCGCCGCCATCGCCTCCCGCTCGAAGCGCGCGACGACCTCCGGCACCTGCGTCAGCTGACGGTGAAGAATTTTCACCGCCAGACGCTTGCGCATCAGAAC
Source organism: Pseudomonadota bacterium (assembly GCA_023432025.1). Lineage (GTDB taxonomy): Bacteria > Myxococcota_A > Polyangia > Polyangiales > Polyangiaceae > NIC37A-2. The sequence goes on from JAEYVE010000247.1 coordinate 23,225, forward strand.
GTGCTCGGCCGCGTAGACCCGCCCCATGCCGCCCTCTCCGAGGAGGACGTCGAGGCGATAGCGGTCAGCGAGCACGGTGCCGAGAAGCGCGTCGCCGCTCAACCGACCCCCTCGGGGAGCATGTCTGGATCACCCGCTGGCGTTTGCGGCACGGCGCCCATTGTAGTCCTCGACGGCCGACCAACCAGCGAACCTAACCGATCGGCCCGGCCACCGAATTTCCGAAAAAAAGGCCTCTCCCTCACGGAAGAGGCCCGATTGAGCAAGCTCAGTAGGGATTTTCGGCTTCCGGAACGCGCGGGGCCACTTCTTGGGGAGCCTCTTTGGGCGTTTCTTTGGGCGCTTGCGGGGCCGGCTCGGCCGGAGCCGGCGGGGGCGCCTCTTCCGAGGGCGCCTTTTCCTCCGCGGGAGCGGCCGGCTTGGGCGCTGGTTTGGGAGCCGGACGCGGAGCGCGGACGGGCGTCTTGGGCGCAGGCTTTTCTTCCGCCGTGGGAGCTGGCGCCGCCACTTCGGGCGCCGCGCTCGGTGCCGCTTCCGCCGAAGCCGGCGCGCTCGCGTCTGGCGCCGCAACCGGAAGCGCGACGCTCGGTGCGGGCGTGGTTTCCGGCACCGGACTCGGAACCGGCGGCAGCGTGGGCTCGGGCTGCACAGCAGCAGGCGCCGGCTCGGGCGGCACCTCGTGCCCGCGCTTGCTCAACAAGTAGATTCCGCCAGCCACCGCCGCAGCAACCAGCAAGAGGAGCACGGCCTTGCCGCCACTCCCTTCCTCCTCCACTTCGGGAAGTGGAGGACGCGAGGGACGTCGCGGAGGACGGCGGTCGGCCGCAGGCGGCACCGTCGAAGCAGCGCGCTCCGCTGCGAGAATCGACGCCGGCGTCGGTGGGCGCGACGGCGATGGCTCTGGCGCTGCGACGTCCTTTCCGAGCTCTTCGTCCGGCGCGGAGCCGCGCTTGGAGCTGGGAGGCGGAAGCGATTCTTTTTCGGCTGCGGCCTCCTCGGGCAGCGCGGTCTTAACGAGCTCGTCGGGTGCGGCGCTCGGCGAAGCCGCGTCGGGCAAAGATGTCAGCGCATCGTGGGCCCACGCCGCTGCAGCTGCTTCCTCCGCCGCTGGCGGCTCGGAGCTGTCACCGCTCCGTTTCGTTTCTACGCCCCGATCGGGTGGCAGCGGCGATGGAGTCGGCGCTGCAAACGACGGTGGCTTGGGTGCAGACGACGGCGCTTGGGGTGCGGACGAAGCCGCTGGCGACGGAGCCTCGGAGGCAGCCGCAGCAGCCTGCTGGAGGGCGTCCTGCAATAGCTCCACGGCCGGCTTCAACACCGTCCGGTCTTCCGGCGGCGGCTGAGAGCCGGAAGTCACCGGAAACACAGGCGCAGGCGGCAAGCTCGAGCCCACCACCGGAGGCAACGAGCCTCCTGGAGGCGGGACCGGCCCGGAGTCGTACGCACCTTCACCGCCGGGCGCGCGCGACTTGAGGAGTCGCTCGATGATGGCGCGCGAGTCCTCGTCGATCTTGATGAACTTGACGCCCATGCCGCCCGGCTTCTCGGGAGTCGAGTCCGACTGCTCCCGCTTCCAGACGACGCGGCCCACGCCCTGCATCACCTTCTGGTCCTCGGCTATCTTCACCTCGAACTTCAGCAAGGTGCCCGCCGGAAACGGCGAAGGCGTCTTGATGAACATGCCACCGCGACTCACGTCGTACGAGTGATGCTCGATGAACTCGTCGATCGTGGCGCTGCGGTAGCGGACGGTCATCGTCAGCACCTTGGCGCGCGGGTCCTTGCGGGTGTTTTGGGACATCAGAAAGCTCCTCACGGGCACGCGAAATCCGGCTACGGCTTTCGCGCCGGCCGTATCCTAGCGGACGGAGCACGCGGGAGGAAAATCCCATGGTAGCCTGCGGAGTGCCGATGGCCCCTTGGAACCATTTCCGTGCCTACGACCGGTTCCGCGTTCAGCTCGCGGCCACCATGACGGTGCCTAGCCGCGGGCTGGAAGCACAAGGTCGCATCCAAGATCTCGGGCTGGGCGGAGCGTCCCTCGAGGTCGCGCAGCCGCTCCGGCTCGGCGAGCCGGTCCAAATCCGCGTCTGGGTCCCCGGCGCCACTCTCCAAGCGGAGGTCGCGTGGGTCGCGTGGGCCACCAGTGGCGCCGCGCGGGCTGGCGTGCGCTTCCGCCCCGAGTCGGTGGAAGCCGTGAGTGAGCTCTTGTCGCTCGTGGTGCAAAACGTAGAAGCCGGCTGAGTCGCGTGGCCTAAAACTCGTCCTTCAGCTTGCGCACGCGCGCCAGCACGTCGACGGGGGCGGCGCCCGGCTCGAGCCCCGCGGCACGCGCGACGGCGTCCACGTGGCACCGCAAGAAGGGATTGGTGCGGCGCTCGTCCGCAAGCGTTGTCGGCGTGGTGGGCGCTCCCGCCGAGCGCTGCTCCGCCACGTGCGCCCGACGACGCTCGATGTCTTGGTTGTCGGGCTCGAGGCTCGCGGCGAAGCGCAAGTTGTTCTCCGTGTACTCGTGACCAAAGTAAAAGTGCGTGTCGTCCGGCAGCGAGCCGAGCTTGTCGTTCAAGGACTCGTACATTTGAGCCGGCGTGCCCTCGAACAAGCGCCCGCAGCCCGCGGCAAACAGTGTGTCGCCCGTGAACGCCGAGCCATGCCCCGAGTAGGCAATGGCGCCCAGCGTGTGCCCCGGAATGTGCAGCACGTCGAAAGACAGCTCGACGATGTCGAAGCGCTCGCCGTGCTCCAGAAAGCGAGTCTGCCCCGGAATGCGTTCGCGATCGGAAGCGTGCCCATACACGTCGATGCGCGGATGACGTCGCAAGAGCTCGTCGTTTCCACCGACGTGATCGTGGTGGTGGTGCGTGTTCAAGATGCCGCGCAGCCGAAGGCCACGTTCGTAAAGAGCCGCCAGCACCGGCGCCGCTTCACTCGGATCGACCACGACGCAATCGTCGCTGTGCTCGGCATGCACCAGGTACGCGTAGTTGTCGCGGAGGCACGGTACGGGATGAACGCGCATGAAAATGAACGTACCACCATCGGCGGCGTGCCTGTCCAAAGCGAACCGCCGGCCGCGCAACGTCGCAATATTCGCCTGGAAATGCGCGCACGCCGCCGCGAAGCCCCCGCCAGCTCGTGTGCGTTCTCCCCGTTGCGCCCCCGAAGCCCTGTCCCCCTACCCGCTCGAGGTAGCCGCCCTCGGGACCGCGACCGCAAGGCGTCGACTCGTCGGCGACGAAAGGACCCGGGAATATGACACCCTCGCGCCCCCCCCCGGACGCCGACCGCTTCCCAAAGGCGCTTTTCACAGGCCGCCCCCTGCGCTACACACCGCTCCCCCTGGAGCCCTCGCGGCGCCAGGCACGCGCCCATAGCTCAGCTGGATAGAGCGTCGGCCTCCGGAGCCGAAGGTCTGTGGTTCGAATCCACATGGGCGCGCCAGGCATGGCCTGGCGAGCCCATGTGGACTTCGATCCCTCGCGCTCGCCGTTCCGGCTCACCCTCGGGCGAATCCAGGCTCTTGCTGACGTAGCGCGTACCAGCCGCGCGGGGCCGCTCGCAATCACGACTGCGCAGACACGCTGCTCACGATGTCCGACGTCGAGCCGTGGGCCAGCTTTGGGCGGCCGAAGCATGCTTCTCGGACGAAGGCTCGAAACTCCAATCCGCTGTCGAGGGCGGCAAAACGACGCGCGATACTTCGCGCCGAGGTCGTGAAGGACTCGTCTCGCAGCACCCGATTCACCGCGTCGACCACGGCTTGGTCGGTGACCCGCCGCGCCTTGACCAGCACGCCGGCGCCCGCACGTTCGATAGCCGTCATCGCCAAGTACTGGTCGAAGTTGGACGGCAGACCGATGACCGGCGTGCCTTCGGCAAGCGCTTGATACGACGTCGTGCTGCCACCGTTCGAGATCACCAAACTGGCCCTCTTGGACAGCTCGTCTCCGGATACGAACGGAAACGCGCGCACGTTGTCCGGCAGACCGTTCAGCTCGCAGCGACCGGCGGTAGCGATCACTGCCCGAACCGGCAAACGGCCGAGCGCACGAAGCACGTGCGGCAACGCGTCCACGCGGCCAGAGGAGCCCAAGGTGACGTACACGAGCGGCCTTCCATCATCGTCACCCAAACCCATTGGAAGCGGGACACGCGGCGCCCAGAGAACCGGTCCGAGAAAGCGGTGCGATGGCGGCGCCGCGTCCACAGGAGTGAGCGAAGGCTCGTCGACGTACAGCGTGTCGTCGCCGTAAACGAGCGTTTCCAAGAGGCTGCCGAGCTCGGGTAGCCCGTGACTCTTGCGCAGGCTGTTCAAAGGGCGCGCGAAGTGCGCGAAGACCTGGGGAATGGCCATCGGAAAGTACTTCTCGGTCGTCTCTTCGCCGAGGAGCCGCACGATGGGGTGATCCGGAACCGGAAACCCGTCGCGCCGGTAGTACGGGCTCCAGTAGGCGTTGATGAGCGTCGCGTGTCGCACGCCGCGCAGAGGCGCGCTGACCGCCAGCGACAAGCGGAAATCTCCCACGACGAGATCGGGCTGGACTCGATCGAAGAGCTGAAGCTCGTGCTCCACGTACTTGGCGAGGACCTTCTTTTCGTAGAGGCGTTTGCCAGCCTCCATGGCGCCGAGCACACGCTCCTTGGCGAGCGTGAACAGCGGATGCTGAACCAAGCCGCTGCCCTCGAACACCATCGGGTCGAAGGCGCTGCTCGCAAAGTGCACCTCGTACTCGGAGCGCGACAAGGAGCGCGCCAGCACGAACAGGCGTACGACCTGAGCCAAGGTGATGTTCTCGGAAACGAAAAGAATGCGGGGGCGCCTCGTAGTCATGGAACGGCCTCCTGAGGTTCTTTTCTCGGCAACGTCGCCGGCGCACGCCGGCACAAGCGAATGTCGGCGAAGTAGGCTCCGCGCGCGCTTGCGGCGTGAGCGGTCAAAGAGAGACCGGTGGGACCTTCGCTGTCGGTGCGCTCGAATAGCTGTCGGTAATCCGACAACAAATCGACGCGCACGCGATGCCAGCTCGCCCCGGTGGGCGCCTGCGCACCCGAATTCTCCGAGTCGATGGCGAGCCACTTGTCGTAACCGAATCGCTCGCCGCGAAGCTTGCCCTCTGGTTCCTGACTTCCCAGCATGTAGCCGAGACGTCGCACCATGAACGGTAGGCCGATCATCCACACCGCCGTCACGCTCGCGGCCCCGTGACTCGCCAGCTCCGCGCTCGTCTGCGCCGCTCTCGGCTCCGAAGCGGGACGCCACAGCCACTCGACGAACGGATACTCTTCGAGATCCCAATTCTCCACACCGCGTCCGAGGACGACTTCGCGGTGGAAAGCGCGCACGTGGAGCGCGCGCCGTCCGTCCAGCGTGACCACTCGAAAGAGCCCTTGTCGCTTCGCCAGATCGAGGCTCGATGCCGGATACGTCTCCCAGCTCGAAGGAAATGCTCCTTCGGGGTCCGCGCGAAAGTCGTCCACGAGACGGTCGCAGAGGCTCGCTTCGCTCACGGGCACCGACTCTGCATCGCGGTGAAGGTCCTGCACGACGATTCGGTGCGCGGCTGGCGCCCGCGCAGGCGCCGTCTTCGTGGCCGCCGTACACGCCACGGTCCCGAAGGCCGCGCCGAGCGCGACTACTGCTCGCGAAAGGACGGCAAGGTCACTCATGTTCTGGCCCGTGCGAGCACGGTCGCGCCCATCCCGAAGCCCGCGGCTGCTATGCCGAGCAAGACCCCACACGGCATGAGCAATTCGACGTACGAGAAGCGTCGGAACGTAGCGCCTTCCAGCGCCAAGATGCTCCACTTGGCGGGGCTCAAATCACTCACCGAGAGAAGCCAGTCGGGCATGAAGCTGAGCGGCACCATGCCGCCGCCCAGCATGGCCATGAGGATCAGCACCGCCCACCCCGCTCCCGCGACGGCTTGTTCCGTGCGCCCGAGCAGGCTGAGTAGCATCGTCACACCGACGAAGCAGAGGGCCGCGGAAATCAGCGCCAGGCCCACCGCTAGTGGCCGCTCGAAGCGTAGACCGAACACCGCCATGGCGACGAGGCTCAGTACCGCAATGACCGTCAAGCACGAGGTCAGGCACGCCAGCGCCTTCCCCCCGAGAATGGAGCTCCTGTGAATGGGTGCGGCCGTCAGCCTCAGCAGCGTCCCCTGCGTGCGTTCCGTGACCATGGAGATGGCGAAGCAGGCTGCGCATCCAATCAAGCCCCACAGAACCGCGGCGGGATACACGTATTCGGTTGCCCGAGGTCTCCCATCGCGCGCTTCAGCCACGCTGGTGGTTTCGACGGTCACGGGCCGCGAATCGTCCGGCGTGGGGCTCATCTGCTTCAGCACCGCAGTCACCGCCTCGCGCACGAACGCGGCTTCCACCGCGCGCGACGGATCGGTGCCAAGGCGCGCCCTATCCGTCCCCTTCAGCTCGACGAGGGCAACGGCTCGCCCGCGACGAACGAGGTCGTGAGCTTCTTCGAGTGTCGCGATTCGTACGGAAAGGCGCGACTCACGCCCGAGCGCCTCCGCGAATGACGAGTCGCTACTGCCCGCTACCACGACCGTTTCGAGGGGCGCTTGTTCTCCGCGCAATCCGGCACGCAGCACTCCACCCAGAAAAAGCGCAAAGATGAGCGGAAAGCCGAGCACCCAGAAGAGCGCGACCTTGTCTCTCAGCAAGAGACGCAAGTCCTTGGCTGCCAGCCAGATCGCAGCGCGCATCAGTCTCTCAGCCTCTTGCCCGTGAGCGCCAAAAATACGGTCTCGAGCGTGGAGCGCCGCACGGTGAGCTCGCGGAGCCCTTCGCCTTCGAGCATGAGCCGCTCGAGCACCTCCGAAGCGTCGTCACACTCGAGGACGACCCGACGCGTGGTCGGCTCCTCGGACCAGGCGAAAGCAGGAGCGCCCGCGGCCATGCGCAGCTCGGCTCCGTTCGTGAACTCCGCCTCCACACGCAGGCGCGAGCCATGACGCGCGAGCAGCTCAGCAGTCGACCCCTCCGCGATGACCTGGCCTCGGTCGACGATGGCTACACGGTCACACAAGCGCTCTGCCTCTTCCATGTAGTGAGTCGAGTACACGATGGTGAGACCCGCTGCCTTGAGCGCCTCGATGCTCCGAAAGATGTGCTCGCGTGATTGCGGATCGACACCGACCGTCGGCTCGTCCAGGAGCAGCAGCGACGGCTGGTGGAGCAGCGCGCACGCCAGGTTGAGACGGCGCTGCATGCCGCCGGAAAACGAGCGCACCCGCTGCGCCCGGTGGTCCTCCAGCCCCGCAAAGTCGAGCGCCCAGGTGACGCGGGCAGCGATGTCCGAAGACCGCACGCCGTGCAGGCGAGCGAAGAGAACGAGGTTCTCCTCGGCGCTCAGCTCTCGATAGACGCCGAGCCCCTGCGGAACGAAGCCGATCCGGCGCCTGAGCTTTTGCCGCGTTGGATCCACGGCGCCATCGAGCTCGATGCGACCGGCGTCGGGGCGGAGCACGCCAGCCAGCATGCCTAGAGTCGTGCTCTTGCCCGCCCCGTTCGGCCCGAGCAGTCCCAGACAAGTCGCTGCGGGTGCCATGAACGACACCCGGTCTACGGCCGTTCGGTCTTCGTAACGCTTGAGCAAGCGAGTCACGACCAGGCCCGAGCTTGGGTGCGATGCCCCAGGGCGCCCCGGGTGCGCAGGAAGAACAGGCTGGTTCATAGGACCTCGACCGCTGCCCGTGTTCTATGACCTCGCCAATATCTCGTCAATCCCTAGACAGGACGTCTAGATATGACGATAGTGGTGGCTCCGTGAACGAGAGATTCGACTACGTGCTCGTGGGGGGCGGCCTGGCCAATGGCCTGGTCGCGCTTGCCTTGCACCAATGCGGCTCCGCACGGGTTGCCCTCGTCGAGAGCGGACCTCGAGTCGGGGGCAACCACACCTGGTCGTTCCACGAGGGGGACCTGCGCGGCGCGGCCCGGCAGCTGGTGGCCCCGCTCGTAACGAGCGCCTGGCCGGCGCATGACGTCGCATTCCAAGGACGGACGAGACACATCGAGCGAGGCTACGCGTCGATCACCAGCGCGAGCTTGGCGACCGCCGTCGAGCGCTCCTTCGCGCACAGCGAGCGCAGCACGCTGCTACTCGGCGAAAGTGCACAACGCCTCGACCGAGGCTCGGTGACGCTGCAGAGCGGCCGCGTGCTCGAGGCGCGGGCGGTGCTCGATGGTCGCGGCGTCTCGAGAAATGAGCCGACGCGCGCGCCGCATCGCGGCGGCTACCAAAAGTTCGTGGGGCTCGAGCTGGAGCTTTCCGCCGACTCGCCGCGCGAGCTGCCGCTACTCATGGACGCTCGCGTCGAGCAGCTCGACGGCTATCGGTTCGTCTACGTGCTGCCATTTGCGCGCCGGCGCGTGCTGATCGAGGACACGTACTACTCACTCTCGCCGCTACTCGAGCGCGACATGTTGAGATACCGAGTGCTCAGCTACGCGTCCGAGCACGGCTACGCCGTCAAGGCAGTCGTGCGCGAAGAGCACGGTGTCTTGCCCATCCCGACGCACGAGGGCTCGGCGTCCGACAAGGACGACGGAGCCATTCCGGTGGGGATGCGCGCTGGCTGGTTTCATCCGACGACCGGCTATTCGCTGCCGATGGCCGCGCGCTTCGCCGAGCTCGCGTCGCGCTGCGCGCCCGAAGAAATCCACGACGTGGCTCGGGCGTTCTCGACCGCTCACCGCCGGAGCGCTCGCTTCGCGCGCCTCTTGAACCGTCTCCTGTTTCGCGCCTTCGCGCCAGAGAACCGTCAACATGTCCTCGAGCGCTTCTATGGCCTCCATGACGACGTGATCGCCCGCTTCTACGCCCTCGAGTCGTCTCGCTTGGACCGAGCGCACATTCTGTGTGGCCGCCCTCCGCGAGGATTTTCCGTAAGCCAGCTGCTTTTGGGAGGTGCCACCGTATGAACACTGCCGTACTCGCGCGCGAGACCCATTCGCCCTTGGTGGAGCTATTGGAAGCCGAATTCGCCGGCGCACGCGAAGCCCTGGAGCACGGTCCATTCGCCGCCTTGGACGAACGCCACCTGGACAGCTCGCTGCTCGAGCCCTTGCGAGACTTCTTGGGGCGTCCGGGAAAGGAGTTCCGCGCGCGGCTCGTGGAGTGTGCGTATTCCCTGGCAGGCGGTAAGGGTGCGCCCCCGACGTTGCTCCCTTGGATCGTGGAGATTCTGCACGCCGGGTCGCTCATCGTGGACGACATCGAGGACGGCTCGCCGTACCGACGCGGCCAAACGGCGCTGCACGTGCGCTACGGCCTTCCCTTGGCGCTCAACGCGGGCAATTGGCTGTACTTTTGGGCGGAGTCGTTGATCGAGCGCCTGAAGGTGACCCCGGGCATCGAGCTCGCGCTGCACCGAACCATCAACCGCGCCTTGCTCGATTGTCATCGTGGCCAAGCGCTCGATTTGACGCTGCGCATGAGTCAACTCGCCCAAGGGGAGGTGCCCGTGGCCGTCGCTACGACGACCGCGCTGAAGACGGGCCGCTTGATGGAGCTCGCTGCCTCCCTCGGCGCCATCACGGCAGGCGCACCAGCGGATCGCGTGGCAGCCATCGCGCATTTCGCCAGCGATCTCGGCGTGGCGCTGCAGATGCTCGACGACGTCGGTGGGCTCTACAGCGAAAGCCGCACGCACAAGGGGCACGAAGATCTGCGACTCAGTCGCCCGACTTGGCCGTGGGCTTGGCTCGCAGAGACCCTGTCGGAGGAGCGCTACCGCTCTTTGCGGTGCGAGGCGCTCGAGGTGGAAATGCACGACCGCCACCCGGAGCACTTGGCGGAGCGCTTGCGCGCGGAGCTGGGCGTCGATCCCAAAGCGAGGGCCCACGAATGCAGCATGCGAGCCATCGCGCGCCTCAAGTCACAGCTCGGCAACTCGGCCGCGCTGCGCGCGCTGTGCGCGGAAATCGGCCGATTGGAGCGGAGCTATGACTGATTCGGAAATAAGGAGCTCGTCCCGCGTGCGCCGCGAGCGCGTCGCCGTCATCGGCAGTGGATTCGGTGGCTTGAGCCTCGCCATTCGCCTGCAGGCCGCCGGCTTCAGCGTGGTTCTTTACGAGTCACGCGACAAGGCGGGTGGCCGCGCCTACGTCTTCGAGGAACGAGGTTTCGTCTTCGACGCCGGTCCCACCGTCATTACGGCCCCCCATTGCATCGACGAGCTGTTCGAGCTGTGCGGCAAGCGGCGCGAAGACTACGTGGAGCTTCTGCCCGTCACTCCCTTTTACCGCCTGCTCTGGCAAGACGGGACGACCTTCGATTATTCGAGCGACGCCGAGAGCATGCGGCGTCAGATCGAGCTCATCGAGCCGCGCGACGTGGACGGCTACGAGCGCTTTTTGTCTTACAGCCGCAAGGTATTCGCCAAAGGTTACGAGGAGCTGGCTGCGACGCCATTTCTGAAGTTCATGGACATGGTGCGCGTGGCGCCGGATTTGGCGAAGCTGCGCGCGGACCGCTCCGTTTACGCCACCGTCGCGCGCTTCGTGGAGAACGAACACCTGCGCGAGGCTTTCAGCTTTCATTCGCTGCTCGTGGGAGGCAATCCCTTCGAGACCAGCGCCATCTACACGCTCATCCACTACTTGGAGCGGAAGTGGGGCGTCTTCTTCCCACGCGGCGGCACGGGGGCCCTGGTGGAGGCGCTCGTCCGGCTCTTCACGGAGCTCGGCGGCGAGCTCCGGCTCGATTGTCCGGTGACTCGCATCGAGCTGGACGAATCCGGCACCACGCCGATTCACAGAGTTCACTCGGCTCGAGGCGTCGAACCGTTCGCGAAGGTCGCGTCCAACGCCGACCTCCACCACACCTATGGCACGCTGTATCGCGGCAACGCGGCGGCGCACTCGCACACGAAGAAGCTGGAACGGCTCGAATGGTCGATGTCTCTCTTCGTGCTCTATTTCGGCACGGATCGTGTGTACGAGGACGTCGCCCATCACAGCGTGCTCTTCGGATCGCGCTACGAAGGACTCCTGTCGGAAATCTTCCACGGACGTTCGGTGCCCGAGGATTTCAGCCTCTATTTGCACGCACCGACAGTGAGTGACCCGAGCTTGGCGCCCCCCGGCTGCAGCACGTTCTACGTGCTGAGCCCCGTACCTCACCTGGGCCAGGCGCCCGTTGACTGGGGCACGCTGGGGCCACGCTACGCAGAGCGCATTCTCACGGCACTCGAGCGCGTGCTGCCGGATCTCCGCAAACACGTGGTGTGTCAGCGCTTCGTCACTCCGCGCTACTTCCAACAACAGCTCGGCGCGTATCAAGGCTCGGCGTTCTCCGTGGCGCCCAAGCTCACGCAGAGCGCATGGTTTCGCCCGCACAACCGGGATCCGAAAATTCCGGGGCTGTACATCGTCGGCGCCGGCACGCACCCGGGCGCCGGACTGCCTGGCGTGATCAACTCCGCCAAGGCGACTGCGACGCTGATGCTGGCGGACGCCACCTCGGAGCACGCTGCGTGACGGAGGGGGGCATCCTGCTGGCGCGCGCGTCCATCGCGCACCATTCGAAGAGTTTTTCCCTAGCGTCGCGGCTGCTGCCACCGCGCTGCCGAGACACGGTGCGCGTCGTGTACGCCTGGTGCCGGCGCGCCGACGACGCCGTGGATCTCGCCCCGCCGGAGCATTTGGACGGTGCGGCGCGCGCCCTCTTGAGCGAGCTCGATGCCATCTATGCCGGCGAAACGGTGGCCGATCCGATCGCGCTGGCGTTCTCCTGCGTAGCGCGTGACCTCGAAATCCCGAAAACGTACCCACGCGAGCTGCTGCTCGGCATGCGAATGGATGCCGACGGAACGCGCTACGAAACGTGGGACGATCTCCTCCTTTACTGCCACCGCGTGGCCGGCACCGTCGGCTTGATGATGTGTCACGTGCTCGGCGTCCGCGACGCGCGTGCGCTGCGTCATGCCGCGCACCTCGGCATCGCCATGCAACTGACGAACATCGCGCGCGATGTCGTCGAGGACTGGCAGCGCGGGCGCCTCTATTTACCCAACGAGCTCCTTCGCGCGCTGGGCGCGGAGGGGGTCCATCGACGCCTGGGGCAGCCTCTGCCGCGAGCGGCACTGCCGGCATTCGCCAAGGCGACCGAAGTCTTGTTGACGGAGGCCGAGCGTTACTATCGCTCCGCCGATCGCGGCATCCCCGATCTGGACTTCCGAAGCGCCTGGGCGACGGCTACCGCGCGCGCCGTGTACTCCGACATCGGGCGGGCTCTTGCTCACCAGAGTTTCGCGGTCGACGCTGGTCGCGCGCACGTCTCCGCCACGCGCAAAGTCTTGCTCGCCGCCACTGAAGGCGTGCGCGCGCTCCTTCGGATTGGATCCCACGTGGGATTTCGTCCGGCGCGTCTCGCCGCGCCCTTGAGGTTCCCCCATGACATCCTTCCCGTCTGAGCTCGCCATCTACGTTGGACGCATCCGTGATTTCAGCCGCGTCGACTGGGGCGTTTACGTTGGTTGGGTCGGGCTCATGCTCGGCCTCGTGGCTTCCACGGGGGGCTTTCTCTTGTTTGGACACGCGCAAGGCGTGCGCTTCATCGGCGAAGCCTGGATGGTGCCCCTTGGTGCCGTGATTTTTGCGGCCAGCATTTCCGTCGACACCATCGGTCACCGCACCATCTACAAGGCCACGATACGTCGTGCCGAAGGACTGGTGCACGGCATCACCATCTTCACGGGGATCGCGAGCTGCGTGCTCTTGTGCGCCGCTTACTCCCATCGAGCGCTGCTGTGGATCCCGGCCATGGTGATGACGGTTTTGTCCGTCTTCTACAGCGTGGTGGACGAAGCCTTTCACTGGCAGCGATACGTTTCGGAACAGTCCGATCGAGTCGAGATGTGGAGCCACGTGGGCATCCTCACGGGGCACAGCACGATGATGCTCGGCTGGTGGATCTGGTTCTTCCGCGGATATCCGGGCGTTTCGGAGACGGTGCTGCGCCTTTCGGAGTTTTTCCGCTAAACGGTCGGCCCCAGCAGTTCGATCGAGGTCGACGACGAGTGGCGGACGCTTCAGAGCCACAATTTCGAATCGGTGTCGTGGCACGCCTCACGGGGCTATCCATCCACCAAATCCGCGTTTGGGAGCGCCGCTACCACGCCGTGGAACCACTGCGCTCGGAAGGAGGCAATCGCCTCTACTCGGAGCAGGACGTGGCGCGCCTTTCGCTGCTCAGGCAGCTGAACGCTCTCGGACACTCCATCGGTAGCTCCGCCAAGCTGCCGTCCGATCAGCTCGAGCGCGTGCTCGCTTTGCACCAAGTCACGTCTCGGGCGGTACGCGTTGCGCCGCCACCCAGCCTGACGGCAATGGATTTGGCCGAGCCTTTTCTCGAGGCAATCACAACCCTGAACGTGCTGCGCGCCGAGCGCGTGCTTGCGCGCGCAGCGGGGAGCGCTGATCCGTCTCGCTTCACGTCGCAAGTCCTGTTGCCGCTCCTCGAGGAAATTGGCCGGCGCTGGGCCGACGGCGAGCTCACGGTTGCTCACGAGCATGCCGCTTCGGCCGTCATGCGTACGCAGCTCGGTGGCTTGATGCGCACGTTCGTTCCGGACGAGGGGGCGCCGGGGGCCATCTGCGCCACGCCCACGGGAGAGCTCCACGAGTTTGGCGCCCTGGCCGCAGCGCTCCACGTGGCCAGCCGCGGATGGCGAGTGGTTTACCTGGGCCCCAACTTGCCTGCGGACGAAATCGCCCAGGCGACGCGCGTCGCGGGAGCCCAGCTCGTTCTGCTCTCCGTCGTGTGCGCCACCGAGCGGACACCGAGCGAGCTTCGCAGCTTGGCCGAGGCGCTGCCGCACGACGTGACCTTGATGGTGGGCGGAGCCGCTGCCCTGAGTCTCGTCGGCATTCCGGCGCGTATTCGGCGCGCTCAAACGCTCGCAGACCTGGACCCTCTGCTGTAGATGCGTCCCGCGTTTTGGCGCGCGCCGTCACAGCCCGTCGAGCGGAAGCCAGATCTCATTGCGTCGAAGAAACCACGGTTTGAACGGTGGGTCGTAGCGGTTGACCTCGGCCTCGCCGGTCACCGTGAGGTTTCGATGTTTCGCCCATCCGCGAAGCTCGTTCTCGTGCTCCCTCATGTTCGCGACGGTCCAGCGTCCCCTGAAGCGGACGACGGCGACGCGCATCGGCGGCACCTCGCGGAGAACGATCCTCGGATCATCTGGTGTGGGGAGCGTCCCGAGGGTCTCTCCCGCCGGCATGGCGAACGAAATCGTCCACGAGTTTCCCTCGCGCTGCTGGCCAACGGGCGCCATCATCGGAAGCTGGACGCCCTCCTGACTCGGCTTTTGCGGAGCTTGCGCGACGGGCGCCGTCATCGTGACCTTCGAGTCGCGACGGTTCTTGCCGAAGATGTAATCCGCTAGCCGCCGAAAGCCCTCATTGCCGGCTTCAGTCCACTCCCCGGTCACCGCTGTCTCCGCCACGACCCGCGGTCCGTAGCTGCGGACCTCGAAGGCTCCGTCGCGCATTTGAGTCACGTACTGCGGTTCTTGAATCTTTGTCACCTGCACCCCGACAGAAGGCAGAACCCGACGACAGCTGCGACACGACACGAGCGCGCCTTTCGATAACGTCCACCACGTAACCAATCTGAATACGGGGACGCGTGGAAACGCTCCGAGCAGCGACGGCATGGACCGTCTCGGCCGACGATGCACTGAGCCGCGCTCGGGCCGCCCTCGAGTCACGACGCGCTCGAGCTGCTCGAAAAAGCTAGCAACGAGCTGACTGAAGCCGCCCCTCTGGTACGAAAAGTGCCAGGACGGTCTCGGTGAGCGTTCATTCGTCGAAGCTCGGACCCTCTACTCCCCCGCAATCGCCCCCGTCAGCCACGAAAACGCGTTCGTAAGCCCCGTGTACGCAACGAAGAGTCCATCCGTATCGAAGCGCGGATCGAGCTCCAGGTAGGCGCCTACGCCGACGTAGCCGCCGTCGGGAGAGACCACTGCGTCCGTGTAGGTGCCGCCGTAGCCTTCGCCGATGGTCGTGAGCGGGACCAAAGTGTTCTCTTCGCGCGAGTACACGAAAGCGTTGGTTTTCTTGTTGTTGTCGACGCCGAGGTTGGACGCGACGCTGGTGAACACGACGTAGCTTCCGTCGTGCGTGAGCGTGGCGCGGCCGCTGGTTGCGGCCTTGTCGGCCAGCGCTCCTCGGTGGCGGTCGACGACGACGACGTTGCAGCCCTCTCCGCTGCAAGCGTCGACCTCCACGAGATAGACATGCCATTGCGAGTCGGTCACTCCTGGCACGACGTTCGTGGCGCTCGTGCCATAGGTCACCCATTTGCCGTCGCCCGAGATGCTCGGCCGAACGACGCCGCTGACACTCTCCGACCCCTGATTCCGGTTGGCGCCGCTCTGCGTCTGGCTCACCGACCATTGGTTTCCGGTATCGTGCTCGTAAACGAAGATGTCCCAGTGGTACGGATTCAGGTCGCCGTCGACGTCCCGATACGAATAAAAGACGAGACGATTGCCGTCCTCGGAGAGCATCGGCCAAGACGCGTCCGCAGGAGTGCCGCTCGTTTTGTTTCGCGAAATCACGCTGCGCTCGCCCGTTTTCAGGTCGATGCGCACGACCTTGCTGGTGCTCTGGCCATCGTCCGCCGTGGGCACGACGGTCGTCGAGCCCGTGACGAACGCGACCACCTGACCATCGCCGGAAATCGAGACGTCGCGGCTCGCACCGTTGCCCTCCTCACCGCCCGGTCCAACGCTCACGCGCGTCAACGTTTCGTCGAGAGCCGACCAGACGAACACGTCGTCCACCCCATTCGTGTCGCCTTCCACGAGGTTGGTTGCAGACGAATGGAAAGCGACGAAGAGACCATTGGCCGAAACCGCCGGGCGCCAAGAGCTGCCGTTTGCAGCGCCTCCATCGTGGGCGCGAGACACGAGGTAGCTCACTCCGGTCAGCCTGTCGCGCGCGTAGATGTTCTCGTACGCGCCCGCGCCCGCCACGAGGCCCGACTCGCTCGAGCGAAAGACGGCAACGCGGCCGTCACCGAGAGGCTCGGTTCCTCCGATCGCCCGCGACGAGCCGCCAACGACGACGTCCTTCGAGTTGTTGCTGTAGGCGAGCACTTGGTCGTCGCTGCTGCGGCCGACCAAGTCGAACCCCCATTCGCAACCAATGCGAATAGCGCCGACCCCCGAAAGCTCTTCGCCAGTGCCCTCGGCCCCCGCAAACACCCCGCAGAGCTGCCCCCGCGTGGCCGCCGTGACGGACACCTCATAGGTCGCCGACGGGTCGAGGACCTCGGGGGTTTGAAACACCGACGCGTTGTACGCCATCGGTTCCGCACCATCCGGTGCCGCCACCTCGGCGCGGAGCGCTTGGCTGCCGACGGAGAGCCTCACTTCGGAGCCGATGGGGCCGAAGAAGTAACCCACCACGCCGTCCGCCGATGGAGTGCCGCCCGTCGACGAGCCTCCCGCCATCGAACTCTCGCCCCCCATCGCGTTCTCACCCGCCGTCGAAGTGTCCCCACCCGTCGCGCTGCTGCCACCGGTGCTCGACCCGTCGAGGCCACTTCCAGTGTCGTCGTCGCAGCCGAATGACAGCGCACACGCGATTCCGACCAAACCGGCGAGGCGCCCCAGAGACCTGGCTCGGGCCGACGATGAGCCAATGGTCGTCACACTCCGCAGGGGGAATAAGTGCATGATGAATCATCACTACTCCCAGTCCCCCCACGAACAGAAGCACGCGAGGGTTTACGTAAACGGCTCGTAGGGCACACGAAGCCAGACGGCAGGTCGCCATCACGGTGGTGTCGTTTGGGCCACCTTGTGAACGCACAAGGTCGCCCCGTAGCGTAACGGAATGCTACGTTCCCTGGACGCGCTGCTCGGTGAGCCGGGTTGGAAGAACAGCCTCTCACCGTTGTGCGAAGAAGCGTTCGAGCCCAAGGAGTACAGCTTCACCACTTCGACGGAACGAGTTGGACGCGGCTCGATACGGCGCCGCCCCCAACGCTGACGGAGCCCGGCTTGTGGGGCCAGGACGGGGTTCTCTACTACGCAGGTGCTCGGTCCTTCGGTCGTGTCGTCGATGGCGAGTTGGAGCCGCTCCTCGCCCTCGATCCGGAGGGCAGTCGCTGGGTGCGCGGCATCTGGGGTCCGCTGGACATTCCCAGGCTCGGCGAGTGTCGCGACGCGGAGGTTGCAAAGGCGTTCGAAGAGTGCGCAGCAGAGGCCTCTGCTGCTGCAGGCGCACCTCGGTCACCCGTCGTGAGTAACAGGCGCGGTGCGGGCGACGGACTCGGGGCGCGCGTGCCGCACAGGCCACGCGGTAGTGCCAGCCATCACGGAGGAGCAAGAACGTGGGCGATGGGGACGAGCCAAGTCGTCGAGCCGAGCGACTCGGTGCGCGGAACGCGAATGTAGCCGTCCGAGCGCCCTCCACACTCCGCGCTAAACGGACCCAAGATCACGTTGTAGATGGTTGCTTCGCCGCTCGTTCCAACGAGCGAGTGCCCACTTCCGCCGTTGCCAACGGGCAGCGCCGAACCTGCGCTGAGATCGCAAACCTTCGTCGTCAGCTCCTGCTCTGCGAACACGCTGACGTCCGCGAAGACGGCGGCGTACGGCTCGCCCTCACCAATGCCGCAGCGACTCGCAAACGGCCAAGTCCCATCCGCGCGCGGTTCCACCTCGAACCAATCGGGGCCGGAAGAGGTCAAAAAGAGGAGCTCAGCACGAGCGTCGAAGGTGTCGTCGAAGTACGACAGAAGGAATTCATCCCCGGCACGAGCCGTGAAAAACACCTCGTCGAACGGGCTGACGATGGGGGTGTCCTCCGTGAAGGTTGCCGTACAGAAGCTCAACCAAGGTTCGGTGACGGTGCCATCTCCGCTCTCCACGCCGTTGTCGCGCGCGTCGCCGCCGCTGCCGCAGCCGCTCAGCGCCAGGACGACGCTTCCCAACCAAAGTGGTCTTGGGTGTCTCGCTCGCTTCATGAATCCATCACCTCACCACGCAACGTATCACACGCTCCAAGGCAGATTCGACGGCTGCGCGCTTTCGGGCGGAGGCGCTATGCTCCAGGCGATGCCACGTTATGCAGCGTTCCTGCGCGGAGTTGGACCGACCACCGCGAAAATGCCGGAGCTCAAGGCGGCGTTCGAAGCCGCTGGTTTTACCGAAGTAAAAACGGTGCTCGGCAGCGGCAACGTGGTGTTCAGCGCGCCTCGCGCGGACACCACCACGCTCGAGCGCAAGGCCGAAGCGGCCCTGCAAAAGACGGTCGGCAAGACGTTTCTGACCCTCGTCCGCTCCGCCGAGGAGCTCGAAGCACTGCTCGCGTCCAACCCCTACGGCCGCGCGCGCCTCACGCCACGAGACAAACGCGTGGTCACCTTTCTGCGCGACGAGCCGAAGACTGCGCCCAAGCTGCCCATTGCCCTCGACCAGGCGCGCATCTTGGCGCGCAAGGGTCGGGAGCTCTTCAGCACCTATGTTCCCGGCAAGGAAGGCCCCGTCTTCATGGTCCTCATCGAAAAGACGTTCGGCAAGGACGTGACGACCCGCACCTGGGACACGCTCGAGAAGGTGGCGCGCGCGGCGCGCGCTGGAGGCGCGGCGTAGCTACTCCTCTGTCGCGAGATCGCCGAGAGACCACGACACCACGCTCATCGAGGTGCCTTCGCATCATTCAGTTGGGGCGCTGCTCCAGAGGGAGCCGTAGGACCGCTTGCGTACCGCCGCTCTCGGCGGCCAAGAGCTCGATTTGCCCGCCGTGCTTTTGCACGATGCCGTACGTGATGGACAGACCGAGACCGGTGCCTTCTCCCGGCCCCTTGGTGGTGAAGAACGGCTCGAAGACGCGGTCCCGGATTTCCGCGGGAATGCCGCACCCCGTATCCGTGATGCTGACCACGAAGTAATCCGCCTGGATACTCGTCGCAATCTCGATGGTGCCCGCGCCCTGAATGGCGTCGATGGCGTTGCTCAGCAAGTTCATCAGCGCTTGATTCAAGAGCCCAGCGTAGCAATCGATGACGTCGTGCTCGTGGAAACGGTTGACGACCTCGATTCGTCCGTTCAAGCGATGACCCAGGATGGTCAACACCGACTCCACGCTTTCGCGCAGGCTCACGCGCTTGAGCTCCCCCTCGTCCAGCCGCGAGAAGGTGCGGAGCTTCTGCACGAGCTCCTGAATTCGAAGCAGACCGCTTCTCGTCTCGCGAGCGCGGTCCAAGAGCCGGCGCCACCGTACGCCAGCGCCCACGTCGAGCTCGACCCCGAGCTGAACCTGCAGCTCGTGGAGCCACCGCTCGATGTTCGCCAAGTGGCTCAAAGAGAACGCGAGCGGGTTGTTGATTTCATGGGCGACTCCCGCCACGAGCTCGCCGAGCGAGGCCATTTTTGCGGCCTGAACGAGCTTGACCTGCGTGGCGGCAAGCGCGTCGTAAGACGCGGACAAATCGCGGTTTTTGGCCTCGAGCTCTTCGACCAGACGTGCCCGGGTCGTGGCGAGCTCGCTCGCTGCCTCGACGGCGGCTCGGCGTACCCTCGCCATTTCGAGGTGCGTGTTGACGCGCGTCAGAAGCTCCCGCGCACCGAAGGGTTTGACCAGGTAGTCGTCCGCGCCCGTTTCGAGCCCCTCGAGGCGCGCTTCTTCGCCAGCGCGCGCGGAAATGAGGATGACGGGAAGTGTTTTGAGCTGCGGATCAGCGCGCAGCGCGGAAAGCAGCGCGGCGCCGTCCATCCGCGGCATCATCATGTCGGAAAGGATCAGGTCGAACTTCCTCCGGCGCGCGGCTTCGAGCGCGGCCTGCCCGTCAACGGCCGTCTCGACCTCCCAGTGCTCGGACAGCAAACGCGCGACGTAACCGCGCATGTCGGAGTTATCCTCCGCCACCAAAATGCGCCCCGGCGTGCGCGCGGGTGCGGGCTGTGATTCGGCCTCCGCGGCGCTCGAACTCGCCGGCCACGACGACGGTGGGGGCTCCCAGCCCTGGGCCTCGAGCACCTGTCCACGCAGCGCCCAGGAAGGGGTGGAGCTGCTCCTCTCGAGGTCGATTCTATCCTGCGGCAGGTGCGCCGAGCCCGTGGGGAGGGTCACGAGGAACGTAGAGCCTTGACCGAACACGCTGGTGACGCGAGCGGAGCCACCGTGCAGCTGGGCCAGCTCCGATACCAGCGCCAGGCCAATGCCGCTGCCTTCGTGGCTACGGCCGCTGGCGCCTTGCACGCGATGAAAACGTTCGAAGACGCGCTGCAGCTCTTGCTCCGGGATGCCCGTGCCGGTGTCACGCACGGAGAGCTCGACGTGGTCTCCGCGCCACTCGAGCGCGACCTCGACCTCTCCGGCAAAGGTGAACTTGAAGGCGTTCGAGACCAAGTTCAAAACGATTTTCTCCCACTGCACCGGGTCGACGTAGACCGGCTCGGGGAGCGGCTCGATGCGCACGAGCAAGCGCAGCGCGGCCTCCTCGAAGAGCGACTGGAACGCACCGACGAGACCTGCCGTGAGCGCGGCGAGATCCGTGGGAACGAAGCGCGCCTGCAGCCCACCGACTTCGATGCGCGAGAAGTCCAAGAGGGTGTTCACCAAGCGCAAGAGCCGCAGCGCATTTCTGTGGACGGCGCTGATCTCGTCGCGCGACAGAGAGCCCTCCGAGCGCAGGAGCGCTGCCTCGAGAGGCCCCAAAATCAGCGTGAGTGGCGTGCGAAACTCGTGGCTGACGTTGCTGAAAAAGGCCGTCTTGGCCGCGTCCAGCTCACCCAGCTTCGCGTTGGCCTCGCGCAAGCTCTGCACGGCTACCGACAGCTCGCGGCTCCGCTGGATGACCTCGCGCTCCATTTGCTTGTTGTGGTCGCGCAGCTCTTGCCCAAGCTCGCTGGCCCCCACGAGCTCGGTGACGTCCTCCACCCGGTGCAAAATGAACTTCACCTCGCCGCTCGGCGAGAGCACCGGGATGTTCTTGGGGCTCCAGTACTTGCTGTGGAACGTGCCGTCCGGCGAACGAATGTCGTACCGCTGCACGGCCATCGTGTCCGCCTGACGAGTCTTGATGACGCGCTCGAGCGAGGCCCGCAAATTGTGGGTACCGGTCGCCGCCTGATCGTCCGGGTTATCCGGGAACACTTCGAACAAACCCCGGCTGAGCGTGCCCTCCCGCGTCGTGTGCGTCGCGCGAAGCCGCGCGTCCGTGGCCGCGACCATGGTGAAGCGCGGGGCGTCGGGCAAGAGCACCAAGAGGACGTCCGGAGAGGCCTCGAACAGGACGCGAAAGTCTTCTGCTTCGACGGATCCGTCCCTTTTGTCTCCAGGACTCATCATCAAGCACTCCCAGCAGGTCCCTTCGCCTGCGCCGGAGAGCTTACTTGGATCGCCCTATGCTGGCGAGCCTGGTGCTCGTCCCGGGCGCTCACCCATCTCTCTCATGAGAGGGTCGAGATGACGAGCAGGGCGGCGCCTACCGCGAGCGCGTCCTCCAATACCGCTGCGGGGCCGTCCTGCTTCAGAGCGGACGCCAGCTTCTCGCGCAAAGCCGCGCCCCCGAACGTGCCGAGCAGAGCTCCGAGCACGCCCGCCGCGAGCCCTTGGGTCCCCTCGCCGGTCGCCGTCGCGACGGCGGCGCCACACACGGCGCCGCTCACGAGCCGCGCCACGAACTGGGCCGGAACCTTGCGGCTCGGCGTGCGAGGCAGCAAATCCACGATGAGCTCTCCGAGAGCGAGCACCAAGAGGACCCACGGAGTCAACCTGTAGCCGAAGAAGGCGAGCCAGGTTCCGCCGAGCGAAAGCCACCCCGCGTGCGCCGCAAAGCTGACCGCCGTGGGAGCCGTCATGGTGCGCATGCCGGCGACGACGCCGATGAGCACGGCCCAACCGAAGATGGCCATGCAACACACGCTGACTTCCGAACCGCGCCGTGTCCAGGTTCGCGGGAAGAGCACTCCTCCGCGAACCAGAACCCAGCGCCGAGTGCCTCAACCGGGCCGGCGCGTGGAGTGCGGACGGCGCGAGCCCTGAGGCGAGGTGTGTCCCCCGCGATTGGCTTGTGGCGAACGGCCAGGTGGCGGGCTCGACTCCGACTTTCCGCGCCACGCGTTCGGACGAGCAATTTTTTCGACGGTGATTTCCACGCGGCGCGCTTTCGGAGCCGTTCCGGAAGGATGCGAAGCGGACGGCTGCGCGACGTGCGTTTGCCCGCCGCGCTGACGAGGTGCACCCCCCTGACCGCCGCGCTGATGAGGTCCGCCCCCGTGCCCGCCGCGCCGCCGCATTTCGTCTCGATTGGCGTCATCGATGAGCGCCATGACCGCGTTCGTATTCACCCGGGTCTGCGTCGTCTGGAACCGGCCACTCAAGCGCGTGTCGGGCGTGAGCCGGTTTTGCTCGAAGAGCGCCCACATTTCTTGCGCGTACGGCAAGCGCGGAGCGTTCGGCACGAAGCGCTGATGAAAGCGATGCAGGTTTTCCACGTCCCGAACGAGGAGGGCACGCGCGTTCTGATTCTTGGACGGATCGACGGCTTGCGGAAAGTCGATGACGACCGGGCCGCGCGCGCCGAGCAAAACGTTGAACTCCGACAAGTCGCCGTGAACGACCCCGCCGCAAAGCATCTGAACCACGCTGCGGAGCAGGGTGTGGTAAACTTGCGTCGCCACGCGCGGCTCTCGAAAGTCGACTTCGCCCAGCCGTGGCGCTGGCGACCCGAACTCGTCCGTCACGAGCTCCATGACGAGCACCCCATCCACGAAGTGGTAAGGGGTGGGCACGGGCACGCCCGCGCCGTGCAAGCGATACATCGTGTCGACCTCCGTCGAGCGCCACGATGCCTCGTCTTGCTCTCGGCCGTGCTTGGAGCGCTTGGCCATGGCGCGCTGGTCGCGCGAATTGCGCACCTGGCGTCCTTCCGTGTAGTCGGCGCGGTGCTTGAAGCTGCGCTGATGCGCCTGCTTGTACACCTTGGCGACGCGCTCTTGTCCCTGGGAGAGCACCAAATAGATTTGGGCCTCCTTGCCGCTCATCAAGGGTCGAACCACCTCGTCGATGATTCCGTCGTCAACGAGGGCGTTGAGCTCATCCGGGACACGCATGCTGGCGCTCCGCTAGCACGGTTTCGGTCCGGGGCGCTGGACCAAACTCGAGCCAAAGGCGCAAATGTGACGCTGTGCCCGACGTCGGAGCGGCCGACTCGTCCGCAAGGATTTCATTGCAATATCGTTTGCTTCGGAATAGGCGGAGCCGGTGACGAGGGAAACGACGGCGTTGGACGCGGACACTGTCCTGGAAGTGGCGCCGGGGCTCATTTTCCGCACACGCGATCAGTCCGTGGAGGTCGTCGTTGGAGCCGTCCACACTTCCTTCGATCTGAGCTGTTTGTCGCTCCTGGGCGCCTTTGCGCGCCCCCGCAAGGTGTCCGAGGCGCTCTCACGGCTGCACCCTGACCCCACCCATCGAACGCTGCGCAACGAAGCCGCTCACAGCATTCACGACCTCGTCAAGCTCGGCGTGTTGGTACCGCACGCGCCCACGTCGTCCCGGTTGGGCACGCAGGAGCTGGACTTCGCTGGCGCGACCCAACACACGCTCATGTTGAACGACGTGCAGCGCACGGAAACGTACCTGCGCGCAGTACGCGCGGCGGTGCGCCCCGACGACGTGGTGCTCGACATCGGCACGGGCACCGGCATTTTGGCCATTGCGGCGGCGCAGGCGGGCGCTAGCAAAGTCTACGCCGTGGAGGGCGTCGGCATAGCGGACGCTGCAGAAGCGATGATCGCGCAAAATGGGCTCACGGATAGAGTCACGCTGATTCGCGGCTGGTCCACTCAGATCGAGCTCCCCGAGCGGGCCACCCTGCTCGTGAGCGAAATCATCGGGAGCGAGCCCTTTGCCGAACAGATGCTCGAAACGACGGCGGACGCGGCGGCCCGCCTGCTCGCGCCGAATGCGCGCTATTTGCCGAGCCACCTCGCCATCGACTGCACGCTCTTGCACCTCCCCGAGCAAGAAACGGAGCAGCGCTTTTTTACCCGAGACAACGCGGAGTTTTGGTCGCACCTCTATGGCATCGATTTTTCTGCGCTCCCCTCCGTGCGGGCCCCGAGCTACGAAAAATTTTGGGTACATCCCGACGACGCTCGAGTCTGGCCGGCCCTCGCTCCCACGCGAGAGCTCTGCTCCGTCGACGTCGCCCACGTGAGCACGTGCGGCGTCGAAGCGAGCACGGACATCGTCTGCGACACGGACGGCGCCTTCGACGGCGTGTTGATCACCTTTCGCGCGCGCCTCACGGAGCACGAAACCATCTCGACGAGCCCCGGCGACGCTACGACGGACACCAGCTGGCGCGCGCCCGTCTACCGACTGCCCGAACCGATGGAGGTGCGCGCAGGCACCGTCGTGCGCGTGACGTATCGCTACCGCGCCGTGGGTTCTCCGCTCAGCGTAGAAGTCATTTCGTCCTGAGCAGTTGCCATTAAGAGCTCGCGCGCTTCGACCTCGAGGAGGTTCATCTGCCGCAATGACGCAGCAGGTGGGCGAGGTGCAGCACCCAGACCGTCGCACATTTGTGGAGAAAACGACCATCGCGAGCGTCGTGCGACCCAGCCGGCGCTGGTGATGAAGTTAGCTGTTCGATATCAATGTTCCCTCATGCGCAAACTTCGACTGGCTCCGTCCCTCTTGCTCTTGGCCCTGGTTGGATGTGGCGGCGCCACCTCGGCAACCGATGATGAAAACGGCACGGGAGGCGAAGCCGGTAGCGGCGGCGAAAGCGGAACGGGCGGCAAGGACGGCTCCGGTGGCAAGGACGGCTCCGGCGGCAAGGACGGCTCCGGTGGCGAAAGTGGCTCGGGAGGTACGGGCGGAACGGGGGACACCTGCGCAGAGCCGCCCGTCGCCGCGGCGAGCAACGACGGCCCCGCGTGCGACGGAGCCAGCGTCACGCTGACCGCAGCGACAGTGGAAAACGCCACGTACGCCTGGACCGCCCCGAACGGCTTCACCTCGACCGAGCAGAATCCGGTCCTCGAAAGTTTTGGATCCGGCGACGCCGGAACCTACTCGTTGGTCGTCACCGTGAACGGCTGCGCGAGCGAGCCGAGCACCACGGTCGTCGAAAGCGCGCCCACGCTCGCGGCCTTGTCCCAGACAACCACGGCAGATTTCGATGCGAACACGAACACGAACGTGGCTACGGCGGGGGACCAGGTCACGCTCGCCTCGGCACTCGAGTTCGGTTCTGGAACGGACGGAGACTTCAGTCCCACCGCAAACACGACGCTCGAAGGCGGAACCTACGATTTCACCGACGTGACCATTCCGGCCGGCGTCACGGTCACCGTGACCGGAGACCAGCCGCTCGTGATTCGCGCGACAGGTACCTTCGACGTCCAGGGCGTGCTCGACGCGCGCGGCGGCGCAGGCGGAAACGGCGTCACCTTCGGTACGTTCGGCCTGGCCGGGCTCGGCCGCGCCGGCGGCGGCAATGGCGGAAGCGGCGTCTTCTCCTCGACCAGCGGCCAGCTTCCCGGCCTGCCCGGCTTTGGCGCGGGACCCGGCGCCGGCGGAACCGTTTGGTTCGGAGGCGGCGGAGGAGGCCACGCTCAGGTCGGCTCGAGCTCCGCGGGCGGAGCGGGCAGCGGCGGCATCAGCTATGGCGCGCCTCAGCTTGCCCTCCTCACGGCCGGGTCCGGAGGCGGAAGCGGCTCCGGCGGATGGGACTGCGGTAGCGGCGGCGGCGGCGGCGGCGGCGGTGTCATCTCCGTCGTCGCGCCCTCCATTGCGATCGGAGCGGCGGGCGCTCTTCGTGTCGATGGCGGCGCAGGCGGAAGCGACGGTGGCGGCAGCTGCGGCGGTGGGGGCGGTGGCTCCGGTGGTGCCATCCTCCTCAAGGCAATGAACCTCATCAACGAGGGCCTCATTTCGGCCCAGGGCGGCGCAGGCGGCGCCTCAAACCATTCAGGGGGCGCGGGCGGCGCAGGCGCGGAGGGGCGGATCCGTTTGGACTACCTCATGCTGTCCGGCAGCGGCGAGGTTTCCCCGGAGGTGGGCTTCACGCGCGGCCCCTTCGTCGACGCGGGCAGCACGCTCTCCGACCTCGTCTCACCGTCCGGCGCCTGTCGTTGGGACACGCTGACGTTCTCGTCCACGACGCCGGACGGCACCTCGCTCACCGTCGACGTGTTGGACGACTCGGATGCGGTGCTCGCGGCGGGTGTTACTTCGGGAACCGATCTATCGGCTGTATTGGCCAGCGTTCCCGCGGTGCGATTGAGAGCCAACCTCGCGAGCACGACGGGCGCTACACCGGTTCTGAACGACTGGACACTCGGCTTCGTCGGTCGCTGAAGCGACGCACTTCAACGTCTCTTCTTTCGGGCAGCGGACGGACAACGCGGGGGTGGGCAGATTTTTCTGGCCCACCCTCGCTCGTTACGCGCTCACTGCGCGGTTTCGTCCGCTTCGTCGGCTTCGTCGCTCTTTCCGGTGAGGGCCTCTTTTGCCCAAATCAAGCCGCCCGCGAGGATGATGAGCGCGCCCAGCATCCAGCCGAAGCGGCCCCAAATGCCGCGCTGCATATCGGCCTCCGTGTACTTGGCGGTGATCACCGAGACGATCTCCGGATCGTCCATGTACGTGTCGTCCTTGAACACGACGGGCTTGCAGTCGGTCACCGAAAAGTACGACCACATGACGCCCTTGACCTGGCACAGGTAGCCCGCCTCGAAGCCCGCGAGCTGCGGCTCGGCGTCGAGCGGCGGAGGCAAAGGCCCCGTCGCGAACGTTTGCTCACCCGTGTTGTAAATGAACGGAATTCCCTTCGCTTCTGCGCGGCCCGGCACCAAGAGCACCGTCAAAAACAGTCCGAAAATAACGACGAACGATTTCATGGTCGCGACACTACTACAGTCGTCCGACAAACCTTCCCCGTTGTTTTTGTTAGTAAATCATTCCATCACGCTCAGTTTCGAATGCTTTCGTCGCGCGGGGAATGACGGCAAGAGCCAAAGAGAAATCAGGATTGGGGGGAAGGCAATCAGCGACTCAGCAGCGTTGCTCCCGCACTACGGCGCCGTTCGCACATCGAGCGCAGCGCTCTGCCCGCGGGAGCGGACGAGCTCCGCCGCGCTTCGTCGAGGCCTCCAAACCTCTCCACGCCGCTGCGCGTCGAACGAACGCTCGTCGTCTGGGCCCCAAAGCTCAGCGCCCCACTGACGCTCGTCGATGAGCGCGACGGACGTCGCGTCGCTTCGTCGGCCCCCAACTTGCCGGTTCAACACGGCGCGCGTCGAGCAGCTCGCCGAACGAGCGCGCTCAGCCGTGGTGCCCGGCCATGTACTTGCCCAGCGTGGTGACGTCCGCGACTTCTGGCGTGGTTTCGTAGACGATGCGTCCCTCGCTCATCACGAGAATGCGATCGGACAGCGCGAAGATTTCTTCGAGATCCGTGCTGACGAGCAGCACCGCCGTCCCGGCGTTGCGAGCGGCTAGAATGCGCGACCGAATTTCGCTGACCGCCGCGAAATCCAAGCCGAAACACGGGTTGGCCGCGATCAACACCGCCACGTCACCGTGGAGCTCGCGCGCGAGCACCGCGCGCTGCACGTTGCCGCCGGAGAGCGAGCCGATGTCCGCGTCCGGCCCCGAAGTTTTGATGCGAAACTCCTCGATGGCCTTCTTCGCGCGCCGCCGCAGCGGGCCGCGCCGCAATGCCCACTTCAAAAAAGTGAAGCCCGGCCCGTCGAACTCGCGGAACGCGATGTTTTCCTCCACGCTCATGACGCCGACGCACGCGTTCTTGAGCGGCGCCTCGGGCAAGAGTCGCACGCGGCGCTCTTGCATGGCCGCGCGCGTCGGACGGTACGGTTTGCCGCCGACGCGGAGGGCGCCTCCGTGAAGCGGTCTCTGCCCTGCGAGCACCTCCACGAGCTCGTCCTGGCCGTTTCCGGACACACCAGCGACGCCAACGATTTCTCCGGGTCGCACGCACAGCGTGACGCCCGACAGCACGGCGAGCCCGAGATCGTCCTCCGCGACGAGCGCCTCCGCTTCCAGCCGCGGCGGCTCCGAGCTTTGCGCCGTGCGCGTGAGCGAGCTCCGCGGCGGCTCCTGCCCCATCATCATTTCCGCCATTTCTTTGGGCGAAAGCTGGCTGGTTTTTCCTTTGCCTGCGAGCTGCCCACGCCGCAGCACCGTCACGTCGTCCGCGTACTCGGTGACCTCGCGGAACTTGTGCGTGATGAGGGTGACGCTCACCCGGCCGTCGTGGGCCATTCGCCGCAGCATGCCGAGCACCTCGTCGGCTTCCTGCGGCGTGAGCACGCTGGTTGGCTCGTCCAAAATGACGACGCGACTGCCGAGGTAGAACTGCTTGAGGATTTCGAGCTTCTGCTTTTCTCCCGCGGAGAGCTGCCGCACGACGCGCCGCGGCTGCACTTGGAAGGGCATGGTTTGCAAGAACTCGTCGATGCCCCGAAGCTCACGCTTCCAGTCGATGATGGCGGGGACGTTGGCGCGGGAGAGCACGAGGTTCTCCGCGACGGTCATGTTCTCCACCAACGTGAAGTGCTGGTAAACCATGCCGATGCCATGGCGCTGCGCGTCCCGCGGGCCCTGTACCTTGACGGCTTGGTCGCCAATGGACAGCGTGCCGGCGTCCGGCTGGTAAAAGCCCATGATGCACTTGACGAGGGTGCTCTTGCCGGCTCCGTTTTCTCCCAAGAGCGCGTGAACGCTGCCGGGGCGCAGCTCGAAGCTCACTCCGTCGAGCGCGACGTTCGCGCCGAAGCGCTTGGTCATACCGAGCGCCTCGAGCTTGGGCGGTACGCCCACCGGGCGCAGCCCCGAGCCCGGTGAGCTCTCGTCCAGAAGAGAGAGCGCCGGGCTGGTCACGGCGCTCCGTGGGGTAGTGGTGCCATGTGTGTCCTCGTGAGGCGCCTCAGCGCACGGTGGTGAGCTCCGCGGGTTGCGCCGCGGAGGTATGGGTGGCCGAGCTGCTCAGCACCATGATGAGCAGCGTGAGAATGTAGGGGGCCGCGTTGAAGAGGTAGTACCCCGTGGTCACGCCAACGGACTGAAGCGCGGGACCGAGCGCGCTGGCTCCGCCGAACAAGAGCGACGCGTACAGGCAACGAACCGGATCCCAGCGCGCGAAAATGACGAGCGCGACCGCCATGAGCCCTTGTCCGCTCGAGAGCCCCTCGTTCCAGCTGCCTGGGTAAAAGAGGGAGAGAAACGAGCCGCCGACGCCCGCCAACGCGCCGCCCGCTGCGGTCGCCAAGAGGCGCACGCGGCCTACGTCGTAACCCATGGCGCGCGCTGCTTCGGCGCTCTCGCCGACGGTGCGTAGCACGAGGCCGTAGCGCGTATTTTCGAGAGCCCAACGCAAAGCGGGGGCGAGCGCCAAGCCGATCAGGAACAGAACGTTCACCTGCAGCGCAGAGCGGACCTGGGGCAAGTCGCTCCAGAAGCCGAGCGAGAGCGCCGGAAGACGTGGCGCGCTCGGCTGAATGAGGGGTTTGCCGAGGAAAAATGCGAGGCCGACGCCGAGCAACATGAGCGCTATGCCCACGGCGATGTCGTTCACGCGCGGCAGCCCGCATAGGTAGCCGTGCAAGAGACCGAAAAGCACGCCAACGGTCGACGCTGCCAGCACCCCGAGCCAAGCGGAGCCGCTCAGGTACGAAACGCCGTAACCCGACATGGCACCCATCACCAGCGTGCCCTCCAGCCCCAAGTTCACGCGGCCGGACCTTTCCGTAATGCACTCGCCCAGACTCACGAAGAGAAAAGGCGTGCTGACTCGGATGGCGCCGGCCAGAACGGCGAGCGGAATGCCCCAGTACCCGAGCGCGGTGTCCATGCTCAGCGCGCCTCCGCGAGGCGGCCAAACAGCGCGAGCTTGCCGCGGTAAACCTCGCTGGCCAAAAGCACCACGAACAGAATGCCTTGCATCACGCTCACCGTTGCGTCGGGCAAACCAAAGGTACGCTGCAGAAGACCGCCGCTCGCGCTGATGCCACCGAGGAGAAGCGCGACCGGAACCACCGCGAGCGGATTGTGACGAGCGAGGAACGCCACCAAGATGCCGGTGTAGCCGTAGCCCGCCACCAGAGAGGCGTTCGCTTTGCCGTGAACCGCCGCAACCTCGACCATGCCCGCGAGGCCAGCGAGAGCCCCCGCGATGACGCACGTGATGACGACCAACCTGCCGACGTCGAGCCCCATGAGCCGCGCCGCGCGAGGGTTCCCGCCCACGATTCGGCCGCTGAAGCCGAACGTGCTGACGTTCATCAACACGTAACACCCCAAGCACGCCACGAGGCCGTACGCGAGGCCCCAGTGCACGTCCAATCCGGGGAGGGTGCCCAGCAGGTTCTCGTCGCCGATGTAAGCCGTCGATGGCTTGTTCAAACTGGCGGGGTCCTTCAAAGGGCCTTCGACCAAGTGGTGCAGGAGCGCGATGGCGATGTAGGAGAGCAAGAGCGAGCTGATGGTTTCGTTCACTCCGCACCACGCGCGCAGCGCGCCGGCGGCTCCAACCCACAGGGCGCCAGCCACCATGCCTGCGGCCATCATGAAGAGGGTCACGGCCCACGGAGACGAGCCGGTCATGAGGAGCGGCGTAACGGCTGCAGCGACGCCCCCCACGACGACGGCCCCCTCGCCGCCGATGACGATGAGACCCAGCCGGGCGGGCAGCGCGCAGCAGAGACCGGTCAACATGAGCGGAGCGGCGCGCACGAGCGTATTTTGGAAGGAAAACCAGGTACCGAAGGCGCCGCGGTACATTTCCGAGTACACGGCGAGCGGCGAGTGCCCCGCGAGCGCGACGAAAACCCCGAAGAGCGCGAGCGAGACGCCGAGCGCGGCGATGGGCAGCAAGGCGCCATCGATCCCCCTGGCTCCCTTCTGGACCACGCTCCGGACGAAGCTCTCACCGGAGTCCGAGCGCACCACGACACTGACAGGCGACGTGCCCGCTTTCATGAAGACCTCCAAGAGCGCGCCTCGACGCGCCGACTCACATCTCGCTCATCCCTCTCACCCCACCAGTCCAGCGTCCATCGTGGCCGCTGAACCACTCCCCAATCCCGGGAGTTACCAGTCGCGGGAGCTACTTGGTCGAGCCCTTCACGCCCTCGACTAGGTAATTCATGCTCTCCAGAGCAATGTCGGTCTGCCCTTGCTCCGTACCGGCGGCGAGGATCTCCTTTCCGGTGTTGTCTTTCAGCGGCCCCTTGAAGATCGTGAGCGTACCGGCGGTCAGTTTCGCCTTTGCTTCGTCTGCTTTGCGCCGGGCTTCGTCCGGCACCGCGGGGCCGTACTCCGACATTTTGACGAAGCCTTCCTTGAAGCCGCCGCGAACGAGGTGCTCGAAGGGTTTCCCACTTTGCACCCCCTCGATGTACTTCTTGTAGATGACGGCCCAGTTCCACTCGGCGCCCGTCAGGTATCCGCGCGGCGCGAGCTTGGCTTGGCTGGCGTGGTACCCGGAGCTGAATACACCGCGGCGCTCGGCCGTCTCCACGATGACCTTCGGAGAGTCCACGTGTGAGGTGAGCACGTCCGCGCCCTGATCGATCAAGCTGTTGGCAGCCTCGGCCTCCTTCACGGGCAACGACCAGTCGCCGGTGAAAATGACCGTGGTTTCGGCCGTTGGGTTCACCGAGCGCGCGCCCAGAGTGAAGGCGTTGATGTTGCGGAGAACCTGCGGAATGGGTTTGGCCGCAATGAAGCCCAGCTTGTGAGTCTTCGACGTGAGCCCCGCGGCGACGCCCGCCACGTACTGGGCCTCGTCGATGTAGCCAAAGTAACTGCCGACGTTCTTGGGGTGCTTGCCCTCGGTGTACAGGCCACCGCAGTGAAGAAACGTGACCTGGGGGTACTTGTCCGCCAGCTTGAGGATGTGCGGGTCGAAGTAGCCGAACGAAGTCGGGAAGAGCAGCTTGGCCCCGTCCAGATTGATCATGCTTTCCATGGTCTTCTGAACCGCCACCGTCTCCGGCACGCTCTCTTCTTCGCGAACCTTCACGCCGCCGAGCGACGAAACCGCGGAAGCCCCTTCGGCGTGGGCCTGGTTGTAACCGTAGTCGTCCTTCGGGCCTACGTAGATGAAGCCGACCGTGAGGCCCTCGGCGCCAGAGGGCTTGGCGGCGGCGATCTCCGCCGAGGTGGCTCCGGTGGTTTCCGCGCTCTGGCTCTTGCCGCAGCCGAAAAGCGGCGCGGTGAGGAGCACCGCCAACGAGAGAGTCATGGTTCGCCGCCCGACGCCGTCCGCCCTATCTTCGACACTCATAGTCGAGACGTATGCGAAACTTCGTGTTTCGGCGCCGTGCCGTCCTCGATTCGGCTCCGATTTCCGATACAGTTGCGTGGACTCCACCGGCCGGGTGAGCTGACGCCCGGAATGGGCGTGGGGCTTCCTCTCCGCCAGTTACCGAACGCCAGTCACCGAACGTCAGTCACCGAACGTCAGTCACCGAACGCCAGTCACCGAACGCCAGTCACCGAACGCGTTCGGGAAGCACGCTCAACCGGCGTACGCTGCGTGGGCCACCACGAGGATCACGGAGTGGCACGAGGCGGAGCCGAGCTGCCCCTCGCAGCGAGCGTCCACCTGAAAGTGCGTTTCTCGCGCGCGCAGTCCGCGCAGCACCTCGTACGTGAGCTCATAGCCGCCGTTCCGACACGCTGGATCCGTGCAGGGCAAGTCCACGAGAGCTGGCGCGCGATCCACGACCACGATTTTGGCGTGCCGGGTGCTCGAAGACGCTCCGGGGCGCTTCTCTTCGATATCGAGTCGAAGCGAAACCAACCCGGGGACCTCCACGGAAAGGCGCTTGGCGCTGTCCTCTCGTTCACGTCGACGCTGAGCCTCGACTGCGCCCGGCGATATTGGTTTGCGGCCTCTCATGATTCCCTCTTTGCCGTGACTCGAAGAGCTCTCTCCGAGCTTCCGGCTACAGCGGTGCGAACCAACGCGGCAAGCGACACCACAACCAGAACGCCAAAGGTACCACGGATCACCTCCCCCGCCTAAAAGCCGCCTTTCGTTTCAAAACGAGCCGCTCGGTCTCGCCCACACTTTCACGTCATTTCTGGGTCTTCGCGAGAGCGCCGCACACGAGCGCCGCTAGAGAGCTAGCGAATCTGCCCCACCAGGAGAAAAAAGACCCCGCGGCGCCCGTGACTCATCGAGGCCCGTGCATTTCGAGAGCGGGACAGAGTCGCCAGGCAGAATGCGAGGTCGCCTTCCGTGGCGTACGGTTGCCCCATGCAGATGCTGCGTGGCCTCAAAGCTCTGGCGCACGACGCGGTCGACTGGACCACCGAGCTCGTACGCGACGGCCACGAGTCGTCGGCGCGCGCCGTCATGAGGGTGCTCGGTCGAATCGAGCCTTTGGCCGAAGTGTCGAAGGACGTCGACGAGACGCGGCGTCTCATCACCGACGGCGTGCTCGGAACCGTTCGAGGCGTGAACCGTGCGGCTCAAAAGCTCACCGACGCGACGCTCGACGCGCTCGACTCGCAAACGCTCGACTCGCAGTCACAGCTCCGGGATTCTGCTCCCGCCGCGCTTCCTTTGCGCTCCGACGCTTTCGGATCGCTTCCCTGGCTGAGCGACGCCGCGCTGGGTGTCCTCAACGGAACCGTGGGTCACTACTTGCACAGCGCCAAGAACCCTCTCGACCTCGGGATGAAGATCCGCTTCGGCGCTGGCTACCTGCCGGACGAGCCCGAGGAGCTCGCGCGCTCCCTCCGCACTGCCCGACCGCGCGTCGCACTCTTTCTTCATGGCCTGAGCGCCACAGAGTGGTCCTGGTGCTTCGATGGCGCCACTTATTACGGCGATCCGGGCGCCTCGTTCGGTGCGTTGCTCGAACGTGACCTCGGCTACACGCCTCTCTACCTGCGCTACAACTCCGGGCGTCACGTCTCGGAGAATGGCCGGGAGCTTGCCGCTCTGCTCGAGCGCGTGGTGGATGCCCTCCCTGCGCCCGTCGAAGAAGTTTTGCTCGTGGGACACAGCATGGGCGGCCTCGTCGCTCGGAGCGCGTGCCACTACGCCAGCCTGGAGAACCGAAGCTGGGTCAGCCACGTCAAACGAGTGTTTTCGATCGGAACGCCGCACCGCGGCGCGCCCCTCGAAAAGCTGGGCGCGCTCGTCACCGCGACGCTCGGAGCCATCGATGCACCAGGGACGCGCATCCCCGCGCGCATTTTGGCTGGGCGAAGCTCGGGAATGAAAGACGTGCGCGGCGGCGCGCTGGTGGACGAAGACTGGCTCGGACGAGATCTCGACTGCTTCGACACGCCTCAGATGACAGCCATCCCGCTGCTGCCGAACGCCCGCTACTACTTCATTTGCGCGACCGTCACCCGTGATCCGGCGCACCCTCTGGGACAGCTCGTCGGTGACCTCTTGGTCCGGGTACCGAGCGCTTCGGGAACACGGGCCGAAGGCCACACGTTCCCCATCGAGGTACACACTCATGGCGGCCTCCTGCACCATCAGCTCCAGAACCACCCAGCGGTTTATGAGCAGCTCCGGAAGGCGTGTAGCGACGCGTAACGCCGCAGTGGCGCATGAATTTTCCACCGTAGCCGCTTCACGCGTACGTTTTCTCGAGCTCGTGTGATCGATTCGTCGGGGTTGTGCATGGACCACCCATGACCCCTTTCTCCGTTCGCGCCTTCGGCCCTCGCCTTCTCGCCCCTTTGGCGCTGCTCTTGGTCAATGGCTGCCAGGCCCCCGCGGACGACGGCGGCGCCTCGGTTCCACCTGGCTCTTGCAGGTCCGAGCTCAGCCCGTGTGAGAACGCGTGCGTGAACCTCACGAGCGACCCGAACCACTGCGGGGCGTGTGGAGTGAGTTGCCAGGCGGGGCAGTCTTGCCTGGGCGGAGCCTGCTCCTGCCGGGACGGGCTATCGGCGTGCGGAGCGAGCTGCGTCAGCCTGGCGAGCGACGGCGCGAACTGTGGGCAGTGCGGCGTCGCCTGCGCCGGAGGACAAGTGTGCTCGCTTGGCGCGTGCGCCGACGCCTGCGCCGACGGCCTAACACAGTGCGGCTCGAGCTGCGTGGATGTGATCAACGACGCCCGACACTGTGGCGGCTGCAACACGGCGTGTCCCTCCGCCTCGCTCTGCACGGCGGGAGTTTGCATGTGTGATCCCGGCCTCTCGTTGTGCAACGGCGCGTGCGTCGGCACGCAGACGTTCCAAACGGATCCCTCGAACTGCGGCGCGTGCGGAAACGTGTGTGGGGCGGGACAGAGCTGCAACGCGGGTCTGTGCTCGGGCTCCTCCGGCGTCGGCGGCTCCCCAGCTACGGGCGGCGCAGCTGGCAGTGGCGGTTCGGGAGGCACCACGAGCGGCGGCGGCGGCAGCAACGCGGGCGACGGTGGCAGCAACGCGGGCGGCGGCGGCGCGGGTGGAAGCGGCGGCGCGGGCGGCAGTCCGGGCAAAGTGTTCAGCCAATGCCGCTTTCACTTCGGCACCATCGACGCGAAGGCGAAGGAAAACCCGTCGATGATCCCCGAGCTCGACTTTTTCACGCCGGGCTGGATGGGCCTCAGCGACGCCTTCGACCAACAGTACGTCTGCGACGAAACCAACCCGAACAACGGCGTGCTCCGCAATCAAGTGCCCGTCATCGTCGCCTACGTGGCGGCGTTCTACGCCAAGAGACACGACGGCCAATGCGACTGCAACGTCACGACGTGTGGACAGAGGAACGGGCGCCCGCTCGATCTCTGTAACTTCGGATCGGCGTACATTCAGCAGAACCTGGCGAGCATCGTGAACGTGTACCGAAGCTACGCGCAGGGCTACGCGAACTGCTACGGCACGACGCGCCCCATCGTCTTCGAAATGGAGCCGGACCTGTATCAGTACACCTACGACTCACAGACGGATCCGATGACGCCCGCCGAGGTCGCATCCATGCTGAGTCAGTTCGTGGGCGCCATCAAACAGCACCTGCCGAACGCGCATTTCTCCATCGACATTTCGCCGTGGGTCGCGCCAAGCAACGGCAGCGATCACGGCGCCAACTGGTACGGCAACTTCGACATGTCCCTCTTTACCTTCGCCAACACGTCGGGCGGCAGCACGCAGGGCAACACGGCCCTGATCCGCTCTTCGAACAACATGACCTGGGCCGGCGTGCGGAACGCCTCGGGCAAGGTCGTGCTCGCGGACACGGGTTACGGCGCCAACGGGAGCCCGGCCGGACACGATTCGACTTGGGATACCGTGTCCAACATCAACGCACGCATCGCGGACGGCGTGCTGTCGATCAGCCAGTACAATCCGAAGCCGGACTGGGGCAACACGATCGCGCAAATTCGCAGCCAGCTCGCCACCCCGTCCTATTGCCCCTGAGGGACGACACGGAGCCGCGGCCCGCCTCACGCGCCCGAGCCTCCGCCGCGCTGGAAGCGTCGGCGGAGGCTCGCTCTTCCCGCGACTCAACTGGCGTCGTCGAAGCGGTAGTGCAGCCGGGCCATGCCTCGCCCGAGGAACTTGGCCGAAAGTAGCGTCGGCGTGGCGCGGAAGCCCGTCGCCGGGAACAGCGGCGCGCCGCCGCCCACGAGCGCCGAAGCGACGTAAACCTCGAGCTCGTCGAGCGCGCCCCGCTCCATGAAAGCCATCTGCAGCCGACCGCCGCCGAGCATCCAGACGTCCCCGTCCTCGAGCGCGCGGAGCTCCGCGACCAAAGCGTCCACGTCCGTGCGCACCTCGATGACCCCCGGTGGCTCGAGGAGCGGCCGTGACGTGACCACGATGACTCGCTTGTGTTCGTACGGCCATGGCGTCCCCGACTCGATCAGCCAGTCGTACGTGGCGCGGCCCATGACGACGGTGCGAATGCCTTGCATGAACCTTTCGTAGTCGTGTTCCCCAAGATCTGCTTCGGCACTGGTGAGCCAGTCCAACGAGCCTTCCGTGTCGACGATGAAGCCGTCCAAGCTGGAGGCGATGTACCCAACGATGCGCGCCATGAAGTTCTCCTTTGCTAGATAAACGAATGTACGTTTACTATTGGAGCGGTGGCAAGACCGAGAAAAATCTCCGACGAAATGGTGCTCGATGCGGCGGGCTCGCTGGCTGCGCTTCACGGCCCCTCGGCCCTCACTTTTGCGCTGGTGGGCACGTCCGTGGGGCTCTCCCCCGCGTCACTGGTGCAGCGCTTCGGCACCCGGGACGAGCTGGTGCGCGCGGCCCTGCTCCACATGTGGGACAAGCTCGATCAAGCGACGGCCGCCGCGGATGCTCGCTCGCCTTCGGGCCCCGAGGGCGCGCTCGAGCTGCTCGTCAGGCTGTCGGTGGGCTACGGGCCCGGCGACGACGAGGTCGCGCAAGGCCTCCTGCTCTTGCGCGAGGACCTGCGGGACCCTTTGCTCCGCGCGCGCGGCGTGGCCTGGGGCGATACCCTCGCCGCGGCGCTGGGTCGAAGGCTGTGCTCGAAACCGACGCGACAGAAGCTGCTCGGCAGACTCTTGGTCCAGCAGTGGCAAGGCGCGGTGCTCTGGTGGTGCTTTTCTCGCAGCGGGCGGCTCGGCACGTACCTGCGACGTGAGCTTCGCGTCTTGCTGGGCGCTCTCGCCGACGCGCCGCGTGATGCACCACGCAAGATGGCGCGTCGTCCCTAAGCGGATTGCAGGCGGTGCAGGCGCGCGTAGCGACCCTTCGCCGCCAAGAGCTCGTCGTGGGTGCCGAGCTCCACGATGCGCCCCGCGTCGAGCACCACGATGCGATCTGCCGAACGAATCGTCGAGAGGCGGTGCGCGACGACGAGCGTCGTTCGGCCACGCATGAGCGTCGCGAGCGCGTCCTTCACCTTTTGCTCCGACTCCGAGTCGAGCGCGCTGGTCGCCTCGTCCAAGAGCAGGATCCGCGGATCACGCACGAGCGCTCGGGCGATGGCGAGCCGCTGCCGCTGTCCGCCGGAAAGTCGCGCCCCGCGCTCGCCGACGACCGTGTCGAGCCCCTCGGGGAGCGCCTCGACGATGTCGAGCGCGTTCGCGTCGCGGAGGGCGGCGCGCACCACCTCGTGTGACGCCCGGCCGAGGCCGTAGGTGATGTTGTCTCGAATCGAGCCCTCGAACAAAACGGACTCTTGGGGGACCACGCTCATGAAGCGCCGCACCGTCCGCAAGTCGAGGCTCTCCATGTCACGAGCGTCGAGCAGAATGCGCCCCACCGTCGGGCGAAGAAAGCCGAGCACGAGGTTCAGCAGCGTCGATTTACCGGAGCCCGAATGGCCGACGAAGGCGATGGTTTCGCCCTCGGCGACGTCGAGAACGATGTCCGTGAGCGCGGGAGACGGCGCGCCTGGATACGAGTAGCCGACCCCCTCCAGCGTGATGCGACCGCGCACGCTCCACACCACCTGTTTTCCCTCGTTTTGCTCGATGTCCGGCTCTTGCAGCACCTCGGCGATCGACTTCGTGGCCTCGTTGCCGCGCGTCAGAACGGGCAAGAGCGACACGAGCTGGGTGACCGCGCCCGTGAGGATCGCAAAGTAGCTGCCGAGCAGCACGACCTGGCCGGCGCTGATCGGCAGCCAACCCTCGAGCGCTGCCACCGCCGCCACCAAGAGACACCCGACGCCGAGCACTTGAAACGCAACCCAAGTAACGGATCCGAAACGACCGTTGAGCAGATCGAGGTTCAGACCCGCATCACGCACGCCCTCAGCGCTGCGAGCGACCCGCTCCGCCGCGACATGCTCCAGACCGTGAGCGCGCGTCACCGGAATGAGGCTCGCCATTTCTCCGACCTGCGACGAGAGGCGCTCGACCTCACGCCGAAACTCCTCGTTCCGACGCGCGGAGCGATTGCGCATCATGATGGTGAGCACCGCCGCGATCGGTACCGTGATGGAATAGACGACGAGAAACTGCGGGACGGCGAAGGCCGTCATCGTCACGGCGCCGAGGATCACGGACGACGCCGAGAGACCTGCCGGCCCTGCTTGCTGAAACATGAGCTCGACGTTCTCCACGTCGCGCACGACCTTGGACTGAATGACGGCTGCGTTCGATCGCGAATGAAAGCCGATGGAAAGGCTCTGCAGCCGCTGCGTGAGAGCGTTCCGCAGCTGCGCCCCGAGGTCCCGGCTGGTCCCGAAGAACAGCCGAATGAAGACGATGTGCATCGGCAGGTTGAGCATGAGGAGCACGAACGCGCCCACGCCCAGGCCGATGAGGCTGCGCAGGGGTCCCCCCGCCACGACGATGTCGACGATGGCGCTCGTGACGACCGGAAGCAGCCAGATGGGGCTGTCTTTCACGACGAACGCGCCGACCGAGGCGGCGAGGCGTCCCCGATACGGAGCGAGCAGACGAAACAGACTCCGAACGGGGTGCGCCGCTTCCACGACAGCGACGGGGGCGACGGGGATCGGGGTCACGAGCGCAAGACCTCGAGCCCCGACTTCCACGGCCTAGACACGGTGACGGCGTCGACCTCGTTGCGAGCAGTCTTGGGAGCGTACTCGAACGACATTGGTGCGTTGCCCTCCCAGTGTCTCCTTTGTGGGCTCTGCCGGACCCGGCGCCGCGCTGCTGGCCCGCGGGAGCGGACGAGCGCTGACTCGCCGCGCCGAGGCATGACCAGGTGCTTGGAGGAGAGCTTCCTCTGGTTTCGACGGCCGACGCGGCGGTCAAGTAATGGGTCGGGGGCGCCCCCTCGAGCTCAGCCACACTCGAGCTCGGCCGCCCAGGGGCGCTGCTGCGCGCTCGGGTCAGTGGCGCTTGCGACGACGCACGGCGACGCCCAGAAGCAGCGCGGCGAGCGAGGAGCCGAACGCCGAAGCAAAAGAGCCTGCGGCTGGAACGCCGCCGAAGCTGCAGCCGGAGCTGTCGCTCCCCTGACCGCCGCCCGAGGTCGTGTCCGGCTCGTCGTCGGTGGTGGTGCCGCCGGTCGCAGAGCCGCCCGTTGCTTTCCCGCCGCCGCTACTCGACCCGCCTGCGCCCGCGGAACCGCCCGGGCCACCCACGTCGTCGTCTCCGCAGTCGAGCTCGACCTCCGCGCTCGTGGCGACGAGAGCGACGTCCGATCCGGGAAGCGTTGCGTGGAAGGCAACTTGGTGTTTGCCCGCAGCGAGTCCGTCCGCGCCGTCAACGCACAGCTGGTAGACGGTCGCCTCCGCGAGATACGGGTTTTCCCCGGCGAGGTAGGCAACCGTGAAATCCCGATAGGCCTCACCGTCCACGAACAGCTCGTACACGAGCGCGCTCTTCCAAGGCTTTGCGGACTCGTCCAGCGTGAGGGTGACCTTCGCCGCGTGCGCGTCGAACTCTTCCGAGCAGGCCGGGCCACCGATCACCCGAAGCGGGCCACGTACCGGCGCTGCCGCCACCGTCGTGCCGAGCGCGGTCGGCAGCTCTGCCGTTTCCGTGACCGTGAACGTTCCGAAGGTGGGCACCGGATCCGGGTCTTGCCCACTGTGGCAGTCTGCACCGGACACCACGTACTTTTCTCCGACCTGAAAGGCCGCCGTGGGCTCGAGCAGCGTGGTTCCGTCGCCCAGCGAGGTCGCGGTGGTTTCGACGATCTCCGTGCTGTCTCCCACGACGCGGCTCAGCGTGACCGCGAGCTCTTCACCCCCTGCATCGATCCGGACGCCGCGAGCGTTGACGGGAACGGTGTCGGCGTCCCCTCCGGAGCCGGGGGTCGCAAAGAGCGGCGTACACGGCGGCGCAGAGCATGCGTCCGCGGAACGGGCGTGGAAAACGAGCGCGGCAAGGGAGAGAGCGGTGGTCGTCGAGTGAAGCCAGTGCATGTGGGGATCCAGAGCAATCTGCGTGCCACTCGGAAGTACCAGGAAAATCGCTCGCTGTGTGCGGGAGATGTTTGACCCCCGGCGCAACCTGGCACACTTTGCGTCACTTCCCAGGCGGCGTGCCCAAGACGTGGCGCTCGCCCGGAGGGCCAAGAGCGGGACGTCCCCGCTCCTCTCGAGCTCACCGACGCACACGGCGTCTTGTTCGTCGGGGTGGTCCCGAGAGGCATCGCTCGGCGCATCCGTCCATGTGGCGGATGAGACCCCACGCTGCGAGCGTCGCTATTGCCGCGCACGCCCGTGCGGTTGCAGTCGACGCCAGACTTTCATGAGTTATTTGTGAGTGGAGCCCGCCGACGGAGCGAGCGTCTTCTGAGCGCGGACAGGCGCGAGCTGCGCTCCACGGATTGCTTCTTCGGAGCTCCTCGCAAACCGCCCTGCAGGCAACTTCGGCGAACCATTCAGCAGCAACACAATTATCCACCCCGCTCGCTCTTCATCCTTTCTCCAAAGCGCTCGCGCCACTTTTGAGAGGTTGTCCCGAGCAGAAACCGAGGCCCGAGTTGGGTACGCCTATCGCACCACCCATGACCCAGCTCATTCGTACGCTCACTCGCCGCGTCCCCGTCGTGCTCGTTCCGCTCTTGTCCCTCCTCGTGACGAGCGCCTGTAGCTCGAGCGATGACGGCGCTGAGGGGAGCGCCGACGGAACCGGCGCGGCCGCCTCGACGGGTGGCGTGACTGGCGTGGGCGGAGTGGCGACGGGAGGCGCCCCCACCGGCAGCGGCGGCGCAGCAACCGGCGGCGCGGCAACCGGCGGCGCCAACACTGGAGGCGCGCCCACGGGCATTGGCGGTTCGGCCACCGGAGGTATCGACGGAGCGGGCGGCACCACCGCTGGAACGGGCGGCGACGGAACCGGCGGCACGCAGAGCGCGGACCCGGTGTTTCACATCTTCATGCTGATGGGACAGTCGAACATGGCCGGCGTGGCCCCGCACCAGCCCAGCGACATGAATACGGACGAGCGTCTCAAGGTGTGGGGCGGCTGCGGTCAAACCGCAGGCCAATGGAACACCGCCAAACCTCCGCTGAACGACTGTCCCGGCCAAAAGGGCTGGAACCTGAACAATGTGGTCGATCCTGGCACCTGGTTCGGCAAGACGCTGCTGGACGCGCTGCCCGAGGGACACACCATCGGTTTGGTGGGTACCGCGGAGAGCGGTGAGTCCATCAACACGTTCATTTCCGGCGGCGCGCACCACCAGATGATCTTGAACAAGATTGCCGCGGTGAAGACGGCGGAAAACGCGCGTCTGTCGGGGATCATCTTCCACCAGGGCGAATCCGACAACGGTCAGCAAGCGTGGCCCGGGAAAGTGGTTCAGCTCTACAACGAGGTGAAGGCAGCCTGGGGCATCGACTACGACGTTCCCTTCATTCTCGGCGAGCTTCCGAACGGCGGCTGCTGCTCGGGTCACAACGTTCGAGTTCACGAAGCAGCGGATCTGCTACCGGAGGGATACTGGGTTACCCAAAGCGGCACCTCGGTCATGGACCAATACCACTTCGATCACGCCTCCACCGTTCTCATGGGCAAACGCTACGGCGAGAAGATGATCGAAGCCTTGGGTTGGTAATCGACGTCGCGTGGAGTCGCGCGCCCGGGGACCACGCAGCTGTGCCGTTCGAAGAGCCCGCGAGTGAACCGCCGTCGCTCGCGGGCTCGCCCGAAGTGTGCGAGGCCGGTCGGTTCTGCTGACGAGATTCACGGGGCTCGCCGTCGTGCCCCGACGTCCCCGCGGGAACGGCAGCGCGCCCTGCTCAACTCCTCGTGACGCGCTCCCACACCGCCAGTTGCAACGCGTCGGCCAGGTTACTCGGGGGCCGCGACGAACGCAGGCTTTGCACCAAGTGGACCGGCGCTTCTACTGCGCGCCAGGGAGCCTCACGTCGCGCGGATTCGGCGGAGGCTCTGCCCATGCGCCGTATTTCGTAGTCGACGGCCTCGACCGCCTCCTCCACACGCGAGAAGCGACTCATCAACTTACCGTCGAGGCTCACTTCCCACACTTTGCCGCGCGAGCCGCGCTTCAGAATCACCACCTCCCGCGCCGAACCCTGCCGTGGCGCGAAGTGCAACCCCAGCCCGTGACGCCCCAAGGAGAACCAGGCGTTTTCCGAAATGGCGCCCACTTCGTCGTCCGTCGTCAAGCCGAGCGGATCGAAGCCGCGAGCTCTTTCTTGGATTTCCGCCAGGGTGACCGCGCCCGCCTCCAGCTCGAAGCCCGGCCGATCGAACTCGATTCTCTCCCAAACGTGCCGCGCACGGGCCACGTCCTCGCCCTGCAAGTCCAGGTCCTTCGGTAGCCCGAACAGCGACGGCAGCGTGCACAAGCTGAGGCTCGACAAATCCACGAAATCCAAGATGAGGCAGTCCTCCTTACCAGGAGAGAGCCTCGTCCCGCGGCCCACGCACTGCGCGTAGAGCCCCGAGGACCGAGTCGGCCGCGCCATGGCCACGCACGAAACTCCCGGATCGTCGAAGCCCTCGGTGAGCACGCCGACGTTGGTGAGCACTTGCGTGCGCCCCTCGCGAAACTCGGAGAGAGCTCGAG